>JAJZEV010000242.1 GCA_021805665.1 Pseudomonadota bacterium
GTCGTGCAACAGCAATTCGCCGCCGCGCCGCACCCGGATCAGATCGCGCAGCCACCCCTGGCGCACCGTTTCACCCATGGCCGCGCGCCCGAACACGATCGTCTCGACGCCCAGGAATCGGGCATCAGCCGCCAAATCCACGTCCAACCGCCGGTCCAGCGCACTGCGGTCGAACAGGATCGTCTCCTGCGGCAGCCATTCCAGCGCCGCGCCGGACGCCACCGTCAACCGCGTGCGGACCCGCGACGGCGCATCCGCCGCCAGCGCGCGATAAAACCGTTCCGCCGCCTGGGCCGCGATCGTCGCCTGCCCGCCAAGCCCGACCGAGAACGCCAGATCCAGCCGGTCCCCGCCGGCCACGCCGCCGCCGGTATTCAGCATCACCGCATCCAGCCAGCCAGGTACGATCCGCCGCGGAAACCGCGCTTTCAGGCACCCGACCTGACGCAGTTCGTCCAGCACGGTCTCGGCCCCGAACCGCTTGACCGCGATCCGCAGTTCCCCAACCGCGCGTTGCAGCGGGCTTGATTCAGACAGAGAGGCGCCGTCGTACATCAGCTTCGTCGAGGTCCTCTCGCCGCCCCGCCAGAACGATGTCGCCGCGATCCATGACCACCATGGTCTGCGCAAGCTCTTTGGCGAAGTCGAAATACTGTTCCACCAGCAGGATGGCCATATCCCCCCGGCTCCGCAACAGCGCAATCACCCGTCCGATATCCTTAATGATGCTGGGTTGAATCCCCTCGGTCGGTTCGTCCAGTACGATCAGCCGGGGCTTCATGACTAAAGCCCGGGCGATGGAGAGTTGCTGCTGCTGGCCACCGGACAAGTCGCCGCCGCGCCGGCCCAGCATGGTCTTCAGCACCGGGAACAGGTCGAATATCTCGTCCGGCACCTTGCGCTGCCCGCGCGGCAACACGGCAAACCCGGTCTCCAGGTTTTCCCGCACCGTCAGCAGCGGAAACACATCGCGTCCCTGCGGCACCCACGCGATACCCCGCTTCGCCCGGTCGTACATCGGCAGGCGGGATATCTCCTTCCCCTCCCACTTGATGGAGCCGGCGGAAATCGGATGCGCCCCGGTGATCGCGCGCAGCATAGAGGTCTTGCCCACACCGTTGCGCCCCATCAGACAGGTCACCGCGCCGATCTCCACCTTGATAGAGACCTTCCGCAGCGCGATGGCCGCGCCATAGTAGAGATCGACGTTTTCGACTTCCAGCATCACCGACCCCCAGTCTTAACGGCCAAGATAGACTTCGATGACCTTCGGATCATCGCTGACAAAGTCGATCGAACCCTCCGACAGCACGGACCCTTCGTGCAGCACGGTGACTTTCACCCCCAGCGCCCGCACGAACGCCATGTCGTGCTCCACCACCACCACGCTGCGGGTCTGGTTGATCTCCCGCAGCAGCACCGCCGTCTGTTCGGTTTCGGCGTCCGTCATGCCGGCCACCGGTTCGTCCACCAGCAGCAACTGCGGTTCCTGCGCCAGCAGCATGCCGATCTCCAGCCACTGCTTCTGCCCGTGCGACAAATCCGCCGACCGGCGATACCGCTGGTCGGTCAACCGCGTCGTTTCCAGGATCGATTCGATCTGGCGCTTTTCGGCCGCCGTCTCCCTGGCGAACAGGCTGAACCGAGGGCTGCGATCCCCGGCCAGCGCCAGCAGCAGATTGTCCCAAACGGTATGCGGCTCGAACACCGTCGGCTTCTGGAATTTCCGCCCGATGCCCAGCGAGGCGATCTTCGGTTCGTCCAGCTTCGTCAAATCGGTGTCCTTACCGAAAACCACCTGCCCGCTATCCGGCCGGGTCTTGCCGGTGATGACATCCATCATCGTGGTCTTGCCCGCCCCGTTCGGGCCGATCACGGCGCGCATCTCCCCTTCGTTCAGCCGCAGGGACAGTGCGTTCAGCGCCCGAAACCCGTCGAAGCTGACAGTGACGCCGTCCAGATACAGCAGGGTATCGCGTTCGATCATCCCGTCACCTCATGCGCGGCGGCAACCTCGGGCGCCTCCGGTTCCGGCTCCTTCGATGTGCGGGCGCGGAACAGACCCATGACCCCGCGCGGCAGGAACAGCGTCACGAAGATGAACATCGCCCCCAGCGCGTACAACCAGACTTCGGGCAGCGCCCCGGTGAACCAGGTCTTGCCGAAGTTGACCAGGATCGCCCCAAGAATGGCACCCACCAGCGTGCCCCGGCCACCGACCGCCACCCAGATCACCGCTTCGATCGAATTGCCCGGCGCGAACTCGCTGGGGTTGATGATGCCCACCTGCGGCACGTACAGCGCCCCGCCGATCCCGGCCATGACCGCTGACAGCACCCAAACCACCAGCTTATAGGATTCCGGCCTGTACCCCAGGAACCGCGTGCGGCTTTCGGTGTCGCGCACCGCGATCAGCATCTTGCCGAACCGGGAGGCCACGACAAACCGCGCCAGCAGAAACTGCCCGCACAGCAGCAGGGCGGAGATGACCAGCAACGCCGAACGGGTGGAATCCGCCTGCACGTTGAACCCCAGGATGTCCTTGAAGTCGGTCATCCCGTTATTGCCGCCAAACCCCATATCGTTACGGAAAAACGCCAGCAGCAGCGCATAGGTCAGCGCCTGCGTGATGATCGACAGGTAAACCCCGGTCACCCGCGACCGGAACGCCAGCCAGCCGAAGACCGCCGCCAGCAAGCCCGGCACCACGACAGCCATCAGCATCGCGAAGCCGAACCAGTCGAACCCGTACCAATACCACGGCAGTTCCTTCCAGCCCAGGAACACCATGAAGTCCGGCAGGTTCGGGTTGCCATACACGCCCCGCGTGCCGATCTGGCGCATCAGGTACATGCCCATCGCATAGCCGCCCAGCGCGAAGAACGCCGCGTGGCCCAGCGACAGAATCCCGGCAAACCCCCAGACCAGATCCACCGCCAGGGCCAGCATCGCGAAGCACAGATACTTGCCCGCCAACGCCAGAACATAGGTCGGCACATGCAACGCCGAACCCAGCGCCGTCATCTGATTCAGCAGCGCCAGCACCAAGGCGACGCCCAGCACGAAGCCTAGCGTCAAATACGAAATACGATCGAGTTTCATGACTCCACCGCTCGGCCCTTCAGCGGGAACATCCCGCGCGGATTGCGCTGAACGAACAGGATCAACAGGATCAGCACGACGATCTTACCCAGCACCGCCCCGGCGACCGGCTCCAGGAACTTGTTGACGATACCCAGGGTCAGCGCCCCAAGAGTGGTGCCCCACAGATTACCGACACCGCCGAACACCACCACCATGAAGCTGTCGATGATGTAGCCCTGGCCGAGGTTTGGCGACACATTGTCGATCTGCGACAGCGCCACCCCGGCGATGCCCGCCACGCCCGATCCAAGCCCGAACGTCAAGGCGTCGATCCATGGGGTCTTGATGCCCATCGCCGCCGCCATCCGGCGATTCTGCGTCACCGCCCGCATCCGCAACCCCAGCGACGTATAGCGCAGCGCCGCCATCAACGCCGCGACCACCAGGAATGCAAACAGAATGATGTACATCCGGTTCCAGGTCAGGGTCAGACCACCGAGCTGCGTCGCCCCGCTCATCCAGGCAGGCGTATCGACGTCGCGGTTGTTCGCCCCGAACAACGACCGCACCACTTGCTGCAACACCAGCGACAAGCCCCAGGTCGCCAGCAGGGTCTCCAAAGGCCGCCCATAGAGCCAGCGGATCAGGCTGCGCTCGACGGCTACGCCCACCGCGCCGGAAACCAGGAACGCCATCGGCACCGCGATCAACAGGCTGATCTGATAAAGCGAGGGCACGTAGGCGTGCATCGTCTGCTGTACCACGAAGGTCACGTAAGCGCCGATCATCACCATCTCGCCATGCGCCATGTTGATCACGCCCATGACGCCGAAGGTGATCGCAAGCCCCGCGGCGGCCAGCAGCAACACCGATCCCAGGCTGACGCCATAATAGACGCTCTGCGCCACGCTCCATATTTGCAGCACGCGATCGATCGCTGTCACGGCGCTGGCAGCGGCATCGGCCACCGGCCCGGTTTGCCCGGCCAGTGTGGAAAGCAGGCTGCGTGCGTCCTGATCGCCACGGGCGCGCAGGGTCGCCACCGCGGCAAGGCGGTCTCGCTGGCTGGCGTCCGGATCGTACACAATCGCGGCAGCCTTGGCCTGCTCCATCCGCTGCTTTACGGCCGGATCGGCCTCCTTCGCCAATGCCCGGGTCAGAGCCGGCAGGGCAGCGGGATTATGCGAAGTAAACACCGCGGACGCGGCAGCCAGACGGGTCGGCACATCCGGCGCGAACAGTTGCAGGCTGCCCAGTGCCGCCTCGATCGCGCTGCGCACCGCATTGTTGATGCGGACCGCCTTCACGTCGTCGTCGGTCACGTCCGGGGCCGGATTGCCGGTGCGGGCGTCGGCATAACTGCCGTCGGGCTGTTGAATAAACAGGGCGTGATCGTCGTTCGCATACAGCAGACCGTCCTGCAGTGCGCCAATGACCGCGGCGGCACGCGGATCGCCCGACACGGCAAGCTGTTCGATCCCCAGACGCACGGAATTGAAACTGGCCGCGGAGATCGAGCCGGCCGACGCCGCCAACGCCTCATACGCGTCGTCGATCCCCTCCGCTCGGCAAACCGATGCGCCTTGCATCAGAATAATCAGCAGCAACAGTGCGGCTATGCGACGCATCGCGAGACTTTCCTTACATACGAAATGGGGGCGGCCGGGAGGATACGGCCGCCCCCTTCGCGGCAATCAGGCGGTTAAGCCTTCTTACCCGCGGTGCACGTGCCGGTCTTCACGTTGAACGCACCGCATCTCATGGGCGCACGCCAGTCGCCAATCAGGTCCTTGGTGTCTTCGACATACGGCGACCATTCCTGTGCCACCACCAGACCCGGGGTTTCGGATACAGTATTGAACTGCCCGTTGGCCTGGATTTCGCCGATCAGCACCGGCTTGGTGATGTGATGGTTCGGCATCATCGCCGAATAGCCGCCCGACAGGTTGGGCACCGAAACGCCGATCATCGCGTCGATCACCGCGTCGGAATCGGTGGTGCCGGCTTTCTCGACGCCCTTCACCCACATGTTGAAGCCGATGTAATGCGCTTCCATCGGATCGTTGGTGGTGCGCTTCGGGTTCTTGGTGAACGCCTTCCAGTCCTTGATGAAGGCCTTGTTCTCCTTGGTATCGACGCTTTCGAAGTAGTTCCACGCCGCGAGGTGACCCAGCAGCGGCTTGGTGTCGATGCCGGCAAGTTCTTCTTCGCCGACCGAGAACGCAACGACCGGGATATCGGTGGCCTTGATGCCCTGATTGCCGAGTTCCTTGTAGAACGGGACGTTGGCATCGCCGTTGATGGTCGATACCACGGCGGTCTTCTTGCCGGCGGAACCGAACTTCTTGATAGAGGCCACGATATTCTGCCAATCGGAATGACCGAACGGCGTGTAGTTGATCATGATGTCCTCGGCCGCGACGCCCTTGGACTTCAGGTACGCTTCCAGGATCTGGTTCGTGGTGCGCGGATAGACATAGTCGGTGCCGGCCAGAACCCAGCGCTTCACCTTGCCTTCAGACATCAGGTAATCCACCGCCGGGATCGCCTGCTGATTCGGCGCGGCACCCGTGTAGAACACGTTACGGCTGCATTCCTGGCCTTCGTACTGCACCGGATAGAACAGAATGCTGTTCAGTTCTTCGAACACCGGCAGCACGGACTTGCGCGACACCGAGGTCCAGCAGCCGAACGTCGCGGCGCACTTGTCCACCGAGATCAACTGACGCGCCTTTTCGGCGAAAAGCGGCCAGTTGGAAGCCGGATCGACGACGACGCCTTCCAGCTTTTTCCCGAGCAGACCGCCCTTTTTGTTCTGCTCCTCGATGAGCATGAGCATGACGTCCTTCAGCGTGGTTTCGCTGATGGCCATGGTGCCGGACAGGGAGTGCAGAATGCCGACCTTGATGGTGCCGCCGGCTGCCTGCGCCGCGGCCGGAGATGTTGCCGCCTTGACGGCACCGACCGCGGCGAGAGTCGCGGCGGCCACGCCGAGACGCCCGAGGCCGCGGCGGGAGATTGTGGGTTCGTCCAGTGACATCAGTGGATTTTCCTGTGCCTGTTGTTGTTACGGTTTCCCCGTCTTACGGAGGCGCCAATGAGCCAAGCAAGCTGCGTGCCAACCACCACAAAGGCCAGGATACAATCAAACGATCGCAGCGATTTGCGCGACCTAGATGCAAATTGCCCAAATGCTCATAAAATCGCCACCTCGACCCCGATCGGCCGCACCGCACGTTTGCCTATATTTTAATCTGCCCTGAATTTTGGCTTGGTGCGCAAACCCGGCTAGGGTTCGGTTGGACCATCAAGGGGGGAAACACATGGCCAAGATCGTCATTGCCGATAATCCGTTGAACGAGATCGGCATCGCCAGGGAATTGCTGCCGCCGAGCCTGGACGCTGTCGTCGCCCGTCACGGTACGCCGGAGTTCGCGGCCGCGCTGGCCGATGCCGTCTGTCTGGTCGGTTTCGGCGACGGAACGATGGACGACGCGTTCTACCGCTCCGCGCCGAACCTG
>JAJZEV010000005.1:0-2246 GCA_021805665.1 Pseudomonadota bacterium
CCCCACCCGGAACCTGCCAGCCGCGAAGCCAGGATGGCTTCTCTGCTCGGTTTCCCGTCGGGCTGTTTAACGAACGATCCAAGGCATGGCAGCGAAGTTCAAAAACACAACCAGGAGACGCATCGCCAACCGTAAGTTCGAATTCATGCAACTTGACGATCGCCAGAACAATACTCAGACCAAGACCGTGACCATTGATATGGCGGCTTTTGTCAACCCGGTAAAATCGCGTCAAGACCGCATCTCGTTCGGCTTCCGGAATTCCCGGACCATTATCGGCCACCCGGATCACCGGCCCATTCTCAGTCGCCGAGATCGACAACCGGACCATGCCGCCGGACGGCACGAATTTGATTGCATTGTCCAACAGATTGGCAACCGCTTCGATCATGAGGTCGCGGTCGCCATATATCGGTTCGACCAGGTCCGCCTCAAGAACAAACTCGATGTGCTTTTCCTCGGCGATCGGACCATACAGATCGGCCGCCGTGCCAACGATTTCGTTCAAATCGACGAAAGAGAACGCGGCACGCCGTTGACCGCCCTCGATTTCGCCAATACGTAACAATGCCGTAATAATACTCTGGGCTTGATCGAGGCCCGCGATCGCGCGGTCGGACACCGCCGCCAGGTCGGCCATCGATTCCGCCTTCGCGCGCCCACGTTCCAGCACCGTCCTGACCCGGGCGAGGGGCGTGCGCAGGTCATGGGCAATATTGTCGCTGATGCTCTGCACGTCCGCCAGCAGGCGTTCGATCTCGGCGAGCATCCGATTCACGCTTTCCGCCAGCTGATCGAACTCGTCCGCCACCCCCTTAACCGGCAGACGTTGATGAACGTCGCCCTGCATAATCCTGTCGATCGCCTCATTCACCGCCTGGACCCGGCTTTGCACCTGCCGCCGCTGCCACAGGCCGACCCCCAACGCCGTCCCGATCGAGGGAATCGCCCCCAGGAACAACGCCCCGGCGACAATATCGGCCAGACTGCCCAGCACACCGACGCCCCGGCCCATCAAGAGCAACCCTCCATCCGGCAGGCGCCTGGCAGCGACAACCATCGTGCGAGAAGACCAATCCCGGGCCGGATCGGGGATCTCCAGCTCATGGGCGCCGCCATCGACCGGCAAACCAGGTGGCAGACGATCGATGTTTCCAGCGATCAGGCGGCCGTCGGAATCGAACAGCGCGGCATAGGTGGTGTTATGATATTCCTTGTGGATTTCGCGCGGAAACTGCGTCCGCACCATCCATCGAATCTCCTCCGGAGAGCCTTGCGCCAACGCCTCCGCCTGGCTGACGACCGCAGCGGAAATCCGCTGCATCTCGAATACCTTGGTCTGGCGGTAGATCACCGCGAACAGCATCACGCCCGACAGAATGCAAACCCCCGAAAAGGTCACTGCCAAGCGGAACACGCCGGTTGAAAGCAGTTTAGGTCGGGTCACGAAGAATGAACCCTACGCCACGGATATTGGGCAGCATCTGCTCCCCGTCGGGGCCGTCGATCTTCCGCCGCAGCCGGCCGATATGAACATCGACCAAATTGGTCTGGGGCAAAAAGCGGTAGTGCCAAACATCCTCCAGCAGCATTTCGCGCGTGACCACGCGATCCGGACGACGCATGAAATACTCCAGAAGCCTGAACTCGCTTCCAGACAGATCGATCGACCTGCCATCCCGCCGGGCAACGCGCTCGATCAGATCGAGCTCCAATGGCCCGACGCGCAACACCGTCTCACGCGTTTCGAGTGGCCGGCGCAACAAAGCCTCCACCCTCGCGGCAACCTCCGGCAGCGCGAAGGGCTTCGTGACATAATCGTCGCCGCCGACCTTCAACCCGCGGATGCGGTCGTTGACCGCCCCAAGCGCGCTTACCACGAGCACCGGCACCCGAAATCCGTCCCCGCGCAAACCTTGGATAATCGTGAAGCCGTCGCACTCGGGCAGCAGCAGATCGACGATCAGAAGGTCGTAGTTGCCCCGCCGGGCTTCTTCGGCGCCGCGAAGCCCCGTAGCTACATGAGTCACGTCATAAGACCGGTCAATCAAATCATTGACCAGATCGTCCGCGATCTCCTGGTCGTCCTCGATCACCAGAATTCGCCCGCGGGCAGAGGACGTCATTTTCTCCAGCATGCGCATCCCAGGCGACAGGTGTTCAGCTTTGACGGCTATATTCACTGAGGGAACCTCTAAGGGGAAAGCGCCGAACCGGTCTTCGACCCCATTCAACTCCCGGCGCAC
>JAJZEV010000005.1:2940-6593 GCA_021805665.1 Pseudomonadota bacterium
CATCGATGGTTTGCTTACTAAACTTCCAAAAGGGTGAATGCGCTAGCAAATGTGCAACCAGCCGCTAAAGCACGCGCGGCACATGGTGGATCGCGAAACATGGCAAACGATACGAAAACCCACCGCCATCCAGAGATGACCGGTTCAGAATTTCATTCTCCGGATCGTCACGCCGATTATGAGACGCCGCTCCGCCCGACCGGGCTGGGACGCGGGCGAATCTTGATCATCGAAGACGACCACGAGATGGCCGACGAAGTGGTGGCTGAACTCACCGGCCGGTCGTATGACGTAACCCACATCGATTCCGGCCTGAAGGGCCTGGAAGCGGCGCGCAGCGGAAAATTCGACCTGCTGATCGTCGATCTCCTGCTGCCCGAATGCGATGGACTGTCGATCATTCGCACGTTGCGCCGGGACGGCTTCCGGGTTCCGATCATCGTGGTCAGCGCGCTCGTCGCGGTCGGCGACCGGGTCCGGGGCCTGAAAAGCGGCGGAGACGACTACCTCACCAAACCTTTCGCTCTTTCGGAGTTGTCCGCCCGGGTAGAGGCCGTTCTGCGCCGTCCCATGGAAACACGGGCCACGGTCCTGCACGTCGGGCCGCTGGAACTCGATCTGATCGAACGTACCGCGCGCCGTGATTCGCGCACTATCAAATTGTCCAAAAGCGAATTCAAGCTGCTGGAATACTTCATGCGGCGACCCGACCGGGTGGTAACCCGCCAAATGCTGCTGGAGGATGTCTGGGATTATACGACCATGCCACAGACCAATCTGGTCGATGTTCACATCGGGCAGTTGCGCCGCAAGATAGACAGCCCGGACTCCGGCCCCATGCTGCTCAGCATCCGCGGCGTGGGGTTCATTCTACGGGCACCAACCTAAGCCATCCGGCACCGGGGCGCCGACGTGCCGGGGAGCAATCCCCGGCTCCGTCCGCAGCCTGCTAAAGCACCGCCTCCGCCACCACACGCAGAACCTCGATGCTGGAACCCTTCAGCACCATCGTCCCCACATGGCCGGCCTTGGCCACATCCTTCCACGCTTCCAACCTGTCGCGTATCCGCTCCGCCGGTCCGCACAACGAAATCGCGTCGATCAGCGCGTCCGGCACCGCCGCAGCGGCCTCGGTCTTCTTGCCGTCCAGATACAGGTCCTGGATGGTCTTCGCCTCGCCCTCGAACCCCATTTTCGAGACCATGTCGTTGTAGAAATTCTTAGCCCTCGCCCCCATGCCGCCGATGTAAAGCGCCAGTTCCGGGCGGATCGCATCCCGGCACGCCGCCGCGTCAGGACCCATCTGCGCCCGCACGAACGGGGCGGTATCGAAGCCCGCCATCGTCTTGCCGACTTTTTTGCGACCCTCGAGCGTCGGGCCGGTCACCACGTCCGGCGCATCGGGGGAGAAGAAGATCGGCAGGTTCCCGTCCGCCACCTCGCCCGCCATCCGTAACCCGGCTGGCGTGATCGACGCGGTGAAGAACGGCACATTCGGATCGCCATGCGCGATACTGCGCAACGGCCGCCCCAAACCGGTCGCGTCGGCCCCGTCATAGGGGATGGAATACTGGTCGCCGTGGAATTCCAGAGGCTTTTCCCGGGCGAGCACCTGCTTGATAATAGCGATGTATTCCTTGGTGCGCTGCATCGGTTTGCCGAATTTCACGCCATGCCAGCCCTCGACGACCTGCGGGCCGGATGGGCCGATGCCGCAGATGAAGCGATTGCCCGACAGTGCCTGCAGCGACAGCACGGTCATCGCGGCACAGGCCGGGGTGCGCGCCGGCATCTGCATGATACCGGTGCCCGCCTTGATTTTCGTGGTCCGCGCCAAAATCCAGGCAGCGGGGGAAACGGCATCGGTGGAATACGACTCCCCGGTCCAGACCTGCGAGAACCCCATCGCCTCGGCTTCCAGGATCATATTCATATCCAGCCGCGGGTGCGGGCCGGACATGCCAACCGTAAGACCTAACTGCATGATCAGCGTACCTTCGCCATAACGTCATCGCGGAAATTCCGCATATTCGCCACTGTAGCCGCGGCATCGGCCCCGAACAGCCCGAAATCGAACGCGGTCACGCCCACGTCCCGCAGCGCCCTGATATCCCCCGCGAAATCGGCTGCTCCGCCGGTGAACAGCTTCCGCTCCCCGTCCACGGTGCCTTTCGGCTGAGCCTCGGGATTGGACGAAACCCGGTATGCCAGCGCCACTGCCGCCGGATCGCGCCCGGCCTTTTCGGTCAGCCCGCGCAACTTCGCCGCCCCCGCCTTGAACCGCGTCAGCGTATCCATCGGAAACTGCGGGTTGGTCCCGATCGGATACCACGCATCGCCATACTTGGCCGTCCGGCGCAGCGCCGGCCCGCTTTCCCCGCCGACCCAGATCGGGATAACACCCTGCGGTGGCTTCGGCGGGAAAAGCACGTCCTTGAACTGGACATACTTGCCATCGAAGTGCGGCGCATCCGCCGTCCACAACTCCCGGCACGCCGCCATGAATTCGTCGGTCACCGCCCCGCGTTCGGCAAACGGAGGCGCCCCGATGGCGATGAACTCCTCCTCGCACCATCCCGCGCCGATGCCCAGCGTCAGCCGCCCCTTCGACAGGAAATCGATCGTCGCCAGGATTTTCGCCGTCAGCACCGCCGGACGGTGCGGCACCACCATCACCGAGGTCACGATCCGCAGCTTCGTCGTCGCCGCCGCGATAAACGTCGCCGCCGTCAACTGCTCCAGCCTCGGCGCCGCGGCACCGGACGGAAACTCGCCCGAATCCGAATACGGATAGCGCGAGGCGATGCTGGTCGGGATCATCACATGGTCGCTAACGGTGACGTAATCGAAGCCCAGGGCTTCGGCCTCCGTCGCGATCCGCAGCAGACTGTCCGGTTCGATCAACGGCCCACTGGTCGGCGCACTGCAACCGATCTGCATTTGTTCCTCCTGCTTGGATTGTCTTATCGCACCCGATAGCACACGATAGCGGCCAAACAGGCAAACGCCAGATACTCATCCGGGTCCACCTTCGCCGCTTGGGGTGTCAAGCACTTGATCCCCCGCCCCCAACAGCCCACCATCCAGGGTACACTGGACGTCCAGCGGCGCTCCGCCGGGGACCTAGTACGGAAGACGCCATGAACTTCGAAACCACCGCCCTTCCCGAACTGATGACGCTGGCCGCGCAAAAGCGCGATGACGCGTTCGGGCGCACCATTTCGTACTCCCGCAAGGTCTTCATCCCGCTGACCAAGCTGTGCCGCGACGTCTGCCACTACTGCACCTTCGCCGAACGGCCGAAGGCCGGCCACGCGGCCTATCTGTCCGCCGCCGAAGTCCTGGAAATCGCCAAGGCCGGCGAGGCGACCGGCTGCACCGAGGCGCTGTTCACCCTGGGCGACAAACCCGAACTGCGCTACCGGGCGGCGCGCGAGGCGCTGGCCGAACTCGGCCACGAAACAACCATCGGCTATCTGCGCGACATGTGCGCGCTGGTGCTGAAGGAAACCACGCTGATCCCGCATGTGAACCCCGGCGTGATGACGCGCGAGGAAATCGCCGCCCTGCGGGAGGTGTCGGCCAGCCAGGGCATCATGCTGGAATCCACCAGCGAAAACCTGTGCCAGCAAGGCGGCGTTCACTACGGCTCC
>JAJZEV010000046.1 GCA_021805665.1 Pseudomonadota bacterium
GCCAGCGCCTTCGGCAGAATCACCAGATTGGCCTGCACGTTGCCGGGCGCCAGGCCGGAGGTCGGGCCGGTAAACGATCCGGTACGGATGCGCGCCCTCTCCCGCTCTCCGGCGTCACCCCGCACATCGGCAATGGCGTTCATCTCGCGGTCCCTCGTCGCTGGTCGCGATCAGGCTAGAACCCGTGGTATAAGCGTGCAACAGGAGGAATCACGCCCATGAGCGCACCACCGTTCCAACTCGGCAAAATCGGCCATGTCGCCCTGTACGTCGCGGACATCGCGCGTTCCGTCCGGTTCTATACCGACGTGCTGGGGTTCGAGATTTCGGACGAATACCAGGACGACATGATGCCCGGAGGGGCGGCATTCCTGCGCTGCAACCGCGACCACCACGGCATCGCGCTGTTCAAGGCGTCGGAAACAAACCCGTCCGGCGCCGGCCTGCATCACATGGCGTTCGAGGTCCCGACGCTGGACGATGTGGTGAAAGCCCGCGCGCATCTGCGCCGGCACAACGTGGAAATCGACTTCGACGGCCGCCGACGCGCCGGGGTGCAAATCGCGGTGGAGTTCCGCGACCCGGACAACCACCGGCTGGAGATCTACTGGGGCATCGACCAGATCGGCCCCGGCGAGGCCGCCCGGCCGGCGCACGAATGGAAAGGCGCGCTGAGTCTGGAAGCCGCGATCGCCGATCCGGTCCCGGGACAGGACACATCGCTGAAGGATCCCGGCATTCTGCGCGCTTGAATGTTCGTGCTTTGCGGCGATCCGGTCCGGCGTGATATCGTTCGCGTATGGGATATTGGGGTAAGATCATTGGCGGCACCGCGGGCTTCTTCGTCGGTGGCCCGTACGGCGCGGTGATCGGCGCGGCCTTGGGCCATGCCGCCGACACCGGTTCGATCGAGAATGTGCGGCTGCCATTCATGCAGAACGCCATGCCCAACGCCGCCCGGGTGGCCGGCATGTTGGGCCGGCGCGAGGAAGTGTTCGCCATTACCGTCACCGTGCTGGCCGCGAAACTGGCCAAATGCGACGGCGCCGTGAGCAGGCTGGAGATCGACGCGTTCAAACGCAACTTCCGCATTCCCCCCGCATCCGCCCGCGGCGTCGGCCGGCTGTTCGACCAGGCCCGCGACAGTTCCGAATCGTTCGAGCCTTATGCCGCACAACTGGCCGAGGCGTTCGTCGATAGCCGTCCGGTGCTGGAGCAGGTCCTGGCGTCCCTGTTCAACATCGCCCGGGCGGACGGCCAACTGAACGCCCGGGAACACGAATATCTGCGGCGGGTGCATCGGCGGCTGGGGCTGGATCAACTCGCCTGGGACCGCGCTTTCGGCGAAACCCCGCGACGGCCGATGGAACCGGATGCCGACGACCCGTACCTGGAACTGGGGCTGACCCGGTCGGCCACCGCGGAGGAACTGCGCGCGACCTGGAAACGGCTGATGCGGGAGAATCATCCGGACAGCCTTGCGTCCCGCGGCGTGCCGGCGGACTTCATCGCCCGGGCCGGCGACAAGGTGGCGCGGATCAACGCCGCCTGGGATCGCATCAAGCGGGAGCGTGGGCTTTGAGCCCACCCTGGCTGCGGATCGTACCGCCGCCCGCGTCCGACCGCCCTGCCCTGCCCGTTCTGGATGTCCCGAGCCCGAATCAGGATGAACGGGGGGGGCCGGTGGATATGCTGATTTTGCACTACACCGGGATGCAGTCGGCGCAAGCCGCGATCGACCGGCTGCGCGACCCGGAGGCAGCGGTGTCGTCGCACTATGTCGTGGACGAGGACGGTTCGGTGTTTCGGCTGGTGCCGGAGGACCGGCGCGCCTGGCATGCCGGCATTTCCCACTGGCGCGGCCACTCCGCCCTGAATGCTCGGTCTATCGGGATCGAAATCGTCAATCCCGGGCACGAATGGGGCTATCGAGAATTCCCCGCGCTGCAAATGGCCGCCGTGTGCGACCTGTGCCTGGCGGTTCTTTCGCGACATCCCATCCCCACGCGCAACGTGGTCGGGCACAGCGACGTGGCCCCGGACCGCAAGCAAGACCCCGGCGAGTTGTTCGACTGGGAGGCACTGGCCGCCAACGGAGTCGGCCTGTGGCCGGAGGATTCGCCCGACATCGGCACCGGCGGCGCGATCCGGGACGCGGCGACGCTGCGCCCGGTGCGGGCCGCGTTGGCCCGGATCGGCTATCGAGTCGCCCCGGAAGGCGCACTGGATCCGGCCCTGTCATTGGTGCTGCGCGCGTTCCAACGGCACTGGCGGCCGGAAGCTGTCACCGGTCAGGCGGACGACGGGACGCTGGTTCGTTTGCTGGGTGTGCGGAAGCTGGTTGACGCGGGGCGTGTGTAAGGGTATTTCGCCGCCTCCCGGTGTGGCGGCGTAGCTCAGCGGTAGAGCAGGAGAATCATAATCTCTTGGTCGGCGGTTCAAATCCGTCCGCCGCTACCATTTTTTCAGTGGTCCAGCAGATATTCAGCGGCCCAGTCAGGAACTGCCGCGCACCGCTGATATCCGCTACGTTGCGGCCATGCGTTACGATTTCGGTTCCCAAATGTCATTCATCCGTCGCTACGTCCGCGCTGCCCGGCGGCTGATCGGATCGTCGCGGCGATCGGGCGGCGAACCCAGATCGTTTTCCTGCTCCATCTGCGGTGGAAAATCCTTCCGGTTCACACCTGTCCTTTGGCCGGGTCTGGTCGCGGAATGGGAACTCAGCCCGGCGGAAGCGCGCTATATCGACCGCCAACAGGGCGAAGCGTGCGTGCGCTGCGGCGGCAACCTCCGGTCGATCGTCCTCGCCAGCGCCCTGCGTGCGGCCCTGGAAACCGAACGGCCGCTGCTGCGGTTGATCAGATCGCCGAAAATGAAACGTTTGGCGGTGCTGGAACTGAATGAGGCGGGTTCGCTTCACGCGGTGCTGGCGAAGCTGCCCAAGCATGTGTTCGGCGCTTATCCCGCCGTTGATATGCAGGCGCTTCCCTACAAGGATGGCACATTCGATCTGGTTATACACTCCGACACGCTGGAGCATATCGAAGACCCGGTGAAGGGGCTGACCGAGTGCAGACGCGTCCTGAAGCCCGGTGGCGCCCTGTGCTTCACGGTTCTGGTGGTGGCGGGGCGCCTGTCCCGCAACCGGCGCGGTATGCCGGCCAGCTACCACGGGGCGGCCTCCACCGGCGCTGAAGATTACGTGGTGCATACAGAATTTGGCACCGATATCTGGGAATTCGCCGCGCGGGCCGGATTTTCCCGGATCGCCGTTCTGACGCTCGATTACCCCGCCGCCACGGCTATCGTGGCACGGAATCCCCCCGGTTAGTCAGGGCCGCGTGTTCGCACCCGGGAGGACGTTGCGACGGACTTCGCGGCCAGCCACGCGGTCCTGCTGCGTCTCCCATTCGGTGCCGCTGAACCAAATTGCACCCAATACGAGACAAGTTTGGGACCACGGGACGAATGTGAGGCACCCATCACCCACCTCGCGAACCCGTCCCCTTCCATTCCGCCGACAGCGGATGCCCGTCCTCCACCACCTTGCGCAGCCGTTCCGTCTGAATATGCGTATATATCTGCACCGTAGCGATATCGGCATGACCCAGCAGCATCTGCAAACTCCGCAAATCCGCCCCGCGCGCCAGCATGTGGGACGCAAAAGAGTGCCGCAGCACATGCGGCGACACCCGAACAGGGTCCAGCCCGGCCTCCAGAGCGACCTGCTTCAGCAGCAGAAAGAACGCCTGCCGGGTCAGCGGCTGTTTCGGATCGCGGCCGGGAAACAGGAACCGGCTCTGCGCCTCGGTCATCGCCAGCAGCGCCGCCGCGGCATCCTTCGCGGCATCGGACAGCGGCACCATCCGCTCCTTGCCGCCTTTACCCTTGATAATCATGACCTCGGCGCGCGTGCCCAGCGCGGTGCGGGGCAAGGACAGCAGTTCGGAAACCCGCATTCCGGTGGCGTACAGCAACTCCAGCGCCGCCCTGCCCAGCGCGCCGGGACGGCCGGGCTTGCGGGCGGCGGCTTCCAGCAGTGCGTCCACCTCCTGTTCGGTCAGGAACTTGGGCAGCGGTTTCGGCAGCCGGGGCGTATCCAGCAGACTGGTCGGATCGTCCGTCCGCACGCCCTCTTTTAGCAGGAACAAATGGAACTGCCGCAACGCCGACAGCCGCCTTGCGGCGGTGCGGGCGGACAATCCCCGTGTATGCAGCGAGGCCATATAAGACTGGCACGTCTCCGCATCGGCCGAATCGGCGCCAAACCCCGCGCCGGCGGCAAATTCGGCAAAGTCGTTCAGATCGTTGGCATACGACTCGACGGTATTGCGGGCCGCACCGCGTTCGATGGTCAGCATTTCCAGGAACGCATCGACCCGCGGGTCCACCGATGCCCCTAGTGAACCGAGAATTTGTCGTTCGGCACGACCTTTTCCACCGCCTGCTGATGCGCTGCCGGCGGGAACATTCCCAACATCAGCACACCGCCCGCCAGCGCCACCAGTCCGGCCAGCACCACAAAAAAGAAAATACGAATCATCGATGCTCCTGAAATCCCGTTCCCGTCACACAGGCAATCGCCTGATCCGGGGCCGGTGTGCTAGCTTCGACAATTATGACACGCAACACTGCCCTACGGGAGACGATTCCGGTCCCCGACACTATTGCCGGACGCAGCATCGTGCTGGTCGGATTGATGGGGGCCGGCAAGACCTCCATCGGCCGGCGGCTGGCCGCGCGCCTGGGTTTGCCGTTCCGCGACGCCGATCAAGAGATCGAACTCGCCGCCGGCTGCACCATCCCCGAACTGTTCGCACGATATGGAGAGCCTGCGTTCCGCGACGGAGAACGCCGCGTCATCCGCCGTCTGCTGGCCGGCGATCCGATGGTGCTGGCCTACGGCGGCGGCGCGTTCATGGACGCCGCGACGCGCGAATCCACCCGGGCGGAGGCGATCAGCGTCTGGCTGCGCTGCACCCTGCCGACCTTGGTGCGCCGCGTCGCCAGCCGCGACAACCGCCCCCTGCTGGCTGGCAAGGATCGCGAGGAAACCCTGCGCGAGCTGATGGAAATCCGCTACCCGGTCTATGCCGAGGCGGACGTGATCGTCGATTGCGGGGACGAACCGCCCGACGTGACCACCGCCGGGGTCATGGACGCCCTGGCCGAGTGGAAACCAGCCCGCCGCCTGCATGTGGTGCTGCCCAGCTCAAGCTATGACGTCGTCATCGGCGACAACCTACTGGCCCGGGCCGGCGCCCTGCTGGCGCCCCGGCTTCAGCAGAAACGCGCGGTCGTGGTGACCGACCAGGCCGTCGCCGCGCTGCACTTGCAGACCCTGATGGACGGGCTGGCACAAACCGCGATCCAGGCCAGTTCGATCGTCGTCAAGGGCGGCGAGGGCTGCAAAACGATGGAAACCTACCTGGACGTCGTGGACCAGTTGCTGGAAGCCAGGGTCGAGCGGCGGACCGCGGTGATCGCGCTGGGCGGCGGGGTCGTCGGCGATCTGGCCGGTTTCGCCGCGGCCACCACGTTGCGCGGCCTGCCCTTCATCCAGGTCCCCACCACGCTGCTGTCGCAGGTCGATTCGTCGGTTGGCGGCAAGACCGGGGTGAACACGCGCCGCGGCAAGAATCTGGTCGGCGCGTTCTACCAACCCAAAATGGTATTGGCCGACACCGGAACCCTGGCCACCCTGCCGCCGCGCGAGTTGATGGCGGGCTATGCGGAAATCGCCAAGGCCGGCCTGATCGGCGATGCGGCGTTCTTCGCGTGGTGCGAACGGCATGGGCAGGCTGTGATCTCCGGCGACCGCGACGCCCAGGCGGAGGCGATCAAGCGCGCCTGCGCCTTCAAGGCCGCTGTGGTCGGCGACGACGAACGCGAGGAAAAGCCCAATGACGGACGGGCACTGCTGAACCTGGGGCACACTTTCGGTCACGCGCTGGAGGCGGAATTCGGCTACGACGGTGGCCTGCTGCATGGCGAGGGCGTGGCGGTCGGCCTGGGGCTGGCGTTCAAGCTGTCGGTGAAGCTGGGATTGTGCCCTCCGGCGGACGCGGAGCGGGTGATCGCGCATGTGTCGGCGGTGGGGTTGCCGGCCGACCTGTCGATGCTGAACCGCCGGTTCTCCGCCGCGACGCTGATCGGGCACATGCGGCGGGACAAGAAGATGCGCGACGGGGCGCTGCATTTCGTGTTGGCACGCGGAATCGGGCAGGCGTTCACCAGTTCGGACGTGCCGCCGGATGCGGTGATGGACCTGCTGCGGGATGAGGGGTGCGGGGCTTAAACATAAGAATATCTTTGCAAGTGCAGAATAATTGATTGCATGCACGCAACGTTTCAAGGCAGGTATGCGTATTATTGAATTGTGCTTTCCACTTTTCTTGCAATTAAGAGTCTGACTCGAATCGGTCCTGCAATGTGCTGGCGCTGAAAAGCTCGAAGTTTGCACCATTTCGTCGCCTCACGCCCGGGCGAGCCGCCGCGACATCAGCTTGACGCTGGCGATGTAGAGCCAGG
>JAJZEV010000244.1:0-4291 GCA_021805665.1 Pseudomonadota bacterium
GACACGACGATCGAGGCCACCATGCCGGCGCCCAGCACGCCCAGCCCAAACACCAGATTCCCCATCTCGGCGCCCAGGAACGGCGTCAGTGCCTGCGCCATGTCGCCGACCGTGGCCAGGGTCGCCGCTGGATTGCCGCGCCCGATCGTGGCCGCGCAGGCGATCAGCACCGCTGCCATGATCAACTGCGTGATCAGCGCCCCGACAGCCGTATCCCATCGCGCCGCCGACAGATG
Source organism: Pseudomonadota bacterium (assembly GCA_021805665.1). Taxonomy (GTDB): domain Bacteria; phylum Pseudomonadota; class Alphaproteobacteria; order Acetobacterales; family Acetobacteraceae; genus Rhodopila. Next base: position 237 of record JAJZEV010000244.1, read on the forward strand.
CTCCGGACGAAGCCGCTTATCCGCCACCGCCGACTGCTGGTAGAACACCATCCACGGCATCACCACCGCACCGATGTTCGCCGCCGACAGATACAGGTAATCAGGGTTTCGGTAGGGAATATCCACCGCGCCGCGCAGCAGGTCCGCCATCGACGGATGCGCCGCCCACGCCACGAAGAAGAACGCCAGTTCGAACAGCCCGACGGCGATGGCCACCCGCTCCACCCGCCGGTACGAACCGGTAACCACCACCACCAGCAATGCGATGGCGGCCAGAGAGAGCGAGGCGTACCGCGGCACGCCATAAAGCTCCCCGACCCCGGCCACGCCGGAGAATTCGGTCAGCAGCGCCCCGACACAGGCGACGCCCAGACCGATCGCCGACACCCAGGCCCAGATCGGTCCGAACGTGTCCCGGATCAACTCACCATGACCGCGGCCGGTGAAGATCGCCAGCCGCACCGTCAGTTCCTGCACCATGAACAGGATCGGAACCAGGACCAGTTGCAGCAGCAACAGGCGGTAGCCCCATTGCACGCCGCTTTGCCCCGCGGTGATCACGCTGCCGACGTCGGTATCCGCCAGCATCACCACCAGTCCGGGTCCGAATACCGCCAGGAACCGCCGCAAGCGCGTGGCCGTCCTTCGGGTCGCCTCGGGTGTCAGTGTGTTCAGCGGCATTTGCGAGTCATTCTCAATACATATCCCGTGGCTACCGCGCCAGCCTACCCGAGTCAAATCGCGTTGCGTTACCGCCCGCTTTCGCGGACAAAGCACGCCGCCGACAATGGACCGTACGATGCCAGACCTCTACCTGCATAATAGCCTGACCCGCCGTAAGGAGCGCTTCGAACCCGCCGTCCCGGCCGACATCCGTATCTATGTGTGCGGGCCGACGGTCTATGATCTGGCGCATCTGGGCAATGCCCGTCCGGTTGTCGTCTATGACGTCGTCGCCCGCCTGCTGCGGCTGCTGTATCCGCGCGTCACCTATGTCCGCAACATCACCGACGTGGACGACAAGATCAACGCCCGCGCCCGTGAGTCGGGCGAACCGATCGGCGCCATCACCGCCCGCACCACCGCCGACTTCCACGCCGATATGGCGGCCCTGGGCGCGCTGCCGCCCGACGAGGAACCGCGCGCCACCGCCCACATCGCCGAGATGATCATGATCATCCAGCGCCTGATCGCCTCCGGCCATGCCTATGCCGCCGAGGGGCATGTGCTGTTCGCGGTTTCCTCCGACCCCGGTTACGGCAAGCTGTCCGGCCGCAGCCAGGACGAATTGCTGGCCGGCGCGCGTGTCGATGTCGCCCCATACAAGCGCGATGCCGGCGATTTCGTGCTGTGGAAGCCGTCCATCGGCGATCTGCCGGGCTGGGACAGCCCCTGGGGTTATGGCCGGCCGGGCTGGCACATCGAATGCTCCGCCATGTCGTGGAAGTACCTGGGGGAGACGTTCGACATCCATGGCGGCGGCAGCGATCTGATTTTTCCGCACCACGAGAACGAGATGGCGCAAAGCCTGTGCGCCTTCCCCGGCAGCCGCTTCGCCCGGACCTGGATGCACAACGGCATGTTGCAGGTGAACGGCGAGAAAATGTCCAAAAGCCTGGGCAACTTCTTCACCGTCCGCGACATCCTGGCCAAAGCCCCCGGCGAGGCGATCCGCCTGCTGCTGTTGCGCACGCACTACCGGTCGTTGCTGGATTTCTCCGACCAGGGGCTGGCCGAGGCGAAGCGCGAACTGGACCGTTTCTACCGCGCGCTACAGCAAGTCCCCGACGCACCGGCCGGCGACCTTCCCGCCGCGGTGCTGGACGCGCTGTGCGACGATATCAACACCCCGCTGGCGATTTCCGCGATGCACGCGCTGGCGGACGCGGCCATGACCGGCGACCGCGCTGCGGCCTCTGGCCTGCGGGCGGCGGGCGCGGTTCTTGGTATTCTGCAACAATCCCCGGAAGCCTGGTTCCGCGGCAACACGGACGACTCGGCCGCGATCGACGCCGCCATCGCCGAACGACTGGCCGCGCGCGCGTCGAAGAACTTCGCGCGGGCCGATGCGATCCGCGCCGAACTGGCGGCCAAGGGCATCCTGCTGGAGGACGGACCCAAAGGCACTACGTGGCGGCGGATCGCCTGATGACAGGACGCGACGGCGGCGCAGACCTGCATCCGATCGGCAACAGCCCGGTCGTCATCCTGGTCCGCCCGCAACTGGCCGATAACGTCGGCGCCTGCGCCCGGGCGATGGCGAATGGCGGCCTGTTCCACATGCGTCTGGTGGCACCGCGCGATGGCTGGCCGCAGGAGAAGGCGTGGCGCATGGCATCCGGCGCCGATCGCATCCTGGACAATGCAACGGTGCATCAGACTGTCGCCGACGCGGTGGCCGACCTGCACCACGTCTTCGCCACCTGCCCGCGCCCGCGCCACATCGTCAAACCGGTGCTGACCGCCAGGGGCGCCGCGACCGAACTGCGGGAAATTACCGGGCGCGGCCTGCGTGCCGGCCTGCTGTTCGGCCCCGAACGCGCCGGGCTGGACAACGACGATATGGCGCAGGCCGATGCCCTGGTCCGCTATCCGCTGAACCCGGCGTTCATGTCGCTGAACCTGGCCCAGGCGGTGATGGTCATGGCCTATGAATGGTGGACGGCCGAGGACGGCACCCCGCCGCGCAGCCTGATGACCAACGAGTCTCAGGTGGCAACCAAGGGCAAGCTGGACAATTTCCTGACCCATCTGGTCGATCAGCTCGATGCCTGCGGGTTTCTGCGCAACCTGCCGAAGCGGCCAGGGATGGTGCGGAACATCCAGCATCTGTTCCAGCGCGGCGAGGTCACCGACCAGGAGCTGCGGACCCTGCATGGCGTGGTGACCGAACTGGCGATCGGGCGCCGCCAGCGCGGGCGGACGGAAACCGACAGCGACGGCCAGTAGTCGGGCCATGCGCCCGCTGGTAGAAGCTGTTGCATCTATCAGGAGGAACGATCCATGGACTTAGGACTGCAAGGCAAGAAAGCCATCGTCTGCGCCGCCAGCAAGGGCCTGGGCAGGGCCTGCGCGATTTCCCTGGCTCGGGAAGGCGTCGAGCTGGTCATCACCGCCCGCACCGCGGAGACGCTGGAAGCCACCGCGGCGGAAATCCGCCAACTGACCGGGGCGAAAGTCACCGCCGTCGCCGGCGATATCACGTCGGAGGCCGGGCGAGCCGCGGCGCTCGCCGCCTGTCCGAACCCGGATATTCTGGTGAACAACAACGGCGGCCCGCCGCGCGGCGATTTCCGCGAGTGGGACCGCGACATGTGGATCAAGGCGGTGGACGCCAACATGCTGGCGCCGATCTTCCTGATCAAATCGGTGATCGACGGCATGATCGGCCGCAAGTTCGGCCGCATCGTCAACATCACCTCCGGGTCCGTGAAGTCGCCGATCCCCGAACTGGGCATGAGCAACGGCGCCCGTGCCGGCCTGACCGGCTTCGTCGCCGGCCTGGCGCGTCAGGTGGCGAAGCATAACGTCGTCATCAACAACATCCTGCCCGGCCCGTTCCTGACCGACCGTCTGCGCGGCGGTTTCGAGGAAGCGGCCCGTAAAAGCAACCGCCCGGTGGATGAGATCGTGGCGGATCGCCTGTCCACCAACCCGGCCGGACGAGCGGGCGACCCGGCCGAGTTCGGGGATGCGTGCGCGTTCCTGTGTTCGGCGAAGATCGGCTATATCGTTGGGCAAAACCTGCTGCTGGACGGCGGCGCGTTCAACTCCGCCAGCACCTGAGGCCAGTGCGACAGGCGGCGGTTCTAACCGCCAGCCGCCTGTCGCACCGCTTGCGCCAGAGTATCCTGCCCGTCCGCGTGCAGCCCATCGACCACGCCGGCTATATCGGAAGCGGGGCGATTCTGGCTCATTTTGATTTTGCCTTCCAGCCGGTCGATGGGCAGGGCTATGCCGACAATGCCGCGCAGCATCCCCTGCACGAAATCGGCCGGCGCGTCGGAAACCACCCATGGCGTTGCGCGCGGCGCCTCGTGCCGGCCGGTCAGCCG
>JAJZEV010000244.1:4961-6528 GCA_021805665.1 Pseudomonadota bacterium
CGCACCCGGCCGGTGACGCTGTGCTGGCTGGTATCGATCAGCGCCTGCAACATCCGCCGCTCCGGGCTGAACCAGAAGCCGTTGTAGATCAGCTCCGCATAGCGCGGCATCAGGCTGTCCTTCAGATGGCACGCCTCGCGATCCAGCGTGATGCTCTCAATCGCCCGATGAGCGGCCAGCAGGATCGTGCCGCCCGGAGTCTCATACACCCCGCGCGACTTCATCCCGACGAAGCGGTTTTCCACCAGATCCAGCCGCCCGATACCATTGGCTTTGCCCAGAGCGTTCAGCTTCGTCAGGATCGCGGCCGGCGACAGCGCTTCGCCATCGATCGCCACCGGATCGCCGCCGGCGAAATCCATACTGATCACGGTCGGCGCATCCGGTGCGTCTTCTGGCCGGATGGTGCGCTGATAGACCGCCTCATCCGCTTCAACCGCCGGGTCTTCCAGGATTTTGCCCTCGGACGACGAGTGCAGCAGGTTGGCATCGACCGAGAACGGCGCCTCGCCGCGCTTGTCCTTAGAGATGGGGATCTGGTGCTTTTCGGCGAATTCCAGCAGCCGCGTGCGGCTGGTCAGCTCCCATTCGCGCCACGGGGCGATGATTTTGATGTCGGGCTTCAGCGCATAATACGACAGTTCGAATCGGACCTGGTCGTTGCCCTTGCCGGTCGCGCCGTGCGCCACCGCGTCGGCGCCGACCTGTTCCGCGATCTCGATCTGCCGTTGTGCGATCAGCGGGCGCGCGATGGAGGTGCCCAGCAGATACTGGCCCTCATACAGCGTGTTCGCGCGGAACATCGGGAACACGAAATCCTTCACGAACGTCTCACGCAGATCGTCGATGAAGATTTCCTTCACCCCGGCCATTTCGGCCTTCTGGCGCGCCGGCCCCAGTTCCTCGCCCTGGCCCAGGTCGGCGGTGAAGGTCACGACCTCGCATCGGTAGGTCGTTTGCAGCCATTTCAGGATCACGCTGGTATCCAACCCGCCCGAGTAGGCGAGCACGACTTTCTTTACATCCTTGACGGCCATGGCGGCTGACTTCTCCAGACTTACACCGCCGGGGAGTAGCCCCCGCAGCGCCTGTCGCGCAAGCCGTGAAGCAACCGGCTGGGCGAACCAGGCGTTTTCCGGGCGACAATCCAGGAGATATCGAAGCCGTTTGCCGAGGCCGCGGGCAGGCCCAATCTGATTTACGATGACCGTGGAACCGGCAAGCCGGGCGAGCCGGCGCTGGAGCGGCTGTGACGCCGATACGCTGTCCGACGGCCCGATGGCTTGTGACGGTGTCTGCTCGGCCTGCCCGTTCGTGGAGTGGAACCGTCTGAACCGGGATTTGCCGACATTCGTCCAGCGGTGGGGGGTGGCATTTGCCGAACTTCACGGGAATGTTTCTCAGATGCGATGAAGTCGGAGAACCCGCTGTGCGGCAGGCCGTTCCTTTCGACGTCCGGCAGTCGATCCGGGCGAACCGTACCACGGGAGATTTTGATATGATCAAGTTAACGGCGGCTTCGCTGCTGGCCGCAACGATCGCCTTGCCTGTCATGGCGCAGACATCG
>JAJZEV010000346.1 GCA_021805665.1 Pseudomonadota bacterium
CACGCAGATGTATTTCTGGGGTACCTATAATTTCAGCCCGAACAAATCCGCCGGTAAGGATCTGGTGGAATTCCTGATGCAGCGGGACAACGTGGAGGCCCGGGACAATGGCTGCGAAGGCTACGACTTGCCGCCCTATGCCAGACTGAACGACTTCAAGATATGGGAGGAAGTGGGGCCGCCGAAGGGGACTGTGTTCAATTACCCGATCCGCGTCGCGAGCGGACAGCGGCCGTCATTGACGGCGTCGGAGGCGCCGCCGGATATCGCGGTGCAGATCTACAACCGCGGTGTGCATAACCAGATGCTGGCGCGCCTGCGCGATGGTCAGACGATCCAACAGACCATCGCCTGGGCGGAGGATGAGATCGACGGATACACGCGCTAGAGCGACCGGGGCGTCCCGGCCCGAAGCCGGAAACGCCGGTGGCGAGCCTACCAGCGACGGTAGCCGCCATAGCCCCAGCCGCCGCCGACCACCACGGCCGGGCCATAATAACCGGGGCCGCCATAATACGGGGCCGGGTAGTAGCCAGGCGGATACCCGGTGGCATAACCGGTCGGCGCGCTTTGGACAGTGTTTCCACGCGAATACATGCACTGGGTGTAGGCGGTATCGTAGCGGGCCTGCACATTGCCCCCGGAGGCTTGGGCGTTGTCCGCGCCGACCGCACCGCCGACCAGTAAGCCGGCTGCACCGCCGATCGCAGCACCGGCGCCCATCGCGCCGCCCAGGGAACCCAAGGCGGCGCCCACCCCGGCCCCCAGGGCCGTTCCGATCGCAGTGCTGCCAATGGCGCTGTCGTTGGCCGCCTTTGCGGCGTCCATGCCGCCGACCGATTGCGATGCATAGCCTCGGCAGGTCATGTCGTCCTGCTGAAAGACGCTGAATGGCTTGCCCTGCTGGGGCAAAGCCATGACGCTGGGCCCCTGCGGCGGAGCGACCGCGCATGCCCCAAGCGCGAGAACAGAAACAATCCCGAGGCCCGAAATAGCGCGCTTCATGTCACAGCTTCCCGAAAGAGGCATCCCAACCGACGCGGATGGCTTTTCCGATATGTAGGGCGGACGCGGCTTTCGTCATGTAACATAGTGTTAATGCGGCGGAATCGGATGCGCTCGCTGCCGTGAAACCGGAGATTCATAACAGGGCAGGTCGCGGTGCGACAAACGACCGGGCCGCTTTGAAAAGCGCCGGGGCGAGGCAACAGGCTGGCATCGAACAAGCCGAGGCCAGCGGAGCTTGCGAAGCGGACGAAGCTGCCGTTAGGCCAGCTTCAGATTGGTCGCCGCGGCCTTACCGCGTTCCATTGCCACTTCATAGGTAACTTTCTGGCCGTCGTTGAGGCCCTTGAGGCCAGCGGCCTGAACCGCGGTGATGTGAACGAACACATCTTTTCCGCCGTCCTGCGGCATGATGAAGCCGTACCCTTTGGTCGCATTGAACCATTTAACCGTCCCTACGGCCATGGTTTTTGTCCTCCTAGGAATGACGGCCGGCTGTCCCAGCAGCCGGCCGCTTCGTTCTGTCCGACTGAAGCCTTACATCGGCTTCAGGTTAGTCGCCGTGGACTTGCCACGTTCCATCGCCACGTCGAAAGAGACCTTCTGGCCTTCGTCCAATCCACGAAGACCAGCGGCCTGTACCGCCGTGATATGAACGAACACATCCTTGCCGCCATCCTGCGGCATGATGAATCCATAACCCTTTGTGGTGTTGAACCACTTCACTGTGCCGGTAGCCATGTCTGCGTACTTCTCCGTCCAGGCACCGTGCAAAATCACGCGATGCAATAGACAACCGGGTCTTTGGTCTCCTCAGGCACCCGAGACGGAAGCGCAGAAAGGCAAGCCAAAATACGATTGCACGGCATAGTTGGCACAGAATACCGCCCGACTGTCAATCACAGTGGCGATATTGTTGAAAAAGACTCGCAGGCGCATTCCGGTACGGGCGGAACGGCCCGCACCGCAGCGATGCCGGACCCAGCAATGCCACCCGGCGCAGGCTGGGTGCAGCCCCGATCGATCGGCCCAGCGAGCGCCAGCCGTCGAGTCGGCGCCCGTGGCGGATGAGTTCGCGCCCCGCCGCCCAGGCGGTTTCGGCTTCCGCCCGTCGAACCAGTTCGGCAAGCCGGATTGCGCCGAAATGTGCGGCGATCGCGGGATTGCGGTAGATCGCTTCCAGCGCCGGGCGGTTGGCGGCGGGATCTGTGCCCCGGGCGAACAGCGCGCTGCCGGGGCGTTCGCGCACGAACAGAACCGGTTCGGCGGGAAGGGGCGGGCGGATGGCGGCGAAGCTGCCCAGCAAGGCGAGGCGCGTCCAGTATTCCCAGTCCTCGCCATAGGTCAGGTCGGTTCGGAAGGGGCCGGCGGCTTCGACCGCTGCGCGCCGGATCAGCAGGTGCCCGCCGTTGGCGAACAGGTTTCGGGTCAGCAGGCGTTCCAGTAAGCCCCCGCCGGGCGGCGGCCGTGCGGGATGCACCGCCCGATCGGGGCCGACGCGGGCATAGCGGCCGCATGCGGCGACTGCCGCGGGGGCGCCGTCCAGCGAGTCGGCCAACGCAGCCAGGGCGTGCGGCGCCAGCCAGTCGTCGCCGTCCAGGAAGATAAATGCGTCGGGGACGGCGCCGCCGAACCGCATGCTGGCCTGGATACCGGTATTCCGAGCGGCGGAGACGCCGGCGTTGGGCTGACGGATGAAGGCGATGCGGGGATCGGGGAAGCGGGCGACGACGGAATCGGGGCAGTCGTTGGACCCGTCGTCCACGATGGTCAGGGACCAGTCCGCCCGGGTCTGGGCGATGACCGATGCGATGCAATCGGCCAGAAAATGGGCGACGTTGTACGCGGGGACGATAACGGCGATACGCACGCGGAACTCCGGACGGGACGGCAGCAGCCTAATCCCGCCCGGGTAAATATACGGTTAACGGTTACGCCTTAACGGCGACGCCGTGTTCCTTCATCAGGGTCTCAAGCTCGCCGTTCTGGAACATCTCGGTCACGATGTCGCAGCCGCCGACGAACTCGCCCTTGACGTAAAGCTGGGGAATGGTCGGCCACTGCGAGAAACTCTTGATGCCGTCGCGGAGTTCGGCGTCTTCCAGCACGTTGGCGGACTGGAACGGAACGCCCATGTGGGTCAGGATTTGGATGACGCGCGCCGAGAACCCGCATTGCGGGAACATCGGGGTGCCCTTCATATATAGCATCACATCGTTGGTCTGGATCTCGCCTTGGATGCGCTGGGAAATCGTGTCGGCCATGTTCGGAACTCCTTCGGACTAGATTATTCGGGTGCCGAGGTCTGTAATGCAAGAGCGTGAAGCTCGCCGCCCATGCGGCCGCGCAGTGCCGCATAGACGATCTGATGCTGACGCACCCGTGACAGGCCGCGAAACTGCTCGCTGACGACGTTGGCGGCGTAGTGGTCGCCGTCGCCGGCCAGGTCTTCCACGGTGATCTTCGCGTCGGGCAAGGCCGCTTTGATCAGGGCCTCGATCTCATTCGCCGCCATCGCCATCGGACAGGGTTCCTTTCAGGTTCGCGATAGATGCGGGGCAGGGTGCTGCCCCGGGACCCGCCGGGATAACATCACGCCATCCAGGTTGGGAAGAAGCGCTCGTTCGCGGCTTTCAGCGCGGCGATCGGGATCGATCCGCCGTCCGGCAGCGTCAGGTCCTGACCGCCGGATGTGCCAAGACGTATGGCCGGGATGCCGGCGGCTTCGGCGATGCGCACGAACGCGGCGTGGTCGGGAACCGCGACGAGATAGCGTGCCTGATCCTCGCCGAACCAGAACGCATGGCCGGGTATGTCGCGCGGGTGGGTCATCATCCGCGCGCCGATGCCGCTGGCCATGGCCATTTCCGCCAATGCGACCAGGATGCCGCCATCGGAGACATCGTGGCAGGCGCGAATGGTGCCGTTGAGGATATGGGTGCGGACAAAATCGCCATTGGCGCGTTCGACCGCCAGATCGACCGGCGGCGGCGCACCGTCTTCGCGGCCCGCGATCTCCCGCAGCCAGATCGACTGGCCCAGCCAGCCGGCGGTGGCGCCGATCAGCACGATATCCAGCCAGGGCGGCAGCGCGAGGCCGACCGCCTGAGATGCATCGTCCAGCACGCCCAGGCCACCGATCGCCGGGGTCGGCAGGATGCCCTTGCCCTCGGTTTCGTTGTAAAGACTGACGTTCCCGGACACGACCGGGAAGTCCAGCGCCTCACACGCCGCGGCCATGCCACGGATGGCGGCGGCGAACTGGCCCATGATCTCGGGCTTTTCCGGGTTGCCGAAATTCATGTTGTCGGTAATCGCCAGCGGGCGGGCGCCCACGGCGGTCAGGTTGCGCCATGCTTCCGCGACCGCCTGCGCGCCGCCCGCTTCCGGATCGGCGAGGCAATAGCGCGGCGTGCAATCGGTGGTCAGTGCCAGCGCGCGCTTCAGGCCTTCGAGCTTCACCACGGCGGCGTCGGCGGCACCGGGCCGCTTGACGGTCTGGCCGCCAACCGTGCTGTCGTACTGATCCCACACCCACGCCCGCGAGCACAGATCGGGACATGCCACCAGTATCTCCAGCGCCCGAGTCAGACCGAAGCGATCCTCGATGCGGGCGGGGTTCAGCTTTTCGGATTTGGGGGTATCGACGGTGGGGCGGGTGTACAGCGGCGCCTGATCGTTCAGCGGCGCCAGCGGAATGTCGGCTTCCACGACGCCCTTGTGGCGGACGACGATCCGGCCGGTATCGGTGATCCGTCCGATAATGGCGAAGTCCAGGTCCCACTTCTCGAAAATCGAGCGGGCGAGGTCCTCGCGATCCGGACGCAGCACCATCAGCATGCGTTCCTGACTTTCCGACAGCATGAATTCATAGGCGCTCATGCCGGTTTCGCGGGCAGGAACGCGATCGAGGTCGAGGTCGATGCCGACATCGCCCTTGCCGGCCATTTCCACCGCACTGCTGGTCAGACCGGCGGCACCCATGTCCTGGATCGCGACGATGGCATCGGTGGCCATCAGTTCCAGGCATGCCTCGATCAACAGTTTTTCGGTGAACGGGTCGCCGACCTGGACGGTAGGGCGCTTGTCTTCGGAGTCGGCGGAGAATTCCGTGGAGGCCATGGTGGCGCCGTGGATGCCGTCGCGGCCGGTCTTGGAGCCGACATAGACCACCGGATTGCCGATACCGGCGGCGGCGGACAGGAAGATTTTGTCCTTGCGGGCGATTCCCACGGTCATGGCGTTGACCAACGGGTTGCCGTCGTAGGACGGGTGGAAATTGATCTCGCCGCCAACGGTGGGGACGCCGACGCAGTTGCCGTAGCCGCCGATGCCGCGGACCACGCCATCGACCACGCGCTTGGTACGGGGATTGGATGGGCTGCCGAACCGCAATGCGTTCAGGTTGGCGATGGGCCTCGCGCCCATGGTGAAGACGTCGCGCAGGATGCCGCCGACGCCGGTCGCCGCACCCTGGTAGGGTTCGATGAACGAGGGGTGATTGTGGCTTTCCATTTTGAAGATGGCGGCCAGCCCGTCGCCGATATCCACCACGCCGGCATTTTCGCCGGGGCCGTGGATGACCCAGGGGGCTTTGGTCGGAAGCTGCTTCAGCCAGACACGGCTGGATTTGTAGCTGCAATGCTCCGACCACATGACACTGAAGACGCCCAGTTCGGTGAAACTTGGGGTGCGGCCCATGATGGCGAGCACGCGGCCATATTCCTCGGCGCTGAGACCGAAGCTGCGGGCGAGGGATTCGTTGACGATTGCGTTCATGAGGAAGGGTTTACGCTGCCGCGAGGGCGTCGAACAGCGGTTTGCCGTCCGCACCGCCCATCAGGGGGTCCACCAGGTCTTCCGGATGCGGCATCAAGCCGAGCACGCGCAGATTGGGACTGAGAATTCCGGCGATGGAGCGGGCGCTGCCGTTCAGGTTCACTTCCGGGGCGGTGTCCCCGGACTTGGTGGCATAGCGCAGGGCGACGAGGTTTTCGCCCTCCAGCCGATCCAGCGTGGCGTCATCGGCGAAGTAGTTGCCATCCCCATGCGCCAATACCGCCCTGAAGGTCTGGCCCTTGCGGTACTGGCGGGTGAAGGCGGTGTCGGCGCGTTCGACACGCAGATGGCAGTCCATCGACAGGAAGCGGAGGGAGGCATTGCGGAGCAGGGCGCCCGGCAGGATCCCGGCCTCGGTCAGGATTTGGAAGCCGTTGCAGACGCCCAGGACGTAGCCGCCTTTCGCCGCATGGTCGTGGATCGCGCGCATGATCGGCGACTGCGCAGCCATGGCGCCGCAGCGCAGGTAGTCGCCGAAGCTGAACCCGCCGGGGACCACGACCAGATCGACGCCACCGAGGTCGGTGTCCTTGTGCCAGATCATGCGCGGCTTGGCGCCGAACGAGGCCTCCAGCGCGATGACCATGTCGCGCTCGCGGTTGATGCCGGGGAAGATTACGATTCCTGCTTTCATGGGACGCTACGTGACAGAGTTGGCGGGAAGTTTCCAGTGGGCGGTGCGA
>JAJZEV010000311.1:0-3380 GCA_021805665.1 Pseudomonadota bacterium
GGGACGCCGCCAAACTGGGTGTTCGGGCCGGTCTGGACCATCCTGTATGTGATGGTGGGCACTGCTGGCTGGCTGGTGTGGAAGCGGCTTGGGGCAGCCCCCGCCGTCCGGCTGTGGGGCTGGCAACTGGCCGCGAATGCGCTGTGGGCGCCGGCATTTTTCGGACTGCACAGCCCAAGGCTGGCGATGGCCGTCATGGCCGCGTTGCTGATACTGATCGCACTGACCCTGCGCGCATTCCGGCGGGTGCGCCCGGCCGCTGCTGTTTTGATGCTGCCCTATGCGGCGTGGTGCCTTTACGCAGCCGGCTTGAATGCCGGATTTGTGTTACTCAACCCCAGCTGATCGCGCCGTGCCGGGGCCAACCGGTGCCTGACAACCCCGGTTCGATCACGGCGTTTTGCCGGGCAGGGCGATTTTCGGGTTGCAATGTCTCGACCAAACGGGAGTAAAAGCCCGGCTTAACGGTTTCCAAGGACGGCTGACGCTATGAAGCTAAGGGCCACCACGCATTGCGGGTCGCGAACCGCTCCGTCGAACGCCATCCGCGCCTCGGCGGCGGCGATCGCCATCGGGCTGGGCGCCTGTCTGGCGTCCTCCCCCGCCGCGTTCGCGCAAATGGGCGGTGGCGGGAACGGTCCGCAGTTGGGCGGTGGTGGCCATTCGACGGCATCCAAGCAAGAAGCGGACACGCCAGCCTTGCCGGCACCGGAAGCCGTGCCGGGCGACAGGGCGCGCGCCCCGGCCGCACCCGCCACGCGCTCCACGGGCGACATGTCACCGAATGAGGCGCTGTTCGACGCCATCAACCGCGGCGATCTCGCTGCCGCCCGCGATGCGCTGAACCGGGGCGCCGAACTGGACGCTGTCAATATCCTCGGCATGACGCCGATGGATCTGTCTGTCGATCTCGGCCGCAACGATATTTCATTCCTGCTGCTTTCGATCCGCGGTGACGCTGCCGACGCTGCCTCCTCTGCCCCCGCGCGGGGTCAGGCTGCCGCGGTCAAGGTTGGGCAGACTGCCAAGCCGTCGCCTAAGGCCACCGTTGCGGCCCGCGTTGCGGCGCCAAGCAAGCCTGTTGTAACCCCAAAGCTGTTCGCCAACGACGGCGGTACGCCTTTGCCGGCCGTCGGGTTCCTGGGCTTCGATTCCAGGAAGGCAACCAATTGATGGCATCCAACGGCCGTTATTGAGGCGCAGCACAGTCTGCCAACGCGATCACGCGGTATGCGCGCGGCTTATTCCACGTCCGCCATGACACCGCGGTTATAGGTCGATGGCACACCCTCGAACGCCGATTTGGCGCGTTTGCCCAGCCACCAGCCCAGCGCCGACGGATTGTTGGCGAAATCGGGATCCGCGCCCAGCTTCTGTGCAGCGTCCATCGCCCAGTTCGGATTGTACATCATCTCCCTCGCCATCGCGATCAGGTCCGCTCGGCCGGACGCCAGAATGGCTTCCGCCTGATCCGCGTGGACGATGTGACCGACCGCCATGGTCATGACCCCCGCCTCCTGACGCAGTTTGTCGGCATAGGGCACCTGGTAGCCGTATTTCCTGGCCCTGACGCTGTCCATCGGGGAGCGTTCCAGGATACCGCCGCCGCTGCAATCGATCACGTCCACCCCGCGCAGCTTCAGCTCGCGCGCCAGCACGACGCTTTGTTCCGGCCCCCACCCGGCGTCGTCCTCGCACGACAGGCGCATGAACAGCGGTTTGTCCAGCGGCCAGTTGGCGCGGACACACTCGGCGACTTCCAGGGCAAAGCGCATGCGGTTGGCGTCGGAGCCGCCATATTCATCGTTGCGCCGGTTGGCGACGGGGGAGAGGAACTGGTGCACCAGATAGCCGTGGGCGCCATGGATTTCCAGGATATCGAAGCCGGCCTTGTGGGCGCGGGCGGCGGCATCGCCGAAATGGCCGACGACCCCGGGGATTTCATCGCGGCTGAATGCGCGCGGCATCGGCATGCGGTCGCTGTGCGGGATGGCGCTGGGGGCCACCAGATCCCAGCCCTCCCAGTCGAACATCTCCGGATGGTCGACGGTCAGGGGAACCTGACCCTCCCACGGACGGGTCAACCGAGCCTTGCGGCCGGAATGACCGATTTGGATGGCGGCGGTGGCGCCTTGGGCCTTGATGAAGTCGGTGATGCGCTTCAGGCCGGGGATGAACTCATCTTTCCACAACCCCAGATCGCCGACCGTGCCGGCGCCGCGGCGTTCCACCTTGGTGGATTCCACCATCATCAGACCGGCGCCGCCGGCGGCGTATTTGCCGGCGTTCATCAAATGCCAGTCGGTCGCGAAACCCTCCCGGGCGGCATATTGGTGCATTGGCGCGACGACAATGCGGTTTTTCAGCGTGACGCTTCTGATTTGCAACGGGGTGAACAACAGCGGCTTGGACATGGCGCGGTATCCTTATGGACGTTGGACAATGCGTAACTTGGTTCGCTGCCGTCGGCTAGTGGTCCGATCCGGCCGGAACGATCGGCCGCAAGGTCGGGAAGTAATGCGCCAGACGTTTGGCGTCACGGGTCAGCAAAGCATGGTTCTGGACAGCGGCGTGCGCCCCAGTGAAGAAATATGACAGAACACCCGTCCGGGTTCCGCCGCGGGATCGGTGCCACTGGCATTTCCATCGCCGCTTGTTCCCCATCGCCGGCAAACGGTCTAGGGTCCGCCGAACGCAGTCCCAAGCAGGAGTCTCCCCATGGCACCGCCCCCACCGTTCGGCGCGAACTCCGCCGCCGCCCGCGATATCGCCAACGTGCTGCATCCCTATACCGACCTGGAGGCGCATAAGACCGTCGGGCCCATCGTCATCTCTCGCGGCAAGGGCGTGCGGGTTTGGGACGAGTCCGGTAAGGAATTCATCGAATCCGTCGCCGGCCTGTGGTGCGCGGCGCTGGGTTTCGACAACGAACGCTTGGTTCAGGCCGCCGTCACGCAGATGCGTAAGCTGCCGTTCTACCACGGGTTCACCGCCAAATCGCACGAACCGATGATCGACCTGGCGGAGATGCTGATCCAGCGCGCGCCGGTGCCGATGAGCAAGGTGTTCTTCGCCAACTCCGGCTCCGAGGCCAACGACTCCGCCATCAAGATGGTCTGGTATCTGAACAACGCACTGGGCCGGCCAACCAAGAAGAAGATCATCGGCCGGGTGAAGGGCTATCACGGCATCACGATCGGGGCCGCCTCGTTGACCGGTCTGGCATCCAACCATCGCAGCTTCGACGTGCCGCTGCCGGGGTTCCTGCACACGATCACGCCGCACTTCTATCACGGCGCCCTGCCCGGCGAGTCCGAGGATGAGTACGCCACGCGCTGCGCCGACGAACTGGAAAAGCTGATCCTGGACGAAGGCCCGGA
>JAJZEV010000311.1:4042-6527 GCA_021805665.1 Pseudomonadota bacterium
TCGACGAGATGCTCAACCGTGTCGGCAAGGCACTGGACGAACTGACGGTGCAGTTGCGGCGGGAGCAGATCGCGGTGGTGAAATAGAAGCGGCGTCGCGGGATACCGGCCGGGCCGCGAGCCCGGCCGTGACGTGCGAACGCTGATGTCGGAGGGACTTTGATCACCGTCCCCACATCGTCATTCTCAATGGCGTCGGGAGTGTCGGCAAAACCACTACGGCACGAGCACTTCAGGAGATTTGCGCCGCACCGCTTCTGCATGTCTCGATGGACGCGTTCCTCGATATGCTGCCGAAGGCGATGTTCGGTCACCCGGACGGCCTGGTCTTCGAAACCATCGAGCTGCAGGGTTTACCCTGCGTCGCCATCAGGACCGGCCCGGCCCTGGAGCGCGCGATGCAGGGAATGCGACACGCCATCGCCGCGTTGGCTGCGCAAGGAAACCATCTCGTTGTCGATGAAGTCATGACCAGGGACGGTCAGGCCGGGGAGTATCGCCACCTGCTATCCGACTTCGACGTACGTCTGGTAGGCCTGTTCGCCCCGCTCGAAGTCCTGGAGGCCCGGGAGCGGCAACGCGGAGATCGCGCGATCGGCTTGGCGCGCTGGCAATATGACCGCGTCCACCGCGGCGTTGCCTATGACCTGAAGATTGACACCACGAACTCCAACCCCATGCAAAGCGCTCGGATCATTCGGGATGCGTTTGGACTTTGAGTGGGGGCAACAGGCAGGACCGCGGTAGGCTCGACCACTCGGGAACGGCGTTGGGTCAGAGCGAGACCAGGACCGATTACCGATTCGGCGGCCATTGCCGGTCGCTATGCGGATCAGGGCCGCTATGGGCTGATCGATACCGGGCGGCACGGCTTTCCGTCGCTTGCCGAGGTTCCCGCCTCGATGGACGATTTCGCGCGGTGGCTCGCCATGGCAACCGACACACCCGATGCCGCCTTCGCTGCCGTGTGGATATTCATCCGTTCAACGATGGCAATGGACGCGCGGCGCTATTGCTTATGAATTTGATGCTGATTCGTTACGGTTATCCGCCGGTTGCCGTGCGGGCGGAGGACCGGCCGGCCTATAGTGCCGCCTTGCAGATGGCCCGGGCGGGTGTCGGTGTGGAAGGCTTCGACCGCCTGCTTTACGAAAGGCTGGATGCAAGCCTGAGGGATTCTATCAGCGCCTCACGCGAGGCGCTTCCCGTCCCGAGGGCGGCGTTGCCAAACTTTGACGGTAAACTATCCCAGCCATGATCTGCGGTTACGCCTGGTTTCGACGGACGGCCCGAGGGTTGGCGCGCGGGCGGTGCTACCGTTCTGTTGAGTTCGGTCGAATGAAGGTCGTGGAATCCGGTTCGGACACCGCAAACTGGCGGACCATGGCAGGCTAGCCGAGCATTATAGTGTTTTGACTGGTTGGGCGTGGCCTGAATTTAGCTGTGGTAAGGTGCGCGTTCGTGAGATCAGCCCTGCCTGCTGCAGATTGAGCACCATTTGATGCACGGTCGGGGGTGTGGCGCGGAAGAACCGCATCATGTTGGCCTCGGCGGGCGGCCGTGCGTTCACCAGCGTGTAGGCATGGATAAATACAAGACACCGGCGCTGCTTGGGTGTGAATCAGTGTCTGGTTTATCATACCGCTGTCCGGTTTATGGCCGACCAGTGGCCGCGATATGGCCGATTTGATGTGCCATGTATTTCTTCATTCGAACAGGAGAGATGGACATGGTAAGGAAGGTCACGCCAAACGGTCAAAGAATAAAAGAATTAAGGACGAGCCAGGAATACGAGCTTACCCAAGCGAAATTTGCCCACCTGTGCAATATTAGCGAACGAAAATTACGTCGTATAGAAACCGAGAGCCGGGAGACGGATTACCCGACCATGATCCGGATCGCGGAAAAGCTCGGCGTCGCCCTAGAGCAAATAGTACATAGCGTAAGCGGACCGAAATTGGTGACTCGTGGCAAAGAGCTAACTTTGGGAGTGTCCGAATTTCTGTGTGTGAGGCTTGGTCGGTCTCACCCACCATTGGGTGAACGACTGTAAGGGACGGACGATCGCGACGGCAAGGCCACGATGCCCGCAATCGTTCCTTGGTTCGACTAAAGCGCCCGTTCCTTCGTCCCGACCTGCCATTGTCCCGGCAGTCGCACGCGGATCGTGTCAAATCCGCCGTCTTCGGCGGGACCGGAGCCACGCGCAGCCCCCGCTTGGGGACGAGCATGGCGAGGACCCACGATTTGCCACGGTTCGCGTGCGGCGCCACCGTGTGGCAGGACGTCGTGGCGCAACGCTCTGTCGCCGCAAGATTAAAATGACACCCCCTGGAGCAAATTTGAAATGGCACCCTGACTGCTGGCCGGTCTTCGCCGCGAAACGGCACGGGTGCGCTGTGTCGGGGTTGGGCGAGGGGGTCAAGGGCTGAAACCGGCTTGCCGGCGCGCGCAGCGCGGCCCTTGAGGCCCTCGCCCACACCCAG
>JAJZEV010000127.1 GCA_021805665.1 Pseudomonadota bacterium
TTAACAACGGCCTCGATACCGTCATCCTGAAACCGGCAGCTCTGGCCTATCGCTATGTCGTGCCCAGTCCCGTGCGGGAGGGGTTGCATCATGTGCTCGTCAATATCAGTTCGCCGGTTCAGCTTGCCAATGATATGATGGAAGGAAAGCCGCGCAGAGCCGGCGATACGACCATGCGGTTCCTGATCAACTCCACAGTCGGGGTGTTCGGCTTTTTCGACGTCGCCACCAAATGGGGCTATCCGGATCATGACGCCGACTTCGGTATGACGCTGGCATCGTGGGGCGTGCCCGAAGGCCCGTTCCTGTTTCTGCCGGTGCTTGGCCCAACCGACCCGCGCGATGCGGCGGGCTTTGGCATGGACATCGCCATCGATCCTTTCACCTGGATCGGCACCGGCCCAAACCATCCAGGCTGGACGGCGTTTACGTGGTCCAGATTCGGGTTGAACGCAATCGATGCCCGCGAACGTGTGCTTGACCCGCTCGACCAAATCAAGAAAACAGCGTTGGACCCATACGCCACATTCCGTAGTCTCTATCGCCAGCATCGTCACGCCCAGATTCAGGCAATGCAGGATGACAACCGTGAGACGACCCCGGTCTGGTTCCCGCAGCCAGCCGTCCCGCCCGCCCAATAGACGACCCATGTGACCGGAGCTCGGAACCACCCATGATTACTCGCCGGAACAGCCTGACTCTTGCCGCCTTTTCGGCGCTGCTGCCCTTTTCCGCGCGCGCGCAGGGCACCGAACGGGCATCGGCTTTCGTGAAAGACGTAGGCGACAAACTGGTTGCCGTGGTCAATGCCCCCGGGTCCCTGGCCGTGAAACGTAACCAGATGGCACATATCATCGATACCGCGGTGGATGTGGACGGCATTGGAAAATTCTGTCTCGGCCGCTACTGGCGCCAGGCAACGCCGGAACAGCAGAAACAGTATCTAACGCTGTTTCACGAGGTTCTGGTGACCAATATCACCGCCAAGCTCGGTGAATATCAGGGCGTGACCTTCACCATGGGGCGCGGGAAGCCGCAGGATGAGGAAGCCGTCGTATCCACCACCGTCGTGCGTCCGAACAGCCCCCCGACAACGGTGGACTGGGTTATCTCCAACCCGGCCAGCAACCCGAAGATCATCGACGTGGTGGCAGAGGGAACTTCTCTGCGCCTGACCCAGCGGAGCGATTACGCGTCCTATCTGTCGCATAACAACGGTACTATCGATGCGCTGATCGCGGCGATGAAGAACCAGATTTCGCAAAGCGGTTAGGCCGGATCGGCCTAACCCAGCGCATTCCAGGCCAGCAGCAAAACGTATCCGGTGATCGCGATACCGGCGTGGACCGCCATCGCGATGGGTTTCCGCCGCCACAGCAGCGTGGCAATCCCGGTTACGACAGCGCCCGCGAACAGCCAGGCGGCCATCGATCCAAACGACCCGACGCCCGCGCCCACACCCCGCGCCGGTCCGCGCACCGCGAAAGCCAGTGCGATCAGGCCGGCCGTTCCCACGATCCCGTGCGCGATACCAGCAGCTTGCGGCGGCCGGCCCACCCCTTCGGCCGCGCGCAAATGCCAAAGCGCCAGAACCGTGCCGGCGGCGACCGCGGCGGTTAGCGTCCAGACGGCAAGCGAAATCGACTCCATTCAGGCAATGACGCCCAGGCCACGCAGTCGGGCGACATCGTCGTCGCTGTAACCGGCTTCGCGCAGCACCGCGTCATCGTGCTGACCGACCGAGGGTGCCCGCCGAGCGGGAATTTTTTCGACGCCATCGATGTGGAAGGGGGTCATCACGGTGAAATGTTCGCCGTCCGCGAACGGAACCAGCGCACCGGAATGACGCATTTGCGGATCGTCCATCGCCTCGTTCACCGTGGCAACGATGCCAAAGGTCACGCCGACACCATCGAGGATCGTGCGCCACTCGGCCAGGTCGCGGGTGGCGAACACGGCATCCAGCACCTTCGTCAGTTCTGTCGCATGCAGCTTGCGCGACTGCGGGGTGGCGAAGCGCGGATCGTCGGTCAGATCTTCCCGCCCGATCGCACCCAGGAACGATGGAAGCTGCCGCTGCTCGTTGAACAGTGCCATGATGAACCAGCGCCCGTCGCGGGACTGGTAGTGGTTGGCCAGGGCGTTCGGCGAATCGTCGCGATGCGGGCGCAGGGGAACATCCTCGCCGAACAGCCGCGTTTGCACGGCACACCCGTTGGCCCAAAGCCCGTTTTGCAGCAGCGACGACCGGACGACGCCGCCCAGGCCGGTCTTTTCGCGCCGGTACAGCGCGGTGACGATCGCGGAATAAACCCCGGTGGCGCTGGGGAAATCGCCCATTCCGGGCATCGAGCGCGACGGCACCGTGGCCGCATCGGATCGCACCATGTCCATCAGCCCGGTGCGCGCCCAATAAGCAGTGGAATCGAAACCTGTCTTGGCGGCTTCCTCGCCCGCCTCGCCATAGGCGGTGAACGAGGCGTAGATCAGGCGCGGGTTCAATGGCGTCAGATGATCGGGTGCCAGGCGCAACCGGTCGCGCACCGGCAGCGGGAAGTTGGTAATGAAAACGTCGGCCGAGGCAACCAGCCGATGCAGCACCGCCTGACCGTCCGGATGTTTCAAATCCAGCGCCAGGCTGCGTTTGTTACGGGAGGTCAACTGCCAGTAATAATCGACGTTTTTTCCCGGAATGGGGGTCGAGGCCCGCCACGGATCGCCGGTACCGGGGGGTTCGATCTTGATCACGTCGGCGCCGAAATCCGATAACATGGTCGCCGCGGCCGGACCGGCGATCCAGCTCGCGCAGTCGATGACTTTCAGGCCGGTGAACAGCGAATCGGTCATGACAGGACTCCGTTATTGCAGGACCGAACGGCGGTCCGGTCCTGCAACCATTGCGGCATTGAAGCCTCGGAGCGTGAGTCCCGAACGCAGACTCACGCCATCGGACTAAGGTGCCTGGTTGCTGAAGATCACCGTGCCGGACGCGGCGAACATGCCGCCGACGCCGTGACAGACAGAGATTTTCGCGCCCGGAATTTGCGCGGGGGCAATGCCGCGCATCTGCCGCACGCTTTCCTGCAACGCATACATCCCGTACATGCCAGAGTGCATATACGACAGTCCGCCGCCATTGGTGTTCAATGGCAGCGATCCGCCCGGCGCGGTGTTGCGCCCGGCGATGAAAGCCGCGGCCTCGCCCTTCGGCAGGAACCCGAGGTCTTCCAGGCCGTAGATCGGCAGATGCGCGAAGGCGTCGTAGATCATCAGATGATCGACATCCTTATGCGCGATCCCGGCTTCCTTGAACGCTGTCGGCCCCGCCACGCGGAACGCCCGCGACGATGTGAAGTCTTCCATCTGGCTGATCATCGGGGTTTCAGCGCTTTCCCCGGTGCCGAGGATATACACCGGCTTGGTCGGGAAATCCTTGGCGCGGTCGGCCGAGGTCAGAATCAGTGCGCCGCCGCCGTCTGTGACAAGGCAGCACATCAGCAAGCGGAACGGCCACGCGATCATACGGCTGTTCAGCACATCGTCGGTGGTGATCAGGTTGCGGAAAGTCGCGCGGGGGTTCTTCGACGCCCATTCGCGTTGCACCACGGCGACCTGAGCGATCTGCTCCTCGGTCACGCCATAGGTTTTCATGTAGCGCAGCACCGGGATGGTGAACATGCTGGGCGGACCCATCGGGCCGAACGGCTGTTCGAACTGGCCGTTCAGCGACTGCGGATGCACCGCCCGCATCGGGTTGCCGATCCGCGATTTTCCGGATTCGCCATGCGTGATCAGGATGGTTTTCGCCAGGCCAGCCTCGATCGCGGCCGCGGCGTGGCGGACATGGATCATGAAGCTGCAACCGCCGACCGCGGTCCCGTCGATCCAGGTGGGCGTGATGCCCAGATAATGCGCGAGCTGCACCGGGGTTTCGTTGGCACAGGCGATGCCATCGATATCCGACGGCTTCAGGCCGCAATCGGCCATCGCGTTCAGCGCGGCGTCGGCGTGCAGCCCGATCTGCGACAGATCGGTGATAACGCCCATCTTGGTGGTTTCGGCGGCACCGACCACGGCAACTGTATTGTGCGGCATGGGATCAGCCTTTCGCGGTCGCGGCGGGGCGGAACAACGGGAGTGTAATGGTGTCGGTCTGCGGTTCGAACACGACCTCCACCGGCATATCCAATTGCAATGCCTCCGGAGTCTGCTCGCATTCGACGATGTTGGTCATCATGCGCGGGCCTTCGGCCAGTTCGACCACCGCGATGGCATAGGGCGGGGTGAAGCCCGGCGCCGGACGATGGTGAATCACGTAGCTGTACAGGATGGCTTTGCCGCTGGCCTTGGTGACCGAGACCTTGCGGGACGCGCAGACCGGGCAGAACGGCCGCGGCGGGAAATACACCTTGCTGCAATCGTCGCAGCGTTGCAGCAGCAACTGGTTGGCTTTGGTGCCATCCCAGAAATGCTGCGTTTCGGGGGTCGGCTGCGGCAATGCGCGTCCGGGGGTCGCCATGGTTCGTTGTCCTCCAGTCTGATGCGAACGATGCTATGCCACCGAACGCGGGCCGGCAAATTCCGCCGTCGGCGGGTTCACCCGAGCAGCACGGCTTTACCGATAACCGCCCGGTCGATCACGGCTTGCAACGCCTCGGTGGCCTGGTCCAAACGGAATGTGTGGGAAATGCGGGGACGCAGCCTGCCTTGTTCCGCCAGCGCGAGAAGCGCCTTCATATTGGCGATCGCCAGGTCCGGATTGGCTTCGTTCAATCCGCCGATCCGTACGCCGATCGCATCGATTCCCTTGATCAGCAGATAGTTGCTTTTGATATTCGTCGGGCCGCCGCCGAGAAAACCCAGAATCAGCAGGCGTCCGCCCCAGGCGAGGCAACGCAGCGACTCCTCCGCCACCTTGTCGCCGATCGGGTCATAGACGATATCCACCCCGCGCCCGCCGGTCAGTTGCTTCACCCGATCGACGAAGCCGGAGCGGTAATCGATGGCGTGATCGGCACCTTCCTCCAGACAGGCGCTACGCTTTTCCTCGGTCCCGGCGGTGGCGATCACCTTGGCGCCGAACGCCTTCGCGACCTGGATCGCGGCGATGCCGATACCGCCGCCCGCGCCGTGAACCAGCACCCATTCGCCGGCCTGCATCCGCCCGCGCTGCAGCAGCGCGTGATAGGCGGTTGTATAGGCACCGCGAAATACGCCGGCCTGCGCCATGGTCAGGCCCGGTGGCACCTTGTCGCACAGCACGGCTTTGGCGTTGCCGATTTCGGCCATCGCACCCAGTGCGTGGCGCGACATCACGGCGTCCCCGGCCGCGAATCCGGATACGCCGGGGCCAACCGCGATAACGTGTCCGGCGGCCTCGCTGCCTGGAATGAACGGCGGCTCCGGCCGGAACTGGTAGGTGCCGGCCAGCATCAGGACATCGACGTATTGAACGCCGCGCGCTTCAATTCGCACCTGAATCTCTCCCGGGCCGGGCGGGGGCGGGTCGGGGACCGTGCGAAGCGCAAGCACCTCCGGACCGCCGAACATTTCGCATATCATTGCTTTCACAGGGGATTTCCTTGATATTTTGTCGTTGCTACCGTAGCCATTACCACGCTGGCGATAAACCGCTAGCGGTCTTGGCTTGATTGGCGTCAAAAGCATCCGGTAGAATCCCAGCTTACCTGTCTATGATCTTTTTTCACCATTGCGAGGTTTTGAATGTCCACTGCGGCACCGTTGGCCGGTTCTAAGCAAGCCGGACACGCAGACAGCGCGGACGTTCTGGACGGACTGCTTGGAACACCGCTGCTGCGTGGTCTCGATCTGGCCGTCCTGACCAAACTGGCGGCCATCGGCCAACTGGCCGACTTTGACGAAGGCGTCGAAATCTGCCGCCAGGGCGGGATGGCCGATCGGCTCTTTATCGTGATGACCGGTCAACTGGCCGGTTTCACCACCGCGGCCGGCGGCATGACAGCCGTCGTCGAAGTGATCCAGGCCGGCGGAACGCTTGGACTGGCGACCGTTCTGGCACGCCTGCCCTGGCTTATGGGCGTCCGCACGGTAGAACGCAGCCGCTTGCTGAGCATCGACGCCGAAGGGCTGCTGGCGTTGGTGGAACAGGAACCGACTCTGGTCACCGCCCTGCTGCGGGCCGAGGCCAATGAGTTCAGGGCGCTGGTGCGCCAGGTATGCGATCTGAAGCTGCGGACCACCGCGCAGCGCCTGGGATGCTACCTGCTGTCCTTGTCGGCGGAGCGGCACGGCAACACCACCGCCATGCGGCTGCCGTTCGACAAACGGCTGCTCGCCGCCCGGCTTGGTTGCCGACAGGAAAATCTGTCCCGCGCGTTCGCCGCGCTGCGCGATTTCGGCGTGGAAACCCACGGCGCCCGGGTGATCCTGCACGACATCGCCGGGCTGAAGGCTTATGCCGAACCGGACGAGGCTTTTGCCTGACGCCACGGGGCGGATCAGGCCGCGGTAATCTCCGCCCAGACCGCCCCGCCGCCGGCGCGGGCCATGTGCCGGCCCAGCATCGCCTGCCAGACTGCGTCCTTGCCGAATTCATCGCGCCAGGACCACAGGCGGCGGGTCAGGAAATGCAGGTTGTGTTCGAAGGTGAAGCCGATCGCGCCATGGATCTGATGGGCGATCCCGGCGGCGATTCCCGCTGCCTCTCCCGCCCGGGCCTTGCCAGCGGCGATGGGCAGGATTTTCACGCCGTCAGCGACCGCTTCGGCCGCCAGATCGGCGGCGGCCACTGCGGCGGCGGCCTGCCCGGCCACGACCGCCAGATTCTGCTGCACCGCCTGGAATTTCCCGATCGGCCGGCCGAACTGGACGCGATCCTGCGCGTATTGCGTGGTCATCTCCGTCAGCCGGGTCAGCGCGCCGGCGATCTGCTGGGTGCGCATCGCGGCGCCGACAGCGAGCAGCCCCGCCGCATCGACCGCGGCTGGCCCGACGGCCGCCACCGGCCCGTCGAAGCGCACCGTGTCGCGGGGCTCCCGGGCGATATTCTCACCGGGCTCGACCGACCAGGAATCGCGGGATACCAGCGCGATCCGATCGCCCGCCAGAACGACGATCCGCTGAACGTCGCGCGCCCCGGGAATCCGGGTCAGCGTGCCGGCGATATGCCAGCCCGAGGCGGTTTCGGTCAGGGCGACGGTTTCACCCTCGCGCACCGGCCCGACGGTCAACGGTCCATCGGGAATGTGCAGCCGCGCGCCGGCCAGCAGCCAGCTTGCCAGCATCGTCTCCGCCAGCGGCAACGGAACCGCATGAGCGCCGGCAACCTTCAGAAGCGACAGCGCGTCCGCCACAGCCACGCCGAAACCGCCGGCTGCCTCTGGCACCAGGGCCCGATGCAACCCGGCATCCTCGACCGCCGCCCATAGCGCGGCGGGCCATGTGCCGCCATCGGCCAGACGCTGCGTGGCGGTGTCGCACTGTGCCTGAAACAGCCGGTCGGCCGTTTCCCGCAGCATGTCCCCAACCGATTGGTCCATTATGCTTTCCTCATAGCGATTTGTTTCCAAACAGTCCCGGGGGCCGGCCAGCCAGCCGGTATCTGGCTCGGTCACCGGGACCGTCTTATTATGGTTGTTGGACCCGCTCTAGCCGCTCTGGCCGGCGAAGCCAATAATGTCCCACCAACCGACAAAGGACCGAGTCCGTGGATGCAACCGCCGTCAGGGCCGCCATTCAGGCACAGCGCGAACCGATGCAGGCCCTGTTCGACCAGTTGCGCCTGGACGGCCTGGACGAACCGGGCGTATCGCGCGATCCGTATGGCGCCGGGGAGCAGCGCGCCCACGCCACTGTCGCCAACGCCGCCGCGGCCATGGGCCTGGAAATAACCCGCGACGACGCCGCCAACCTGTACATGACCCTGCCCGGCCGCGACCGCTCGGCGCCGTTGCTGGTCATCGGGTCGCATCTGGACTCGGTTCCGCACGGCGGCAACTTCGACGGCGCGGCGGGCGTGCTGGCGGGTCTGGCGGTCGTGGCCGGACTCCAGAAGCTGGGCGTGACGCCGGATTGCGACATCGTGGTCATGGGCATCCGGGCGGAGGAAAGCGTCTGGTTCCAGGTGTCGTATATCGGCAGCCGGGGCAGCCTGGGCACATTGCCGGATGGCGCGCTGGACGTCCGCCGGGTGGATACCGGGCGCACTCTAGCCGATCATATGACCGAATGCGGCGGCGATCCCGACGCGCTGCTGGCGGGCAGCCGGCATTTTCCCGACCCGGCGAAAATCCGCGCCTATCTGGAGTTGCATATCGAGCAAGCCCCGAGCCTGATCGAGGCTGGCCGTTCGGTGGCTGTCTGTACCGGGATTCCGGGTAATTTCCGCTTCGCCGATGCCAGGATCGAAGGCCAGAACGATCATGTCGGCTTGCCGCGCCGGTTCCGCCGCGATGCCGCCGTGGCAGGGGCGGAATTCGCGATGGCGCTGGATACGCTGTGGGCGGACTACGATGCGAGGGGCATCCCGATGGCCTGCACGCTGGGCCGATTCCACACCGACGCGGCTATGCACGGGCTGACCATCGTGCCCGGCGGCTTCCATTTCAGCCTGGACGTGCGCGCGTACGACGCAGCGGTCCTGGCCGGGCTGGAGGAAAAGGTCCATCGAATAATAGAGGGCATCGAGCAGCGGCGCGGCGTGCGGTTTCATCTCGGCACCAAAGCGCGGGCGGCGGTCGGGCTGGTCGATCCGGCGATCCAGGCGGGGCTGGAGGCGGCGGCCGCGGCCCTGGAATTGCCGGTGTTGCATATCGGCAGCCCAGCTTCCCACGATGCGGCGGCGTTCGGTGCGGCCGGGGTGCCGATGGGAATGGTGTTCGTGCGCAATGCCAACGGCAGCCACAATCCCCATGAGGCTATGACGATGGACGATTTTCTCGATGGAACCGCGGTCTTGTTACACTGGGCTTTGTCCGCCCTGACGTGTAGTAATGGATAATTGCTCGGATTCATCGATGCCATATACCGGCCTTTCCATCCCAAGGGGCATGAGCCTCCCCGAACTGGGTCGAAGTCGGCCAATCGGTTGGCTGGTGCCGGTTATTTATGTCATTTCGGCTCTGGCTTTTCTTTTGGATCTCCAGCGCGACAACACGCTGGCGTATGGAATCGTCTATTCGCCGCTGGTTGCGACCGCGGTGTTCCACAAAGGCCGGGCCGGACTTTGGATATTGGTGGTCAGCACATGCCTGCTGGTCGTTATCGGCGCGTTCGTACCCGCGATAAACCCGGACCTGGAGGATCTGATCGGCAACCGGGTGCTTTCGGTCGTCGCGATCGTCGCGACCGCCGTCTTCGTCCGCCACGCTCGCGATACCCAAGACCGGCTGGCGGCCGAAACCCGCAGGGCGGAGGCGGCCGAACGGATCAAGAGCGACGTGCTGGGAACACTCAGCGAGGAAATCCGTAATCCCCTGCATTCGCTCCTTGGCGTTCTGACCCTGACGATCGCCGGCAGCCCGCCGGGTCAGCGGCAGGCACTGATGCGTGTGCGCAGCGATGCCCGGCAGTTGCTGGGGACGATCGATTCCCTGATCGACCTGTCCGGCCTCAGCGAAAGGGGGCTGCGCCTCGGTCCCGTCGATCTCGCCACGGTCGCCAGCGAGGCCGTTGCAAGCGCGGCCCTGGTTGCCAAGGAACGTCAGATCGATGTCACCCCGCCGATCGGCACCCGCCCCGGCGACGCCGAGGCCATCGGCGACCCGGCCGCGATCAGGCGGATTCTGGACAATTTCCTGGTTACCGCTTTGCGCATGGCCAAGCCGGGGGAAACCGTCGCCGTCACGGTCTTCCGCAACGGAAACACCGTTACCGCCTCTGTCAGCGATCCCGGGCATCGGCTGTCGCCCGATTCCGGCGGGGTGCCCGCCGCGGGATCGGCCGGTGGCGACGACAGTTCCGGCTTGATGTTGAGCGAGCGGCTGGCGCAGGCAATGGGCGGCTCGATTGCCGCCGAACCGGGGGCGAGCGACGGGGCAACCACTATTTGCCTGCGGCTGCGGGCCGCCTGATTCGGCTGCTATGGCGAAGTGGCCCACCGGCTTGCACCGCCAGGGCCACGCGCCCACTATCCATGTGGCACCACTATTTCCATATGAGGCAGGATGACCGGACCCGATGGGCTGACCGCCTTCGATGGCAGGAAATACCTGAGCCTGGAAACATTTCGGCAAAGCGGCAAAGCCGTTCGCACGCCCGTCTGGTTCGCGGCCGCCGATGCCGGGACGCTGTATGTCTATACCACGGCCGATTCCGGTAAAGCCAAACGCATCCGGCGCAACGGCAGCGTGCGGATCGCCCCGTGCGACGCCAGGGGGAACAACACAGGCGATTGGATCGACGCCCGGGCCGTACTGGTCACCGGCCAGGCGTTCGATCGCGGCATGGGGTTGCTGAACCGCAAATACTGGCCGCTGAAGTGGCTGATGGATGTGGGCGTGCGTCTGTTCGGCCGGCACCAACGGGTCATGATCGCGATATCCGTCTGATCCGGGCGGCCGTGCGGCCGAATCGATCCGGCCCCCGGGCTTGCGCATCGTTCGCCCGCGATCTTGAATGTGCGCCAACAGGGAAACAGGGAAACGACCATGGGAACGATCCGCGCCCGCCTTTCGCATGTTGGCATCCACGCCCGCGACCAGCCGCTGCTGGAGCGATTTTACACCACGGTGCTCGGTCTGATGGTGACCGACCGAGGCAAGGCACGCAGCGGGATGGAACTGACGTTCATGAGTGCCGATTCCGCCAACCACCATCAGTTCGTCCTGGCCAGCGGACGGCCAGACACGTCGGGCTTCAACCCGATCAACCAGATCTCGTTCATGGTCGATTCGCTGGCCGATCTGCGCGAGGTGCATCGCCGGGCGTTGGAGAACGGCGCGACCGGCATGCGGGTGCTGAGCCACGGCAACGCTTGGTCGTGCTACTTCGCCGACCCCGAAGGCAACGTCGTGGAGGCTTATCTGGACACGCCCTGGCATGTTCCGCAGCCGCATGGCGATCCGCTGGACCTGTCCAAACCGGACGAGGAGATCATCCGGGAGACAGAGGCGATCTGCCGAGCGGACCCGGGTTTCATGATGATTGGGGATTATCAGCGGGCGATGGCGCAACGGCTGGCGGGGTAAACCCCGCTGCCGGTTCAGGCGATGGCGCCGGGACGCGCCCACTCGATCGAGGCGCGGGCGAGCGCGTCGATCGTGTCCACCACCGGTACGCGCAGCGCCTCGGCCGGTCCGGACTGGATGGCGATCGGGATTTCGGTGCAGCCCAACACCACCGCCGCGGCGCCGCGCGACGCCAGGCTGTTCACGACCTCGGCGAGCGGGATGAACGCCTCGGCAACACGATTGGCTTTTACCGCGGCGATGGAGGGCATGACCAGCCGCTCCATTTGGGCGGGTTCAGGCTCGATAATCTCCCACCCGCTGGCGGCCAGACGATTTTGATAGAGCTTCATTGCCAGGGTTGCGGCGGTTCCCATCAGCCCGATGCGGCCACGCGGCATCCCTATCCGCCGCAATCCGGCCGCGGCCGCATCGACGATATGCAGGATCGGCATACCGGCCGCCCGGGCTAGCGGTTCGTACCAGCCATGCGCGGTATTGCAGGGAATGACGATCGCACCGCAGCCGGCTGCCTTCAACCCGTCGATGCCGCGCACCAACCAGGGCAGCGGGTCCGGTCCCTGGCCGATCAGCGCCGCGCCCCGGTCCGGAATGCGGGGATCCGACCACAGCACCGCCGGGATATGATCCTGATCGCGTTCGGCTGGCGTCAGCAACGTCAGTCTTGTCATGAACTGGGCGCTCGCCAGGGGGCCCATCCCGCCCAGAACGCCTAGAACCTTTTCCGTCATCCGACTCGCTCTCGCTGTGCCGCCCGCACCAAGGTATCCAATGCACTGAGGAACCGCGAGCGATCTTGTTTCGTCAGCGGCGCGGGGCCGCCGGTATTCATCCCCATTTCCCGCAGATAACGGCCGACTTCGCGCCCCGCGAGGGCGCTGCCGATATTATCGGGGGTCCATACTTTGCCGTTCGGCGCCAGCGCCCGGCCACCCTTGGCAAGGCAGCGCGAGGCCAGCGGAATGTCGCTGGTGATGCATACATCCGCCTTGGTGACGCGTTCGGCGATCCAATCGTCGGCGACATCCGCGCCGGCCTCCACCGTGATCATGGTCACGTTCGGCCGGTTCGGCGGGCGGATCGGGCGCGACCCGTTGGCCACGACGAAAACCGGCAACGCCAGCCGGTCAGCGACGCGGTAAACCTCGTCGCGCACCGGGCAGGCGTCCCCGTCGATGTAGAGAGTCGTCATCCGGGAACCGTGTCCTGATGGCGGGCTTGCGCCCGCCATGACATTGGATCAGGCAGCGGAGCGCATGCCGCCGCGCTGATTACGATCGCTGTACCGGCGGCGCTGCTGCTGCGGCGCGGCGTTGCGCTTGGGCTGCGGTGTCATCGGGCCGGGCGCATCGCCCACCACGGTGATAGTGTAGTTCATCGACCGTTCGATCTGGCGCAGCACCCCACGCTCCGACGAGTCGCAGAAGCTGATCGCGATGCCCGCGGCGCCGGCACGCGCGGTGCGGCCAATGCGATGGACGTAGCTTTCGGCTTCGACCGGCAGATCGAAGTTGATGACATGGGAAATGCCCGTCACGTCGATGCCGCGCGCGGCGATATCGGTTGCCACCAGCACACGCGCCCGGCCGGTGCGGAATTCGCGCAGGGCCTTTTCACGTTGCGGCTGGCTTTTGTTGCCGTGGATCGCGTTGACCTGAATGCCGGCATTTTCCAGCACCCCGGCCACTTTGTTGGCGCCGTGCTTGGTGCGGGTGAACACGATGACGCGCGACAGCGCCTCATCCTGCAGCATCGACAGCAGCAGCGACTGTTTGCCGCTTTGCGGCAGATGATGGACGAACTGCTCGATCTTCGGGGCGTCTTCCTCGGTGCGGGCGATTTCCACCCGGATCGGATCGCGCAGCAGGCTGTTCGCCAGGCTGGCGACCTCCGCCGGCATGGTGGCGGAGAACAGGCAGGACTGACGCTGCGGCGGCAGCGCGGCCACGACACGGCGGATGTCCTTGATGAAGCCCAGGTCGAGCATGCGGTCGGCTTCGTCCAGCACGAAGCGGTTGACCCCGCCCAGGTGCAGTTCGCGGGTCTGCATCAGGTCGCACACGCGGCCCGGCGTGCCGATCACGATATCGGCGCCGCGGCGCATGGCTTCCACCTGCTTGAAGCGACTGGCGCCGCCGATGATCACCACGGTACGCAGCTTCAGGTTCACCGACAGAAAGCGGACAGTTTCGTCGATTTGCAGCGCGAGTTCGCGCGTGGGCGCCAGGATCAGGGCGCGGGCGGCGAACGGCGCCGGGCGGACCTGCTGGGCGGCGAGATGCTGCAGAATGGGCAGCGAGAAGGCGGCGGTCTTGCCGCTGCCGGTCTGGGCAATGCCAAGCACATCCTTATTGGCCAGCAGGGCCGGGATGGTATCAGCCTGGATCGGCGTCGGGATTTCGAACTTCCGCGCCTCTAGTGCGCGCAGCAACGGCTCGGACAAGCCGAGGTCGGTAAAAGTAGTTTGGGTCAAGACGAGGGTATGCTCCAGCGCCCGCCACTTTTCGGGTGGACAACAAGCGCTTGTGAGTTCGTCGCCCCGCGCGATTAAATGGGGACGAACGGTTTTCAGATGGAAATTTCCGGAACCACGGGCGAAGAAAGCCGCCCGTTAACCACGCAATCACGGAAAGACAGCCGGTATATCTGCCTTGGGATGCGGAAATGCAAGGGTTTTGTGCAGGTGCGAGCATTGCACCTCGCGGATGGCTTATGCCATCCAATCTTCAATCCCCAGTCCTGGCACATGGGCGAACGCATTGTCGTGGGCGACCAGCACGGCCGCGACCCGCGGCGAATGGGCCGCGGCCGTTCGTGAACAGCTTGGCGACTTGGTCATGGCAGGCCTATCGATGTCGGCCTACCGCGCTACCGCATGTCGGACGGTCTATATCGAGGTCTATCACAGCAATCGCCCCGCGCCCCTACGATCCGGCGAACTTCGCCAGCAGGCGGGCATGCGATCGAATTCCGTGGTGGAAACACACTTCCTCGAACTTCTCGTTCGGGCTGTGGACCTGATCGTCGTCCAGCCCAAATCCCATCAGGATCGAGTCCAGCCCGAGGATAGAGCGAAGCGAGGTCACCACCGGGATCGACCCGCCGCAGCCCATCAGCAGCGCCGGCTTGCCGTATTCCTCCGCCAAAGCGTCCAAGGCCGCGCGGACATGGGCGCTATCGACGTTCACCTCCAGACCGGGCGCGCGGGCGAAATCGGCGAACGTCGCGGTGGCGCCGGGGGGAAGCCGATCGGTTACGAATTGCTTGAACTGCTCCATCACCACGCCCGGGTCCTGACCCGGCACCAACCGGAACGACACCTTGGCCGAAGCCTCCGACGCGATCACCGTCTTGCTGCCGGCGCCGGTGTAGCCGCCCCAGATGCCATTGATGTCGGCCGTGGGGCGTGCCCATAGCCGCTCCAGCCCGGAATAGCCGCGCTCGCCAACGGGGGTCGTCAGGCCGATTCCGGCCAGAAACGCCGCTTCGTCGAACCCCAGTGCGTCCCATTGCGCCCGCTGCGAGTTGGAGATCGGTGTCACGGACTCATAGAAGCCCGGTAACTGGATGCGGCCGTTCTCGTCATGCAGATCGCCCAGGATCTTGGTCAGCGCGTTGATCGGGTTCAGCGCGGACCCGCCGTACAGCCCCGAATGCAGATCGCGGTTCGCCGCCTTCAACGTCACCTCGGCATAGGTCATGCCGCGCAAACGGGTGGTGATGGCAGGCGTTTCGGCGTCCCACATCCCGGTGTCGCTTATCAGCGCCACATCCGCGCTGAGTTCGGCCTTGTTGTCGCGCAGGAACGGGTCCAGGCTGACGGACCCAACCTCTTCCTCGCCTTCGATCAGCACCGTCAGCCGGACGGGAATGCCGCCCCCGGCGGTGTGCCAGGCGCGCAGTGCCTCCAGGAACATCAGCGTCTGGCCTTTATCGTCCACGGCGCCGCGCGCGACATAGCGCTTGCCGCGCGGGCCATCGACGAGTTGCGGGTCGAACGGATCGCTGTTCCACAGCGACAGCGGATCGACCGGTTGCACATCGTAATGCCCGTAGAACAGAACGTGCGGCCCCTTGTAGCCGGCCGGCCCGGCCAGATGCCCCACCACCACCGGATGGCCGGCCGTCGGCCGCACCGCTGCGTCGAACCCGAGTCCGGCAAGCTGGTCGCGCCACCACTCCGCCGCCTTCACGCAGTCCGCCGCATGTGCCGGCTGGGCACTGACCGATTTGATTCGCAGCAGATCGAACAGGTTTTCCCGCGAGGCCGCCAGATGGGAGTCAACATGATCCAGAACGGAGGTCAGGTTAGAGCGCATGGAATGCTTTCTGGCTGAGGACAATTCACGCGAAAGCATACCCGATCGGCCGTCACGCGTCATCCACCGGGATGACGGCGCCCCGGAACCTGCTAAGACTGCTTCATGCACGTTTGTTTGATTGTTCCAGGCCCGCTAGCGACTGTCACCGGGGGCCACACCTATGACCGGCGTATGGCCGACGGCCTGCGCGCGCTGGGCCATACCGTCCAGGTCGCTGAAATCGGCGGCCGCCTGCCAGACCCCGATCAGGCGGCGATCTATACTGCCCGCACCGCATGGGCGGCCTTGCCGCCGGATTGTGTCAAACTGATCGACGGGTTGGCGCTGCCTGCATTCGACGGGCTGCCGCTGCATCGGGTCACGGCGCTGATCCACCATTCCGCGTCGATGGAAACCGGCGTGCCGGACGAAGTCGCCCAGCGCCTGCGAACGTCCGAGACGGCGATGTATCGCGATATGGCGCGGCTGGTAACCACCAGCGACCAGACGGCCGAAACGCTGGCGAAGGAATTCGGGGTGCGCCCCGACCGCATCGAGGTCATTATCCCTGGCATCGATGTTTTGCCCCGCAGTACTGGATCGGCCGGTCCGGGGTGCAACATCCTGGCCGTCGGTGCCCTGATCCCTCGCAAGGGCCACGATGTGCTGATGCGCGCGCTTAGCCGGCTGTTCGATCTGGACTGGCGCTTGACGATCGCCGGCGCCGCGGATCGCGACCCCTTGCATGCGGCCGGGTTGCGACGGTTGGCGGACGAACTCCACATCGCCCAGCGGGTCCGGTTTACCGAGATCCCGACAGAGCCACTGTGGGCTGACACCGATCTGTTCGCGCTGACCTCATACTTCGAGGGATACGGTGTCGCCATCGCCGAGGCGATGCGCCGCGGTATCCCCGTCGCCGTTACCAATGTCGGTGCGGTGCCGGCGCTGGTGGGACCGGAGGCCGGAATCGTCTGCGCGCCCGGAGATCTGGAGCAATATTCCAAGGCTCTGCGGCGGTTGATTTTCGACCGCGATCTGCGGCGTGCCATGTCCGACGTCGCCCTGGAAGCCGGGCAGATGCTGCCATCGTGGAACGCGCAGGCCGAGCGTCTCGCCGCCGTGCTGTCCGCGTAGAACAAGGAGTTCGATGAAATGTTGCTAGGTGCGATCGCCGACGATTTCACGGGTGCCACCGATCTGTGTTCGATGCTGGTGCGCGGCGGGATGCGCACCGTCCAACTGATCGGAGTCCCGGGGCCGGACGTGCCAGTGCCCGATGTCGATGCAGTCGTGGTGGCGCTGAAGTCGCGCACCATCCCGGCGGGTCAGGCGGTCGAGGAATCCCTCGCCGCGCTGAAATGGCTGCAAGCCGCCGGTGCGCGGCAGTACTTCTTCAAATACTGCTCCACCTTCGACAGCACCGAGCGGGGCAATATCGGGCCGGTGGCGGATGCGCTGGTGAACGCGTTGGATTGCGGTTTCGCCCTGGCGTGCCCGGCTTTTCCGACCAATGCCCGCACCGTCTATCTGGGCTATCTGTTCGCCGGCGGCAGCCTGCTGAACGAGAGCGGGATGGAAAATCACCCGCTGACACCGATGACCGATGCCAATCTGGTGCGCGTGCTGTCGCGCCAGACCGAGGGCACGGTCGGGCTGGTGCCGTTCGTCACGGTCAATCAGGGCGCGCAAGCGATCCGCGACGCGATGACGCAGTTGAAGGAACGCGGCCGCCGCTATGCCATTGTCGATGCCATTACGGATGAGCATCTGATTGCGATCGGCGAGGCCGCGGCGAACCATGCCATGATTACCGGCGGGTCCGGTGTTGCGATGGGGCTGCCGGCGAACTTCCGGCGGCAGGGACTGTTGTCGGACGCCGCCGACCCGGGTGCGCTGCCGATGGTTGCCGGGGCTTCGGCGGTTGTCGCCGGATCGTGCTCCAGAGCAACACTCGCGCAGCTTGGCTTTGCCCGGAATCATCTGCCGGTGTTCGAGATCGATGCGCTGGCCACGCCTGACGCGGCAGCGCTGAGCGAGGCGGCCCTGGCATGGGCGTCCGACAAGATCGGCGGCAAGCCGGTGGTGATCGCCGCATCCGCGCCACCGGAAAAAGTGGCGGCGCTGCAAGCCAGCCTCGGGCGGGAGCAGGCTGGCGCGCTGGTAGAAGACGCCGTCGCCCGAATCGCCGAGGGGTTGGTCGCGCGCGGTGTGCGTAAACTTGTCGTCGCTGGCGGGGAAACCTCCGGTTCGGTTGTCGGGCGCCTGGGCGTGCGATCGCTGCGCATCGGCGGGGAGATCGATCCGGGCGTGCCGTGGACGTTGGCGTCCGGCCGCGGTCCGGATCTGATGCTGGCGCTGAAATCCGGTAATTTCGGCGCGACCGATTTCTTCCTGAAGGCGTTCCGCGTGCTGGAAGCCTGACCGATGAACGAGCAAGAAACCCGTGTCCTGCTCAGCGAATTTGGCGCGAGCCTGTTCGCGCGCGGCTATTCCGTCGGCAGTGCCGGCAATATCAGCGTCAAACTGCCGGACGGTTACCTGATGACGCCGACCAATTCGAGTCTGGGCAGACTCGATCCTGTGCGTTTGTCCAAGCTGGATGCCGACTTCAACCATGTCGGCGGCGACAAGCCGTCGAAGGAAGTGTTCATGCATCGCGCGTTCTATCAGGCGCGCGAGGATGCCGGTGCGGTTGTGCATCTGCATTCCACTCAGGCAACCGCGGTGTCGTGTCTGCCGGACGTCGATCGATCTAATCCGATCCCACCGTTGACACCGTATTTCGTGATGCGGGTTGGGCGCCGGATGCCGGTCGTGCCGTATTTCCGGCCGGGCGATCCGTCGATGGAACCAGCTATTCGTGCCGCGGCGGAAGGCGCCCGCGCTGTCCTTTTGGCCAACCATGGTCCGGTTGTTTCGGGGAAGACGCTGACGGACGCGGTCTATGCGGCCGAGGAACTGGAAGAGGCTGCCAAGCTGTTTCTGATGCTGCGAGGACAGTCCCCTCGTTTGCTGACCGTCGGCCAGGTGGACGATCTGCTGACGACCTTCGGCTGAAGGAAAAAGGCGCCTAGCGGGGGCGCCTTCTTCCGGGATCGGCCGGTTCGGGCGATTATTCCGTGGCTTCGCTGGCGGAAACGGCGGGAACTTCGTCTGTTGGAATCGACATCG
The DNA here is from genome assembly GCA_021805665.1 of Pseudomonadota bacterium. Classification (GTDB taxonomy): domain Bacteria; phylum Pseudomonadota; class Alphaproteobacteria; order Acetobacterales; family Acetobacteraceae; genus Rhodopila. The sequence goes on from JAJZEV010000127.1 coordinate 18,644, forward strand.
ATGAAGCCTTCGGCGACGCTTTTTTGGGTGCGGTCTTAGGTGCAACGGCCTTCTTCGGTGCGGGCTTCGCGGCGGCAGCCGGCTTTGGCGCGGCCTTCGCCGCGACGACCTTCTTCGGTGCGGGCTTCGCAGCGGCAGCCGGCTTTGGCGCGGCCTTCGCCGCGACGGCCTTCTTCGGTGCGGGCTTGGCGGCAGCAGCCGGCTTTGGCGCGGCCTTCGCCGCGACGGCCTTCTTCGGTGCGGGCTTCGCAGCGGCAGCCGGCTTTGGCGCGGCCTTCGCCGCGACGGCCTTCTTCGGTGCGGGCTTCGCAGCGGCAGCCGGCTTTGGTGCGGCCTTCGCCGCGACGGCCTTCTTCGGTGCGGGCTTGGCGGCGGCAGCCGGCTTTGGCGCGGCCTTCGCCGCGACGGCCTTCTTCGGTGCGGGTTTCGCAGCGGCCGCTTTCTTCGCTGCCTCTTTAGCCGCGGTAGCCTCCGGTTTTTTGACTGGAGAAGTTTTGACCGCGGCCTTTATCGCCATGGCTTTCGCCCGGGTCGTCTCGTCGGTGCTCACCTGTAAAACTCCTTGTTGTACGTGCCGTCGTTATCCAAGGCTTCGAACAATGCAGCCGGTAGCATCTACGCCGGTCAGGCCGGGCATTTGTTTTATCGTCGGTGGGCCAAGCGGTTTTCGCACGGAACGAATGGCGCGACGCCTGCCTGTTTTGCCCGTTGATTTCAAATACACGCGGTCCATGGACCGGCATCCTGCTGAAGCGTCTCCGCGCATCGAAAATACAGGCCGAGGCATGGATCGATTCGCGAACACCGTTTTCGCTATTCATCGCCGCACCCGCGGCTGTCAACAAAAAGCAAAAATTTCGCTTTGTATTTGGCAAAAAACTTTTAGTGCGCTGCATCGCAAGCACACAGGGAAAGGTCGCCGCGGCTTGCTCAAATCCGAATAGTGCTGTTGTGAACTACGTTATTGGACGCTTTCCAGTTCACGAAGCGATCGCGGCAGAACTGCCCCGGATAAAATGAAGGCATGGACGGCGTGTTTTGGCACACCATCCACGCCCCCATCGATCCGCCGATTCGCTGGCCGCTTATTACCCGCGCTGGTCGATCGGCACGAATGTCAGGTTTTCCGGCCCGGTGTAGTTGGCGGTGGGACGGATCAGCTTGTTATCCACCCGCTGTTCCATCACATGCGCCGCCCAGCCGGACGTGCGCGCGATGACGAAAAGCGGTGTGAACATCGACATCGGAACGCCCAGCATGTGGTAGCTGATGGCCGAGAACCAATCGAGGTTCGCAAACATCTTCTTGGCATCCCACATCGTTGCTTCGATCCGGTCGGCGATATCGAACATCTTCATCGATCCGGCATTTTGCGAGAGACGCCGAGCGACTTCCTTGATCACCTTGTTGCGGGGATCGGCGATGGTATAGACCGCGTGGCCGAACCCGATCACGACCTGCTTGGCTTCGATCCGCTTGCGGATATCGGCCTCGGCTTCGTCGGGCGTGGCGTAGCGGTTCTGGATTTCGAAAGAAACCTCGTTCGCACCTCCATGTTTCGGCCCCCGCAGCGCGCCGATGCCCGCAACGATCGCCGAATACATATCGGCCCCGGTGCCCGCAACGACACGGCAGGTGAAGGTCGATGCGTTGAACTCGTGCTCCGCATACAGAATCAGCGATGTGTGCATGGCGCGCACGAACATCTCCGACGGTTTTTCGCCGTGCAGCAGATGCAGGAAGTGGCCGCCGATGGAATCGTCGTCGGTCTCTACCTCGATGCGTTTGCCGTTATGGGCGTAGTGATACCAGTACAGCAGCATCGAACCCTGGCACGCCATCAACCGGTCGGCGATATCGCGCGCGCCGGGCGGATTCTGATCTTCCTTTTCGGGCAGCGTGCAGCCAAGCGCGGATACGCCCGTGCGCATGACATCCATCGGATGCGAGGCCGCGGGCAGGGCTTCCAGCGCCAGTTTCACCGACATCGGCAAGCCGCGCAGCATTTTCAGCTTCGCCTTGTAGCCTTTCAGTTCCGCCCGCGTCGGCAGCGTACCGTGCACCAGCAGATAGGCGATTTCCTCGAACTCGCAGGTGTCAGCGACATCGAGGATATCGTACCCGCGATAGTGTAGATCGTTACCCGACCGACCGACCGTACACAGCGCGGTGTTGCCGGCGGTGACGCCGGACAGGCCGACGCCTTTCTTGGCTCTGTTGGGAAGAGTCGTTGTTTCGCTCATGTGCGTTCCTCCTGGTTAGAGTATCCCGGGTTTGCCGACCGTCAGGGCGCCCGCGGGCAGCACGACGTTCAGTTGATGCAGATCGCCGGCCGCCAGTTTCGGCAGATCCTGCACCGCTTCCAGGAAGCGGTTGGACTCGCGGGTGGTGATGATCCCGTCCGTCATGATCTGGAACTTGCGAATGTAGTCGTCGCGGCCGAACGGCTTGGCGCCCAGCGGATGCGCGTTGGCAACGGCCATTTCGTCTTCCAGCCTGCTGCCGTCGCGCATGAAAATTTCCACCCGGCCGCCGAAGGACAGCTCGTTCGGATCGGTCGCGCGATAGCGGCGCGTCCATTCCGGATCTTCCGTCGTTTCGATCTTGTGCCACAGTTTGACGGTATCTTCCCGGCCCGCGCGCTTCGGGGCATAGCTTTCGACGTGATGCCAGGTGCCGTCCTGCAGTGCGACCGCGAAGATGTACATGATCGAGTGGTCCAGCGTCTCGCGGCTGGCCTTCGGGTCCATTTTCTGCGGATCGTTGGCACCGGTGCCAATCACGTAGTGGGTGTGATGGCTGGTGTGGATCACGATTCTTTCGATGGCGTCGAAGTTCTCGATCTTCTCGCGCATGCGGAACGCCAGGTCGATCAGCGCCTGCGACTGATACTCGGCGCTGTGTTCCTTCGTGTAGCTGTCCATGATGGCGCGCTTGGCTTCGCCGGGCGCGGGCAGCGGCACGGTGTAATGCGCCTGCGGGCCGTTCAGCATCCAGGCGATAACGCTGTCCTCGCCTTCGTAGATCGGGCTGGGCGCGCCCTCGCCGCGCATCACGCGGTCCACCGCCTCGATCGCCAGCTTGCCGGAGTGTGCCGGGGCGTACGCCTTCCAGGAGCTGATTTCGCCCTTACGCGATTGGCGGGTGGTGAAGCTGACATGCACCGCCTGTTGGACAGCCTGATAGATGACGTCCTGCTTCAGGCCCAGCAGCGTGCCGATGCCGGCGGCCTGGGCGGGGCACAGATGGGCGATATGGTCGATCTTGTGCTCGTGCAGGCAAATGGCGCGCACCAGGTCGATCTGGATCTCATAACCAGTGGCGATGCCGCGGATCAGGTCGCGGCCGGATTTTTCCAGTGTCTGCGCGACGGCCAGGATCGGCGGAATGTTGTCGCCGGGGTGGGAGTAATCGGCTGCCAGGAACGTGTCGTGCATGTCCAGTTCGCGCACCGCCACGCCGTTGGCCCAGGCGGCCCATTCGGGGCTGACGCGGGTGGACGACTTCACGCCGAACACCGACGCGCCGTGCTTGTTCGGACGGGCCAGCGCCATGTCGCGCGCCGAAACGATGGGATGACGGTTGGTGGAGGCGATCGCCACCGAAGCATTGTCGATGATCCGGTTGATAATCATCGCGGTCACGTCCTTGGGCACGGCCACTTTGTCGGCCGCGACGCCGGCGATTTTCCACGCCAGTTGGTCTTCGCGTTTCAGGCCGGCCTTCGACGGGCTGACCTTCACGTCATAATCGATCATTTTCTTTCTCCATCGTGTTCGGCCCCCCAAAATCCAGGCCAATCGCCGTGCTTCGTAGTGTCGGTGCGGCGGAACGGCAAGTAAGGACGATTGCTTGGCTGCCCGGCCGTGGCATCCTGGCTGCGTGAACGCAGGAGGTTGTTTTGCCGAGACTCATTACCGTCGCCGCCGCCCAGTTGGGTCCAATTCAGAAGTCCGAATCTCGCTCCGTTGCCGTCGAACGCATGGTCAGGCTTATGGAACGGGCGCACAAGCGCGGCGTGGAGCTGGTCGTGTTTCCAGAACTGGCGCTGACGACTTTTTTTCCCCGTCATTACCATCGGGACATCGAACAGGCCGATTCCTGGTTCGAAAATTCCATGCCCTCCAACGAAACCGTACCATTGTTCGATGCGGCCCGGCGTTACGGCATCGGCTTCCACTTGGGTTATGCCGAAATCGCGCATGAGGCCGACGAGACGGGCGCGATCCGCAAGCGCAGGTTCAACACGTCGATCTTGGTCGGCCCGGAGGGAGACATTCTGCTGAAATACCGGAAAGTGCAATTGCCGGGACATGCGGAGTACGACCCCAAGCGTATCGTGCAGCATCTGGAGAAGCGCTATTTCGAGGTCGGCAATCTCGGCTTCCCGGTGATCCGAGCCCCGATGGGCGGGCTGGACGGCATCAACATGGGCATGATGATCTGCAACGACCGCCGCTGGCCGGAAGCCTGGCGCGTGCTGGGCCTGCAAAGCGTCGAACTCGTCGCGCTGGGCTATAACACCCCCAGCCTGAACATGGAGGCGGGCGGGTTCGAGGCGCACCATCTGCGGGTGTTCCACTCGCATCTGTCGATCCAGGCGGGGTGCTACCAGAACGCCTGCTTCGCGGTGGCGACGGCGAAGGCCGGGACCGAGGACGGGGCGGAATTGTTCGGCCATTCCATCGTCGTCAATCCGCAGGGGGAGATCGTGGCGATGGCATCCAGTTGGGACGACGAACTGATTACCGCCGATTGCGACCTGGATATGTGTACCCTGGGCCGCACGACGATCTTTGCCTTCGACAAGCACCGCCGCCCGGAGGCTTACGGCCGCATCACCGGCCAGACCGGTGCGGTGGCGCCGCAGGTGTGGACCAAGCGGTAGGCTGTTCGGGGCATCGGCGCCGCTGGCGATAGGCCGTGTGGCGAAACAGGCGACGCGTTCGACGGAAGCCACCGGCCCTATCGTCCATTTGTTCGAAACTGTCGCCGATCCGACCCGATGAAACTCGCAAGATCGCTCCGCCCAATGATCCGATCTTGAGAGCAGGCAACAATGTCTGTCATCCAGAATTGACCACAGGCCCTGGAATGGAGCGGAGATCCTTCAGCATTTTGTCTCACGAGTGGCGCGGGTATCCGTCGATGGATTCGATAATGCGTTGGCGGAAGACGGCGTTGCCTCTCCCGTCCTGGCCATGCCTGTCCCGGCCGTCCGCGCTTCTACCGGCGGACCGCAGATGGCCCGCAACGCGCGCGGTCCCGACGGACGGGGAAGATCACGCTCCACCAATCCTGTATCCCGGTGGACATCGGGAGCTGGAACATCGGCGCACCCTGTTTCAACGCCCGTGCGTCCACGGAAGCGATCGTTTCGCCACCGGCCCTGTAGCCCAGCCAGCCTGATACCGGCTGGCCCAGCCGCAAAAATGCGTCTCTGCGATCTCTGCGGTTCTCGGCGATCTCTGCGTCACAAAAAAGCAACCGCCCCCCCTGTCCGTTAGCCGTAAGCGTCCGGCCAGGACCGTTCCTGGTCTGATTGCTACGGCGGTTAGCTACTGCGCTGACGTGGCGTTCCGGATCATCTTCCAGGGCATCAGTTCGCCGATGCGGTTGATGGTGTGTCCCTCGGC
>JAJZEV010000247.1 GCA_021805665.1 Pseudomonadota bacterium
GGGCACGTCCATGCCGCAACCCAAAGTCGCCCTGGTCATCGGGGCCGGAGATTCAACCGGCGGCGCCATCGCCCGCCGTTTCGCCCGCGAGGGCTACATCGCCTGCGTTACCCGCCGCCACGGCGACAAACTGGAACCGCTGGTCCGCCGCATCCAGGAAGACGGCGGCCAGGCCCGGGCCTTCGGCAGCGACGCCCGGCGGGAAGAACAGGTGGCGGACCTGTTTGCAACCATCGAGCACGATATCGGCCCGATCGAAGTCATGTCCTTCAACGTCGGCGGCAACGTGCGCTTTCCGATCCGCGAAACGACCACACGGGTTTACACGAAAGTCTGGGAAATGTGCGCCCTTGGCGGGTTCCTGACGGGGCGGGAGGCAGCCCGCGTCATGGTTCCCCGCAAACGCGGCACGATCCTGTTCACCGGCGCCACCGCCAGCGTGCGAGGCGGTACCGGCTACGCCGCCTTCGCGGGCGGCAAACACGCCCTGCGCGCCCTGGCACAGAGCATGGCCCGCGAACTGGGACCAGAGGGGATCCATGTCGCCCATGTCGTCGTAGATGGCGCGATCGACACCGACTTCACCCGGCAGCGCGCCCCGGATACGTATGACTCCCGCAAGGCCGTGGACGGAATCCTGAACCCGGAGTCCATCGCCGAAAACTACTGGATGCTGCACAACCAGCCGCGCGACGCCTGGACTCACGAACTCGACGTGCGGCCCTGGACGGAGACATGGTGATGCAGGCCGGCCCACCGGATGGTCCACTCGCCGGCATCCGTGTCATCGACCTGACCACGGTCATTTCCGGCCCGGTCTGCACCATGATCCTGGCGGACCAGGGTGCGGACGTGATCAAGGTCGAACCGCCGACCGGCGACATCGCCCGCCGCACGGCGGGGGACGGCGAATTTACCGCCATGTTCGCCTCCGCGAACCGGGGCAAGCGGTCGGTGGCGCTGGACCTGAAGCAGCCGGCGGCGCTGGAGGCGGTACGCCGCCTGATCGCCGGCGCCGACGTGCTGGTGCAGAACTTCCGGCCCGGCACGATGAAGCGGCTGGGCCTGGACGAACCCGCGATCCGGCCGGCGAACCCGGGACTGGTCTATGTCTCGATCTCCGGCGTCGGGGAAACCGGCCCTTACGTTCGCAAACGGGTCTATGATCCGGTCATCCAGTCGCTGTCGGGCCTGGCCGACGTGCAGGCCGACCCGGCAACCGGCCGGCCCGGCATGGTCCGGACCATCGTCGCCGACAAAACAACCGCTGTTTACGCGGCGCAAGCGATCTGTGCCGCGCTGGTGGCGCGCGGGCGCACCGGTCTGGGCCAGCATATCAGACTGTCCATGCTGGACACCATGATCGGCTTCCTCTGGCCGGAGGCGATGACGCAATACGCCGTGGTGGGACGGGAAAGCGACCCGCAACCGGCACCTCGCCCGGATCTGATCTTCAAGACGCTGGATGGCCACATCACCGCCGGGTCGCTGTCCGATGCGGAGTGGCGGGGCCTGTGCGGCGTGATCGATCGGCCGGCATGGATCGACGACCCGAGGTTCAAAACCCCCGCCGCCCGGTCCCGCAACGCCGCCGAACGCCTGACGCTGGTGGGTGATATCCTCGCCAGCCGCCACAGCGCGGACTGGCTGGACCGCCTGGACGCGGCGGAGGTTCCCTGCGCCCCCGTTCTGCGGCGCGCCGAGGTGGCGGACAACGTCCAGGTCACCGCCAACGAACTGATGGAATTGTACGACCAGCCCGGTCTCGGCATGGTGCGCCAGCCGCGGCCCGCCGCACGGTTCGACCAGACCCCGGCCGCCATCGCCGGCCCCGCCCCGCGTATCGGCGAACACACTGCTTCGGTGCTGGCGGAGGCGGGGTATTCGCCAACCGAGATCGCCGCACTGAAGGCCGCCGGGGCGGTAAAATGACCGCCGACGGGCCAATCCTGTGGGGTGTCGGCACCAGTCGCACCATCCGCCCGCACTGGGCTTTGCATGAGCTTGGCTTGAGTTTCCAGGTCCGCCCCATCCAGGCGCGCACCGGCGAAACCCACACCGCCGCCTTCACCGCCCTGAACGCTCGGCAAAAAATACCCCTGCTGCAGGACCATGGCCTGGCCTTGACGGAAAGCGCGGCTATCGTGGCATACCTGTCCGACACCTATGGCACACCCGAAACCGCGCTGCTGCCGGCAGATGTCCGCGATCGGGCGCGCTGCCTGGAATGGTGCTTCTTCACGATCAGCGAACTGGACGCCACGTCGCTGTATGTGATGCGCCGTCACGGCGACCTGCGCCACATCTACGGCGAAGCCCCGGCAGCCAATGAGGCGGCGGCGACCTATTTCCAAAAGCAGATGCGGACGGTGGAGCGGGCTTTGTCCGACACATCGCACTACATCATGGGACAGCGCTTCACCGCCGCCGATATCCTGCTGTCCACCTGTATTACCTGGGCAGTTCGATATGGCGTTCCGGTCGCGGACACCGTGCTGGCGTATAATAAGCGCGCGACGCAGCGCCCGGCTTATGCCCGGGCGATGAAGACCAACGCCGTGCCCGGTCAAGAATAAACCACCAATCACCAAATAATGATCGGCGCCTATAAAATCTAATAAATTGCGATTATTCCGCGTCGGAGTCGCTCCAGGCCGTTAAAAACAATTTCAAACGGGCTTCATTGCGGCTCGCACGGAATTATGTTCTTGTCAGGCGGCTTTCACGAAAATATTATCCCGCCGGTCATGAAAACGTGCATCGTCTTCTCATGAAAGCGCTGATCCGAAAATCAGATGAACCAAGGCCGGCAACCTCCATGGAATTGGAGCGGCTGCGTGCGCTTCGGCGGATCGTCATCTACCAGCACGACCTGGATGTGATCGATCGGTCGATCATGCGACTCGAAGCCGACGCCGGAGCGGGGTTTCAACGACGCGATGACAGTCTTGGCCTGCCGGGACAAGCCGGCACGCTGCCCGCCTGACCGCTTCACGCTTCCCGCGTTTTGGTCTGCTGCCACGGTCCAACAGGCACTGAAATAAGGAGGCGCTCTGAGCACGGTTGGCGCAGTGGGTCATCGCGGGCCCGCGTCCGCCATGACGGTCAGGGGCCGGCGGCTTCGTTCAGGCGTTTCGCCTGTCCCGCGGTGGCCCCTGCGTCTGAGCAAGCTACATCTGCGCGTAAGATCCGTCTTTCCAAACGTAGAATACGTAGCCTCCGCCGGTCGGATCGCCCTTCTGGTCGAAGCTGACCGGCCCCAAGACGCTTGGCCAGTTGCCCGAGGCTTTCAGCGCCGCGGCGACTTTCCTTGCGTCCGCGGTCCCGGCCTTTTTCGCGGCATCGGCCCACACCTGGATCGCGGCATAGGTGTACAACACATAGCCCTCAGGGTCGATTTTCTTCGCCTTGAACTCCGCCACCACGTTGGCGGCCGACTTCATCAAGCGCGGATCGGGGGGAAACGTCATCATGGTGCCAGTGCCGGCATCGCCGGAAATTTGCCAGAATTCGCTGGTCAGCAGCGCGTCGCCGCCGACCAGGGTGGCTTTCATTCCCTGTTCCTTCGCCTGGCGGATAATCAATCCCGCCTCGGTATGGTAGCCGCCGACATAGATCACGCTGACGCCAGCCTCTTTCAGGCGGCTGACGATGGAGGAGTAGTCTTTCTCGCCCGGTGTATAGGCGGAATTGAGCACTTCCTTCCCGCCCGCGGCATGCAGCGCCTTCGTGGTTTCGTCCGCCAGGCCTTTACCGTAGGCGGAATTGTCATTCAGGATCGCGATCTTCTCATTCTTGAAATGCCTGGCCAGATAGTCGCCGGCCACCTTGCCCTGTTCGTCGTCGCGGCCGCAGACCCGGAAAGTGTTCCAGCTTCCGTCATCGGTGTATTTCGGGTTGGTCGAAGCCGGGGAAATCTCCAGGATGCCTTCTTCGCTATAGACCTTGCTGGCCGGAATCGAGCTGCCGGAACAGAAGTGACCGGCCACCATCTTGACGCCCTTGGACGCGAGTTGGTTGGCCACCGAAACCGCCTGCTTGGGATCGCACGCGTCATCGCCGACATCCAGGATCAGTTGTTTGCCCAGCAGGCCACCGGCCTTGTTGATATCGGCCACGGCCTGTTCCGCGCCCTGCTTCATCTGCGTGCCAAACGCGGCATTTTCGCCGGTTAGCGGCCCGGCCACGGCAACATGAATTTGGGCGTTGGCCGGCATCGCCGCGCCACCCAGCAAAATCGCAAGAGTCCCCGCGGCCCCCAGCAGCATCGATCTTTTGAGCATTCAGCATCCCCATATGTTCAGGCCTGCACGTTGCACGTTGCACGGCGCCACGCGAGCCTAGCCATGAATTCGGGCAAGAGCCAGAATCCATATAATCATCGGCGCACCAGTAAAATGGATTGAGACAGCCAGCGCGCTGGCAGCCCTCACCTTCGCCGCACAGCCTGAACCGGGTGGTGGAGTCGCGCGATTGTCCGTCGATCGCGTTCGTGCCGGCCGAAACCGCGCATGACCCGCGGTCACCGGGCCCGCGTCGTTTCAGCGGCGGGCGGCTGTTTCCTGGCCGGTATCAACTTCCCAGATACGCCGCCACCACGTCCGGCTGGTTGATGACGTCGCGCGGGGCGCCGTCCGCGATCTTCCGGCCGGCGACCAGCACGATCAGGCGCTGAGAGAATGCCAGGACCGCGCGCATGATATGCTCGATCAGGATGATGGTGACGCCCCGGGTGTTCAGCCTGATCAGCAGGGCCAGGATGTCGTCCACCTCCTGGTGCGACAGACCGGCCATCGCCTCGTCGGCGATCAGCAGTTTGGGGCCGGACGCCATCGCCCGGGCGAGTTCCAGCTTCCGCATCTCGATCTGCGTCAGGTCGGCTGGCTTATCGGCGGATTTGGACGCCAGACCGACCATATCCAGCAGTTCGTCGCAACGCCGGGCGATGTCGGCGACCGCGACCGATTCCCGCGCATTGGCGGCATAGAGCAGCGGAACCCGGATATTCTCCGCCAGCGTCATGGTGGCGAACGGGCGCGGAAGCTGGAAGCTGCGGGCGATACCCAGGCGAGTCCGCCGGTGCGCGGACAGGCCGTTCAATTTGTGGCCATCGAAAACCACCTGCCCCATATCGTTTTGCAGGGTTCCGCACAGGCAGTTAACCAGTGTGCTTTTGCCGGAACCGTTTGGGCCGATCAGACCAAGCCGCTCACCGGCCTGGACCTGAAGATCGAGGCCAGCCAAAGCGGTGAAGCCGCCGAAACGCTTTCCCAGTCCGTTCAAGGTCAGGATAGTGCCGCTCATCGGGCGTTCGGAACACTGACAGCGGAGCGAAAGGACAGCTTCATTGGTTCACCCGGGACGTTTCCGATCCGGACTGTGCGAAAATACGAGCGGTTTGGCTAGGCCCCCCGTTCAAAAGGTCGCCTCCGCTTAGATGCATTCAAAAGGTCGCCTCCGCTTAGATGCATTCAAAAGGTCGCCTCCGCTTCCATCGCCAGGTGTCCCGACGCATTGCGCGCCCACAGGGCAGCGCCGTTGCCATCCGGCAGGCCATGCACCGAGAACGGCGCGATATCGAACAGCGGACTGACGGCGCGGAACCGGAAGGTGGCAACCGGCCGGTCGGTGTTGCGGCGCAGCAGGTCGATCAGCAGCGTGGCGATCAGCGGGCCGTGGACGATCAGGCCGGGGTAGCCCTCGACTTCCGTGACGTAGCGGCGGTCGTAGTGAATGCGGTGGCTGTTGAATGTCAGCGCGGAATAGCGGAACAGCAGCGGATCGCTGGGCTGGATGTCGCGCGCCCAGGTGCCGTCGGTGCGAACCGGCTTCGGGGTGGCCGGCGCCTCGTTCGGCTGCGCCAGGTCACGATAGACGATGTCGTGTTCCTCCACCAGCGCAAGGCCGTTGGCGCCGGATACCTCATGCTTCACGAGCACGAAGCACAGCGCGCCGTTGCGGCCATGTTTGACCGTGACGTCCTGCACGGTGGACACGCGGACGATATCCTCGTCCACGCGCAGCGGCTGATGGAAGGTGAACCGTCCGCCAGCCCACATGCGCCGGGGCAATGGCACCGGAGGCAGAAAGCCGCCGCGGGCCGGGTGGCCGTCCGGCCCGAGGATGGATTGCCGGGCGGTGGGCAGGAAATACAGCCAGTGCCACAGCGGCGGCAGCGGGTCGCCGGCTTGCGGGGCGGTGTCGTCGCGGTCCAGCGTGGCGGACAAGGCGGCGACCGGGAAACGGGTTACCCGGTCGTGCAGCGTTTCCTGTTTGCCGATCCAGGATCGCAGATGATCGACGTCCAGTTCGCTCATGCTCGTAACTCCTTAGCGGCGGCGCGCGCCCGTATAGCGCCCTCGCGGGCCATGTCGGCACATAGCCCGGTATAGGCTGTCGGGTCGAGAAGGCCCCCGATCTGTTCCGGCGTCATATGTGCGGTCACGCGGGTATCTTCGGCCAGCAGTTC
>JAJZEV010000181.1 GCA_021805665.1 Pseudomonadota bacterium
TGCCGATGGGGCGAACCGGGCCGCGCGAAAGCGGTGCGTTCACCAGGTTTTCGATCACCGAGATGCGGTCTTCGGCCATACCCCAGGCGATATAGCGATCCGCCAGGAATTGACTCGGTGAAACGAAATGGTCGGCGAAGCCGAAGAAATGTTCGATGTAGCGCTTCCGCAGGAAGAAGTCGGATTCAGACAAATGCTGGAAACATTCGATGCAGCGCTGCGGATTCGCCTCATAGCACAAGTTCCGATGCGGATTGGTGACCATCTGGCCGTGATGGTTACAGATCGCAAGATATTCGTGCAGCGTCACCACGACCCTGGCGTTCGGCAGGGCGCGTTTGACGATCGCGAACGCTTCGACGCCGACGTTGATGTAGTGATGGAAATGCACGATGTCCGGACGCAGGTCCAACAGCAGGTTGGTCAGGGCCTCCGGCAGGCGCGGATCCTGATTGGAGAATTTGAACCAATCGAACTCTCCGACGGAATACAGGTAATCGCCGATGCCGAAGGGCTGGCTGATCGGAATTTCCGAACGGGTCCGGCGGCGGTCGCAGCCCATGAACCAGGAGACGCAACCCTCTCGCGAGGCGAAACCGCGATGAAGCTGAAATGCCGCTATTTCCGCGCCGCCCTTCGATATCTCGGGATGGCTGTGGGAGATGACCAGTATTCGCAAGGCCTGATCGGCCAGCAGCGATTCGCCGGGTTCGATGGCAACGGGCGATGGAACCGGCTGCGGGGTTTCGGGCGCCGATGCTGCTACGGTCGCAACGAACGCCGCGTCAGGCTCCGGCGCTATAGGCGTTACTTCGGGTTCTGGCGCCGCGACTGCCGCTTCTGGCACAACCACGTCCACAGGTTGAACCGGTGCTGACGCCGCGTCTGAAACTTCTGTCCTGGAGCGGCCGACAGGACCGCGGACTTTTGGTTTTCTCATGCTGTCGCCCGCATCGTATCGGAAAGATCGTAGGCTGGTCCGTTGCGCAAAGGGTGCGACCGGATCGTTTCCGCCCAGCGCTTTTCATGCACCCAGGCGTTATACAATGTCAGGTTCATCCGCCACGCCTGCGCCGATCCGGCCTGCGATTTCCGCTCAAGATGGAACATCTCGACATCCGTGAGGACGGCGCTGTTCAGACCCATCCGGTGCAGGCGCAGGCAGAGGTCGGTGTCCTCGAAGTCGCCGATGATAAAGGATTCATCGAAACCGCCGAGGGCCAGCGCCACCTCGCGGCGCAGCAGCATACATGCCCCGGTGATCCCGATATGCCGCACCAAGCCAGGCTTCAACGGTCGGCGCATGCCCTTGTTGATGTGGTCCGGAAACAGCCAGTCACCGAATTCGGGCAGTTGCCTGAATGTTATCCCCTCGTGCTGGATCGACCCGTCGCCGTACAGCAGCGTCGGGCCGACAGTGCCAAGATCGGGGTTCAGTTCCATCTGTTCGGCCAACCGCTCCAGCCAATCGTGCGGCCCCGGGAACACGTCGGAATTCATGTAGCAAATATAAGTGCCGCGGGCGGCACGCAGTCCGACATTGTTGGCGGGTGCGAAGCCCATGTTCTGTTCCATCAGCAGGGCACGGAACGGTATCTGGAAACGTGCATATGCCGAACTGAAAAGCCGTTCCGCCTGCCGCCGTTTAGGCGGATCGTCCAGAACGTAGATGAATTCGTAGTCCGCCGCGGCCTTATGGCTGGACAGGAAGGCGAGTTGGTATTCGATGAAGTCGAGCCGCCCGTACAGCGGGATAATCACACTGAACCGAGGCGAAGGATTCACGCGTCCGAACTCGATCGTGTCCGCCGCGGGCGGCTTCGCGAGGCGCCGGTCGTTCAGGTGCCCGACTGCCGTGCCAATAGTCCGATCGAAGGCCAGCGGGATTTCGCCGTAGCGGACGTCGAACGTATTCAAAAGGCGTTTGATCGCCGCGATGCCGGTCAGCTTGGACGGCGGCAACTTACGGTAGCCAACTTCGCGTTGCGCTGTCTCTACCTCGATATACATTTCGCCGTTAGCAATGGCTGTGCATGGCACATAGAGGATAAAGCCGCAGCGCGGATCGTCGAATCCATGTTCGGCGCCAAGGCTGGCGATAACGTCGGGCCGCTGAATCCTGATGCAGGATTCGAAATCGATCGGCTGGTTCATAGCGGCCGACCGAAGCCGCATCGACCGGACGGTCCCGGGTCTGGCCAGGAACCATCCCATGATCGCAATCCCGCCGGGCGGGCAGGCGATGACCTCATCGAATTCAAGGAAGATGCGATCCGGCAGGCCGCCCAGCGTATCGACCCCGGCGTAAGCATGGCGGGCGAGGAAAGCCAGCAGCGCCATGCTTGTTTCTTGTTCGCCGACATCGGCCACGATCGGCCGCAGTCGGCCGCCCAGGTCCGCGTCGCGGATACGCAGGGTCGATGCCGAGGCGCGGATAAATGAGGAAACGCCGCCATACCGGGTCTCGATCGACGTCAGGCTGCCCAGCGGGCGGCTCGACCCGGGAACGAACATGATGAAGCCAATACCGAGGCCTTCGATGTCGTCGCGGGGATAGAAGCCAGTGACGGTTTCGCCGCTGTGGATGCTACCGTCCATGAAGCGTACGACGACGTCTTCCGGCCCTACCTGGTTGTCCCAGTTCCGGGTGACCCAGCCGACAAAAAACCAGCCACCGCACGCATTGTGATAGCCGCAGAGGTCCACGAACCCTTCCAGGCGGTTCAGCGGGTCGCGCAGACGCCCGTATCCGCTTGTTGACAGCAGCATGAACAATTCGCAGCAGTTCCGAGAGTCCGGTTCGGATTGCAGGATCGGCCGAACCGACGCGGCCAATTCCTTGTCACCCAACCGCTGCGCGCCGAGCTCGATCTGGATACGCATCGCCTCGCCGCCGGCCCGGATTTGCAGCGAGGTCGGGTTCCCGATCGGCTCGTTCATGCCCTGAACAAAGATAACCACGCCGAACCCGCGGCCCTGGAGTCCGTCGCGGCGATAGAATGCCGTTATGCACGTGCCGGCAATGTCGCCGCCCTGAAATTGGGCCGTGACCCGGACCGGCTTCGTCTCGTCCCAGCGTTCCGCCACCCAGCCGCAGAAAATCCAGCCGCCGGCGAGCGTACTGTGGCCATGGAAGTCGATATGCCCATCGATCGTGCGGCCCAGCAAAAGTGTCACGTAGGTGTCGCGGGCGATGCGGTCCTCGTGCCGTCCGTGCTCCATGTAGTGATGCAGCGGAGAGGTGCAGATGCCCTCGGCGATCGCCCGGGCGACGTCCGGAAAGGCCCGCAGATAGATGTCTTCGTCGAACGTGTCGGGTATTGCGTCGAGGCCATCGTCCCGGTGCTCGGGATTCGGCGAACCTAGGTCGGTGATGTCCTGGATGTCCTGATCTTCGTGGTCAGCCATGGTTGTCGCGCGACGCGCCTCTCCAGGTAACGGGGGGTCAAGGTCCAATACCGGATTAAGGGTTTATCGCGATCCGGATCGTTCGCCTAGCGAAGAACGCGGTTGCAGCAGGAGTAATATCAGGCCCGAACAGTGGCGAATTGCGACAGCCCCAGGCTATTCCCGACGCTCGAATCGCGCCCGGTCCGCGGGTAGCAGGCGCACCTTCATGCGGACCGCCGCATCGTCGTCATGTCGCTCGACGACCTCGCCATGCTGATAGAGCCACGCCATCCGAGCACCGTCTTGCGGCGGAATCTCGTAATCCGCGACCTCCATGCCCTGCGCGATCCACAGGTCTATCGCGGCTTTCAGCGCTTCCAGGCCTTCGCCTGTGATCGCCGAGACGGCGATAGCGCCCTCGCGCAGCGGTATTTCAGCGACCCCGCCCAGCAGGTCGGCTTTATTCAGAACCTCGATCGTGCGATCCGGCCAGGCCGGGTCCAGCGTGCCATCGGCCACCATGTCGTCCAGCACCTTGATGACGTCGCCGCGCTGGGCAATGGTTTCGGGATGCGCCGCGTCGCGGACGTGCAGGATCACGTCGGCTTCCGACACTTCTTCCAGCGTCGCGCGGAATGCTTCCACCAGTTCGTGCGGAAGCTGGCTGATAAAACCGACGGTATCGGACAGGATCACGCGCCGGCCAGACGGCAGTTTCAGGCCGCGCATCGTCGGGTCCAAGGTTGCGAACAACTGGTCCTTAGCCGTCACGTCCGCGCCGGTCAGCGCATTGAACAGCGTGGATTTGCCAGCGTTGGTGTAACCGACCAGGGCGACTACCGGGAATGGCACCCGCTTGCGGGCCGATCGATGCAGGCCGCGCGTCCGGCGCACCTGTTCCAAGTCCTTGCGCAACCTGACCAGCCGGTCGTCGATCAATCGCCTGTCGGCCTCGATCTGGGTTTCGCCAGGCCCGCCCAGGAAGCCGAAGCCGCCGCGCTGCCGTTCAAGATGGGTCCAGGACCGCACCAGCCTGGATCGCTGATATTGCAAATGCGCGAGTTCGACCTGAAGCGTGCCCTCTTTGGTCGCGGCTCGTTCACCGAAAATATCCAGGATCAGACCGGTACGGTCGATGACCTTGCAGCCCCAGGCGCGTTCCAGGTTGCGCTGCTGCACGGGCGACAGCGCAGCATCGACCACCACGACATCCACATGTCCGCTGGAAATGGCCTGCCCCTGAGTGGCGACTTGCCCTTCCCCAAGCAGCATGGAGGGCCGCCGCATACGCAGGGGCAAAATCGCCTCATGCACCACGACCAGCCCGATCGATGCGGCCAACCCAACCGCCTCGGCCAGTCTGGCTTCGGCCGCTCGGGGCTGATCGACGCCGGCGACGTCGCGGCCCTGCCGTTCCCACGGCAAGATCACAGCTGCCCTTGTCGGCGCCCCCGGCAAGGGGGCGTCAACGCGTTGGAACACATCCTCATCGGATGAGTCCGCACTAGGTCCGTTTAGCGGGTCGGCCACTGGAGGCTACCTCGATCGAGAAAAACCGGACGATCAGTCGTCGCCGGTTATGCCGCTGACGTCCCGAACAGGTGCGGCGGCTGCCCCTTCGACCTTGGAGGCATCGAAGAGCTGTATCGGCGCACCGGGCATGACGGTGCTGATGGCGTGCTTATACACGAGCTGGGTATGCCCATCCCGGCGAAGCAGAACGGAAAAATTGTCGAACCAGGTGATGATCCCCTGAAGTTTGACACCGTTCACAAGGAAAACCGTTACCGGCGTTTTGCTTTTCCGCACATGGTTCAGGAACACATCCTGAACATTCTGCGCTTTCTCATTGGCCACGGCCACAATCCTTCTTTTTTTGTGTGGAGAGTTCGATTGAACAAAGACCCGGCGGTTCGTGGCACGGCCACCGGGAGCGGTTAGTGTAGCATCGCAGCCACTTCACGCAAGGTCGCGTAAACGTGCACTCAGAGCATCTGCCGTCGGGAAATGGATATCCGGGGCCGCGTGTTCAACTCCCCCGTCGTGATCGGCGTTGCCAATCAGCACGGCGGTGACGCCAGCGGCGCGCGCGGCCTGCATATCCAGCGCGGTGTCTCCCATATACCACACCGATGGATGGGGCGGGGAGCCGAACCGGGCGAGCGCCATCAGAATCGGGGCGGGGTCCGGTTTGTCGGCCCTGGCGTCGCCCGCGCCGATCACCGGCCCGAAGAACCCGCTCCATCCAAGATGGACCACTTCGCGGCGCAGGAAACTACCGGCTTTGTTGGATACCACGCCCTGGGGCCACCCGGATCCGGCCCGCAGGACATCGGGAACGCCCGGCATCGCGGCGACGTGGTCCAGGTGGCTTTCGGTGAGCGTGTTGTAGAAAATATCGCGCGCCCGTTCCCACTGGTCGCCGAACATCGCCGGGAAGCTGTCGCGCAGCGAAACCCGAACCCGGTTTTTGGTATCCTCGACGGTCCAGGCCGGGCGCGCGAAAGCCACGAAGACAGCGTTCAGCGCGGCGGTAATGCCGGCCCAGCCATCGACCAGGGTATTATCCCAATCGTACAGCAGCACAGAGGGGCGCGTCAGCATTCTTCATCCTGCCGGTCTGTCCGGGCGGCCCTGACAGCGAAGCTTTGCAGACGATCGAGCACGCAAGCGTTCGCGCACACCCGCAGCCAGCCATCGAACGACAGGTCGTGGGCGTTGTCCGCCGGAGCGAAGCGATCGATGTACCCCTTCAACAGACCCGGCATCAGGACTTCCACTGTTCCCGCCGGACGGTCGCGTTCGGCAAGCACGACCCATAGCAGGGTTACCGGCCCGTATCTATTGAGCGCCATGTGCAGTGGAAGAATTTCCTCCTCCGCGATCGGGCCCGCGAAACGATAAACGAAAATTTTTTCCGCGACCTGCAAATCCTCCATGAATTTGCGACGCAGAAATTTGAGCCTGGCGGATTCCTGCTCGCGCATCAGCCAAGCGCTACGCTGTCCTTCATAGACAAATGTATGATACACAAGTCCATATTTCTTTTCGTGGATCATGTACTCCGCGCGCGGCGCGCCTTCCAGGCGTGGATCGATATCCTCGATCTCGCCCAGGCCATCGAACCCGCATTCCACCCCGCGAACCAGATTGCGCACGAAGGTGCTGGAAAATCGGAGAAGCCCCAGAGGTTCGGCGTCGCAACGCCGCTGGAACAAGCCGAATTCGCAATTTTCGCCTACTGATTCGAACTTCAGCGCGATCTGCGGAAGCGTCAGTCCGGTTCGGCGCGCGGCCCACTCGGCGACGTCTCGATCTTCGCGTCCACCCGGGCCGCGCTCGCTTCCCGGCCCAAGGATAAGGCCGGTGGGCAGGTGGTGTTCGGCGGGCCGGTCGGCATCCAGAATGCGGAACAGCTTGGCCTCCGCTACGGCGAAGGCCAGAAGCCGCTCATCCCCGGAGTCGCCGAAATCCTTCGGCCGGGCCGCATCTGGATGCTGCAAGGTTACGACCATCCGGTCGGAGCTTCGTGCAAGCGCGCCGGGGATACGATACCCAAGCAGGGCAGGCCGCGAAATCTCGCTGGAGCCGACGACCGTGTCGTCAATGGAAACGATCAGCCGTTGGCTGGGCAGTTCCGGGCAATGGATGAACGGGATAACATCGAGAGTCAGAAAATACGCGTCGGCCTCTTGGACACGCGGCAATACGAGATGGCTTTCGGCTCCGGTGACCCAAGTGAATTCAGGCTCGGACTGAGCCCAACCGCCGCCCAGGAAGGCAAGGCTGTTGCCCGTCGCCGCGAAGCCGATCGTCAGATCGCATTCCACTTCCATCGCGTGTTTTCACTTCCTGGACAAAACCACAGTTAGCAATATCGCGGTGCAACCGCAGCCGCGCCGAAACAGGACGGTTAGTATTTGGTCGCCGAAGGGTTTTACAAGTACGCGTCCAATCGAGGCAGAGGCTACAAACAACGATCTTCGGTCCGACGATCACGATAAGGTAGTGCCTTCGTCCTGTATCCTGCAGCGGGGGCGGGATAGGCTTCGGGCGAGTGTAAACCGCAAGGCCGCGCCGGATCGTGTTTGCCTCGATCTACGGCGCCGCCGGACACCGCGACCGCTTGACGGTTCGCCAGTCGCCGTCCACATGACGCCTACCATGTCAACAACCCGCCTGACCATCGATCATCGCACCGGAAACCAGGTTCGGCATCCCGAAAAGGCGAACCGGCCAGACAATCCGATTCAGCGCAAACCTGCCTGGATCAGGGTCAAAGCGCCCAATCACCCGGTATATCAGGAAACCAAGGCGCTGATCCGCGATAACCGTCTCGTGACGGTTTGCGAGGAGGCGGCCTGCCCGAATATCGGCGAATGCTGGTCGAAGCGCCACGCCACCATGATGATCATGGGCGATACCTGCACGCGCGCATGCAGTTTCTGCAATGTGCGAACCGGGCAGCCGCTGGGGTTGGAAGCGGACGAGCCGCTTCGTGTGGCCGACGCCGTCGCAAAAATGGGTTTGCGGCATGTCGTTATCACCTCGGTGGATCGCGACGACCTGGCGGACGGCGGGGCCGCGCATTTTGCCGCTGTCATCCAGGCGATACGGGAAGCAGCCCCGGATACGACGATCGAGGTTCTGA
Organism: Pseudomonadota bacterium; assembly: GCA_021805665.1. Lineage (GTDB taxonomy): Bacteria > Pseudomonadota > Alphaproteobacteria > Acetobacterales > Acetobacteraceae > Rhodopila. Next base: position 8,042 of record JAJZEV010000181.1, read on the forward strand.
CACCCGATTTCCTGCGAAAGCCGGGGGGGGCGGAAACCCTGGCGGCAGCCCGCCCGGATGTTTTCAACCATAATCTGGAGACGGTGCCCCGCCTGTATCCCGGAATTCGCCCCGGCGCCCGGTATTACCAATCGCTGCGCCTGTTAGATCGCGTCAAGCAGATCGAGCCAGCGGTGTTCACCAAATCGGGCCTTATGGTCGGCCTGGGCGAAACCAAGGCAGAAATCATGCAGGTGATGGACGATCTGCGGATCGCGGACGTCGATTTCCTGACCATCGGCCAGTATCTGCAGCCGACGGTGAAACACGCGGCGGTGGACCGCTTCGTCACGCCCGACGAATTCGCCGAATACGCGGCCATTGCCCGGGCAAAAGGCTTCCTGCTGGTTTCGGCGACGCCGCTGACCCGCAGTTCGTACCACGCCGACTCCGATTTTGCCGCGCTTCGGGATGCCCGCAGCGAAAAGCTGGCGCGACAAGGGGACTGATGCCTACTCACGCCGAGAGTAGGATCGTTCAGTACACCCCTGAACAACTGTTCGATCTGGTGGCCGACGTGGATCGGTATCCCCGGTTCCTGCCGTGGTGCGTGGCATCCCGGGTGCGCAGCCGGTCCGAAACCCAACTGGTCGCCGATCTGACCATCGGCTTCGGACCGTTCCGCGAGAGCTTCACCAGCCGGGTGACGCTGGACCGCCCAAGCCGGGTGACAGTGAAATACGAGAACGGCCCCTTTCGCTACTTGAACAACCAGTGGGACTTCGCGCCCAGGGGAAGCGGCACCGAAGTGGCGTTCTTTGTCGATTTCGAGTTCCGCAGCCGGATTTTGCAGGCCGCGATCGGTGTGGTGTTCAACGAGGCGGTGCGCCGGATGGTGAACGCCTTCCTGAAGCGTGCCCGCGACGTGTATGGTCCCCCGCCTGTTTCCTAGGATACGTCGCCATGGTTTACGCCCCTGTTCGGCCGGATCGGTCGTTGCCACCGGTTCTGGTCAATCTGTTCTCCGACACCCAGACCCGTCCGTCCACGGCGATGAAGGACGCGATGATGCGGGCCGAGGTCGGCGATGAGCAGAACGGCGACGATCCCGGAGTCAACGCCCTGTGCGATCGCATGGCGGCTCTGACCGGCAAGGAAGCGGCGGTGTTCCTGCCGACCGGGACAATGTGCAACCAGATCTCGCTGCTGGTGCATACGCGGCGCGGCGACGAAATCCTGGCACATGAAAGTTCGCACATCGTGGGTAACGAGGGCGGCGCGCCCGGCGCGCTGGCCGGCGCGGTGGTGCTGGGTCTGCGCGGTGCGCGCGGGATGTTCGACAGCGCGACGATGACGGCGGCGCTGCGGGAGAAGCGGCGTAACGCACCGCCGCAGACACTGGTCGCGGTCGAGCAGACGACTAATGCGGGCGGCGGCGCGGTCTGGCCGCTGGCGCTGCTGAACGATGTTCTTGGTTCGGCGCATCGGCTGGGGATGAAAACGCACATGGATGGTGCCCGCCTAATGAACGCCGCCGTCGCGGCCGGGGTTACAGCGGCGGCGTTCTCCCAACACTGCGATTCGGTATGGCTTGACTTCACCAAGGGCCTGGGGGCGCCGGTCGGGGCGGTATTGTGCGGGTCGGCGGCGTTTATCGATCAGGCCTGGCGGTGGAAGCAGCGGTTGGGCGGATCGATGCGTCAAGCGGGGATTTGCGCCGCGGCGTGCCTGTATGCGCTGGACCATAATGTGGACCGCCTTGCCGAGGATCACGCCAACGCCAGCGCCCTGGCTGCGGGGCTGGCGGGGGTGCCGGGACTGGCGGTGGAGGAACCGGAGACCAATCTGGTGTTCTTCGATACGCGCGCCAGCGGACTGACCGCCGATACCCTGGCAGCCCGGGTGCGCCAGCAGGGGCTGTCGGTTTCGACCGTCGGGATCTATCGGGTGCGGGCCTGCACCCATCTGGATGTCGATGCGGACGGCGTCGAAGCGGCCGTGCAAATCATCGCTGGCGCGGTACGCGGGGCATAAAACCGGCATTGGTTCCCCCGGATCAGCGGCGGGCCTTTGAAGCGCGCTAGGAGACGCGGCGAAAAGACCGCTGCGATCGACCCACGATCCGTGGAACCCGTCATGACAATGAGTGGCCAGGGACCGCCGTCAAGCGTCAGGTTTAATGAGCCGCGTCGCCTTGGTCCCCGGCCGTCAGTTGCGCCGCCAGCGGCGCGTGATTGAGCAAGGCCGCCAGGATGGTGCCGCCGACGGCGTTTCCTAGAAACGTCGGCACCAGAAATCGCAACGCGTAGTCAGATAGCGTCGCGTGACCGGTGAAGACGGCAAAGGCTGCTTCCACCGAACCCGCGATGATATGGGGAAACTGGCAGATGGCGATGACATAGGTCAGCAGGATGATAATCAGCGCCCGTCCGGCACGGGCAGACGGCAGCAGCCAGACCATCAGCCCGATCAGCCAGCCAGCGGATCCTCCGGTCAATGCGGTATGCCAGAATGGGCCGGCCATCGTGTGCGCCGAAAGCGCGGTCATGGCTTGCACGGTCGCCGGCGGGAACACCTCCGGCACCGCGGAGATTCCGGCGAACACCCATGTGGCCACCAGGTTGGCGGTCAGTACGATCGCCCAGACGCGCAACGCGCGCAGGAGCGATCGTCGCCCCGGGCGGGTGAAAACCGGAATCACCGCTGTCAGTGTTGTTTCGGTGAACAACTGTTGTCGGCCAAGGATCACGATCAGGAAGCCGACCGAATAGCCGAAACCGGCGATCAGGGGACTCCAGGGCGTGTCGGGCAGATGCGCCCGCAGCGTCGCCTGGGTCAGGAACGAAAATCCAATGGACAGGCCGGCGGCGAGCCCGGACCATGCGAGGCCGCTGAACGAACGCTCAAGTTCCTCTTCGCCCTGCGCCCGGACGATTTCATGGATGACCATGGCGCCCATCGGCGCGCCGGCCGCTGCCTGCCGCTGTTCTTTCCTATCCAGATGAGGGGAGGATTCTCCTGCCCTGGCCATGCCGGTCTCCTGCTGTGGTGCCGGTGCGTAACGCTCTGGAGCGATCCGCGTTGGGGAAATGGACATCACTTCGGCAACGGCGCGCTCGATTTACCCGATCGTGACGGAAAGCGGCCGCGATATTTACACGGCCGGCGCCGAAATTGGCCGGGGCCCCTTCCCGGCTGCCTGCCGATCGGATGGCCGCGGGTTTGACATTCCCCGCCAGCGATGCGATCCGGTTACCGAACAGTAGCCTGGAGTTTGATGTGAACGATGCGCTGCCGCTGGGGGAATCGCCCCTGCGATCGATCGACGCTGTCGAATACGGCCTGAGCGAGGCCGGCTATATCGCCAACCGTCAAATCTCGACCGCGATCTATATGGCGCACCACCTGCAAAAGCCGATCCTGGTCGAAGGCCCGGCCGGCGTGGGCAAAACCGAACTGGCGAAGTCGGTCGCATCCTGGCTGAAACTGCCGCTGATCCGGATGCAGTGCTACGAAGGCCTGGATGAATCCAAGGCACTGTACGAATGGAAGTACGGCAAGCAGTTGCTGTACACCCAAATCCTGAAGGACAAGATCAACTCGGTCATCGGCGACGCCGACGATCTGGCGACGGCGTTGGACAAGCTGCACGCATTCGGCGACGTGTTCTTCTCCCACCAGTTCCTGGAACCGCGCCCGCTGCTGCGGTCGTTGCAGGAACCGCGCGGATCGGTGCTGCTGATCGATGAGATCGATAAATCGGACCAGGAGTTCGAGGCGTTCCTGCTGGAAATCCTGTCCGACTATCAGGTGACGATCCCCGAAATCGGCACTGTCAGCGCGCTGGTGCCGCCCATTGTGCTGCTGACATCGAACGCCACGCGCGACCTGGGCGATGCCCTGAAGCGGCGCTGCCTGCATCTGCATATCGGCTTCCCGGACGATAAGCTGGAAGCCAAAATCATCGGCTCCCGCGTGCCGGGGATCGATGCGCGGCTGCTGAAGCAACTGGTCAGTTTCGCCCAGCAGCTTCGGGCAATGGACCTGAAGAAGGTTCCCTCGGTCAGCGAAACGATCGACTGGGCGAGGATCATGATGCTGCTGCACACCTCGGTGCTGGAGGTCGATCTGGTCCGCGACACGCTGAACGTGCTGCTGAAGTTCGAGGCCGATATCGAGGCGGCGGGCAAGCAACTCGCCGGGCTGACCCACAAAGCGAGGCAGGACGCCGGCATCGCATGATGTCAGCGCCTGCCAGCGAACCGCTTCGCCGTTTCCTTCAGGTCGCCCGCGGCGCCGGCTTGCGCGTGTCGGCGGCCGAGGGGATCGACGCTGCCCGGGCCGTGGACCTGATCGGGTATGCCGACCGCACCATCCTGAAGGACACGCTGGGCTTATTGCTGGCCAAGACGCCCGATGAGAAGGCCGCTTACGAGGAAGTCTTCGACCTTTACTTCAAGCGCGACGAATTCGCCGGCGGCAACGCGGACGACCGGGAGGAAAGCGAGCCGAACGAAGCCTCCAGCCCGTCGAACGGGGAAGGCGGCGACGGCATGGGCGGCCAAGGCGGCCAGTCGCTGGGTTCGTTGCTGTCCGCCGACGATCGCGCCACCCTGGCAACCGCCATGGAGCAGGCCGCCCGCGAGGCCGGCATCGAAAACATCCGCTTTTTCACACAGAAGAACCTGTATGCCCGCCGTATCCTGGACCGCATGGGCCTGCGCGCCCTTGAACGCGACATGGAAGCGATGCGCCAGACCGGCACGCCCGAGGGCCTGGGACGGGCAGAGTTTTTGGAAGGCAAGGTCGATCAACTGCGCGACGCTGTTCGTGACTTTGTCGAACGAAACCTTATCCTCTACGCCAAGGGCGAAACCGAAAAGTTCCGCGAGGAACTGCTGAAATCCGCCCGCCTGTCGAACCTGGAACGCCGCGACCTGGACCGCATGCGCATCCTGGTGCGCCAGATGGCCAAGAAGCTCGCCGCGCGTTATGCAAAAACCCGCCGTCGCCGGCTGCGCGGGCAACTGGACACGCGGCGCACGCTGCGCCGGAACATGGGATGGGGCGGCATTCCGTTCATCACCGTCTGGAAGCAGAAGCGGATCGAAAAGCCCCGCGTCATGGTGCTGTGCGACGTGTCCGGTTCGGTCGCCGCCATGGCGCAGTTCCTGCTGATGTTCATGTATTCGATCAATGAGGCGCTGTCGGACATCCGCTCGTTCGCCTTCGCCGGCTCCCTGATCGAGGTTTCGGACATCCTGGAAAAAGAACCGGTCGAGCAAGCCATCACCAAAATCATGTCGCTGATCGGCTTCGGATCGTCGAACTACGGCAACTCGTTCGCCGATTTCGAGGATGGCTGGATGAAGCATGTGACCAACAAGACCACGGTCATCATCCTGGGCGATGCCCGCGGCAACCGGACGGACCCGCGCACCGACGTGATAGGGCGGCTGTCGCAGCGGTCCAAGCGGATCATCTGGCTGAACCCGGAATACCGTTCGGCCTGGGGCACCGGCGATTCAGACATGTACCGCTATGCGCCGTTCTGCAATCTGGTGACCGTGTGCAGCACGCTGCGGCATCTGGAACGCGCGATTTCCGATATTCTGGAAGACGCGGCCTAGGCACCCGGTTAGCTTAGCGGATGACTCCGACCTACCCCATCTCCGACCACTGCGACGGCAAGCGCTTCTTCAATCCCGGTGTGCCCCCCTCGTCCCGCGGCCTGCTCCAGGTCCTGCGCTGGCGGATGCAGAGCCAGCGTGCCATCTGGCCTTCCGGCATCGTCGATCCCGCGTTTCCGCCGCCGCCGGACACGGTTCCGGCGGGGTCCGCGGCGATCACGTTCATCAACCACGCCAGCTTCCTGATCCGTCTGCCGGGCGCTGTCGTGCTGACCGACCCGATCCACAGCGAACGCTGCTCCCCGGTCTCCCGGGCCGGTCCCCGGCGCGCCCGCCCAGCCGGCATCGCGCTGACCGATCTGCCAAGGCCCGACATCGTCCTGCTGTCGCACAACCACTACGACCATATGGACCTGCCGACCCTGCGGGCCATCCAGCAGCGGCACGCCGCGCGCTTCGTCACTACGCTGGGCAACGCCAGGCCGCTGCGCCGCCTGGGCATCGACGCGGTCGAACTGGACTGGTGGCAGGATGCGGCCATCGGCGACCTTCGCATCGTCTGCACCCGGGCCCGCCACTTTTCCGCCCGCACCCCCTTCGACCGCAACCGCACACTATGGGGCGGCTTCATGGTGCGAACCGGCCATGGCCAGATCCTGTTCGGCGGGGACTCGGCCGCCGGCGATCATTGGCGGGACATCCGCCATCGCCTGGGCGCGCCCGACATCGCCCTGCTGCCGATCGGCGCCTATGAACCACGCTGGTTTATGTCCGCCGCCCACATGAACCCCGCCGAAGCGGTCGAGGCGCATCATGACCTGCAAAGCCGCCAGTCAATCGGAATGCATTTCGGCACATTCCAACTGACGGACGAGGCAATCGATGCGCCGCTGGAAGCCCTGGCCAGCTTGAACCAGGACCGCTTCACCACCCTGGGATTCGGCGAAACCCGGGTGTTTCCGTTAGGCGCCGGCTAAAGCAGCCCCTCACGCCTCGCGGTAACCCAGCAGCAGCAGCCCGCAGAACAGGATGCAAACCGGCCATACCCAGCCCGCCACCCGCCATGCGATGGGGTTCTCCCGCGGGTTCAGCCTGATCTCCAGCCACCGCCCCCAGCCCGCCGCGATCCCCGCCAGCGCCAGCGGCGTATGTGTCAGCTCGATCAGCAACTGGTCCTTTACGTTGGCGATGGCATGGCTGTGGGTCAGCAGCATCGTGCCGCCCGCCGCGCACAGCAGCGGAAACACCAGCTTCGCCCACTGATTGTTCCAGTTGGTCGCGCGCACCCGCCACTCAAAGTAGGTGAAGGCGACGATCAGCAGCACGAAGAACCGGTGCTGCAGCACCTCAACGTCGCGGAAGCTGTCCAGGAAGCCGATGTCGCCCATCGGCCATGTCTCGGGATCAGACCGAAAGAACAAAAATACCGCCAAACCCAAAAACGCCAACGGCCAATGCCGCGCCCAGCCCACCCCCGCTCTGTTGAGCAAGGCCAGCAGCCCAACCAGCACCACGATCAAACCAGCCCAGTGATGATTGTATTCCGACCATGCGATGTCGTCGGCGTTGCGCGGCGGCAGATCGCCTGCCCCGGGCGTAAACGCCACCTGCGGCGCGGCCTTCTTTGCGGCGGCTTCGGCATCGAGTTGTGCCTGCAACGCCGGCAGGGCCAGATCGTCGTGACTGGGGCTGCTCAGCCGCGGCCACTCCGGGGTGTTGCGAACCACGATCTCATGCCAACTGACGCGATCCCGGGTCAGATCGACCGATGGCGGTACCGATGTCAGCGACGCGGCGGCAAAGAAGATCGCAATGCCGATACCAAACTCCACCTCCGCAAAGCGCCGCAGCCGGTTGACCGGGGTCGCGGGATTCCGCCGCAGCCGCTCCACCAGCAGGAAATTCCCGCCGCCCAGCGCCAGCAGCATCAGGAACATGACGATCTTGGCACCGACCATCACCCCGAACGCGGTGCCATAGAAGCCCGCCAGATCGCCGATATACACCACGCTCATGGTCACGCCGCTGACCAGGATGCAGATAACGCCCACCATCGACATGCGGGAAAACCTGGAGCCGACCAGACGGAACGCCGCGCCGTCGCGAATCCGGGCCAAGGTCAGCAGAAAGCAGGGGATGCCGCCGATCCAGATCGCGGCACCAAGCTGATGCAGCCCCTCTACCGCCAGCAGCGCCTCCCGCCCGTCCAACCGCGCGGCGGCGTGGGTGGTCAGGGTGGCGGCGGCGAGTTCGATGACAGACAGCGCCAGCAGCCCAAACACCGGCGCGCGGTCCTTCCAGGACAGCAGCACAAACGCCATGGACACCGCGGCAGCGGTCTTGACCAGGCCGGCCACGGCGAATTCCGCGCTCAGGACGTTGCCAAGCGACAGATCGACGGTTTCGATCAGCACCGCCGCCTGCAACGCGACGGTCGCGGCTTCCGACGCCACCAGCGCCAGCGCGGCATAGCCGGCGATACGGGCCGTCCCGGCCACGATCCCCTGCCCCGCCCGCCCGAGCGCGGGTGCCAGGGGACGTGCCAGGAAAATCAGGAACAGCACGCCGCCCAATGCCATGGACTGCGACAGGATCGTGAGCCCATGGACAACGATCGACAGGTAGCCGAACAGATCGACCAGCAGTTCCATGATCAGGGGGCCGTCACGGTGATGGGAACGTCGCCCCGGGTGATGTGCCCATCCACCGCCAGCACCTGCCAGCGCACCACATAAGCGCCGGGCGTCAGGTTCAGGTGTGCGTCGATAATGTCGGGCTGCCCGTCCGGCGCGATGGACACGGTATCGCGCTTTCGATCCGGCCGGATCAGCGTCAGGCGCGAACGGCCGCGGTCGATCCGGCTGTTGAAGCGCAGGTGCAGGTCCAGGGCGCCGGCCTTCACCGTTCCGCCTGAAGGAGGCTGGCTTTCCTCCAGGATCGCGTGCGCCTGTGCCAGAACCGGCAAAAAGGCGACGGTCGCGAGGGTCAAAAGCCAGAGTTTGATGCGAGGAGACATGGCGATCCTTCCACGGCAAGGCGGCGCGCCGTGTAGCGCGGGGGGGCGCCGCTGTCCATCGACCGGGCATCGGGTTAAAGAGATCGCATAGACCGTCACACAACGAGCAGGATCGCATGAGCCGCCAACCGCCCGGAAAACGCGCCGACTACCGCTGGTTCAATGCCATCACCACCCGATGGATGGACAACGACGTGTTCCAGCATGTGAACAACGTCAACTACTTCTCCTATTTCGATACCGCCGTGACCTATTACGAAATGTCCGAAAAGGTCGTCGGCCTGCTGGATGGGCCGGTGCATTGCGTGGTGGCCGAGGTCGCCTGCCGTTACCACGCCTCCCTGGCGTTCCCCGACCGGGTGAATGTGGGGATCCGGGTCGCGTCCATCGGCCGCAGTTCGGTGCGTTACGAAATCGGCATCTTCCGCAACGATGAGGACATTGCCGCCGCCGAGGGTCACTTCGTTCACGTCTTCGTCGAACGGGGGGTGCAGAAGCCGGTGCCCATCCCTGACGATGCGCGCGCCAAACTATCCTTGATCGCGGCTGGCTAGACCCGGGACACACCGCCGCGTCCGGCGTTCAGTCATAAGGTCAGCCGTTGTCGATAGTCCACCTGCACGCGATCGAGGGCCTGTTCCAGACCTACGGCTACTGTGTCATCGTGCTGGGCATCATGCTGGAAAGCATGGGCCTGCCGCTGCCGGGTGAGAGCCTGATGATCGCCGCCGCGCTGTATGCGGCGACGACGCATCGGCTGAGCATCTTCCTGCTTGTCCCGCTCGCCGCGCTGGGGGCGATCGCGGGGGATCAAGCCGGCTATTTCATCGGCCGCTGGATTGGCTACCCTTTGCTGGCACGATGGGGCCGGAAGCTGGGGCTGAATGAGGACCGGCTGGACCTGGGCCGCTACCTGTTTCGCCGCTACGGCGGGGCGGTCGTGTTCCTGGGCCGGTTCGTCGCCATCCTGCGCACCTTTGCCGCCCTGCTGGCCGGCGCCAACCGCATGCCCTGGCCGATGTTCCTGATGTGGAACGCCCTGGGCGGCATCGGCTGGACCGCGCTTTACGGGTTCGGTGCCTATCTGCTGGGCGACGCCGCCAAACGGCTAAGCGGCCCGATCGGCATCGCCCTCGGCGTAACGGGCGGGGCGGCCATCCTGGCGGCGGTCATTTTCGTAAACCGAAACCAAACCCGCCTGCTGGAAGACGCTCGGCAGCAGAGCAAGGCTAACCGGGGGGACCCGCCCGCGGCAAACGCCGCTTCGTGAAACTTCGTGCCACACTGTGGCTCCCGTATCCCCGGGAAGACAGCCGTCACACCGAGAAATACTTTGCCCTCGGATTCAACATGTCCATCGCGCTGGCCGATTGTGCCGCTTGCCACGGGTACTCGCTCAGCAGCGAAATCCGGACCCGTTCAGCCCACCGCATCTGCAAGCAGGCTCCCGATCCGCTCCATCCGGGGACAGCAACGACGGTTGGACCGATGCTCAGGTGGCCTTAATAAGCATATAGTTGCTACCGGGGACGCCACCGGTTGCCCCTGTGGTCCCGAAGCTTACCGTCAGACGACCATTGCTCAGGTCTGCACTGGTGAAACCTGCAAGCGTCAATGTCGCGTTCGGGTGACCGGCGGCCGTGGCACCGAGTGTCAATCCAGTGTACCCCGCCGCACCTTGCCCATTCAACCAGGTCAGCTTGAAGTCGGTGGGGGTGATGCCCCAAATCGTCGCCGAATCGCCAGAATGGAAGTTGTTCACCGTACTCCAGATGTCGGCCGTCGCGCCGCGGTCATCCACGAAGAAGGTATCGGCGCCAGTCCCGCCCGTCAGGAAGTTGGAGCCGGTCGAGCCGTCCAAGACATTTGTCCCGCTACTGACCGCGATCGCATCGTTGCCGCTGCCAGTGTGCACGAACCAATTTGGAGTCGCAACGGTGACGTTCAGACTGTCGGATGTGGTGGTTATGAATTCGCTGGTCAGTCCCGCTACCGGCCCGGAATACGGCTGAGGAGTAGCGGCGATGGGTTGGCCGGTGGTTGTGTCGAGTACGCCGAGGCTAGGCATCGCGGCCGGGGTGATATTCGAACTTCCCGATGACGCGAATGTTATACTTGTTTGTGCGGGAATTGGTGTCGATGAGAGTACGCCAACAATGCCGTTCATTGCGCTCATACTAGTCTCGGCCACCGTGCTTACCGGGATTCCAATTAGCAGACTACCCGAACTGTATCCACCAACATAATCCGTCACCTGACCGACAAACTGGCCGTCCAAGGCCAAGGAGTAAGTAAACGAATTCTCCGAATCATTGACACCGACGATGGTGAGGGTTTCGCCGGTCATCGTGCCGGGACCAGGAAAGCCAGTGGTATTAAGCGTCACCGTCGAATAGGTGAAACCGCCGGAGGGCGATAAACCTACACCGGTCTTGGACTGAACGGAAACAGCGGTGAAGTCAGCGACGGGAAAAGTCATATTCATAAGACTATCGAGATTGCCAGGCGATACAGTCATGGCGTCGCTCCAGTGTCCGTTGAACAATATACTCGATGGTCCGAGAGTATGGTCATACCACTGCGGAGCGGCCGACCAGAATTCTCATTCGAAACATTCGCTGAACGCCGAGGGCCCCGCGCTTTACCGGCAATTTCCGTATCCAGGAATCTTGGCTGCCTCATACTCCCTCTCCCCGGGAGCCAGCCCCTCACGCGTTAAGTAGCCGGAAAAGTGGGAGCAGGTAGGGACCGATAACTCGTCTTTGGCCCAACATCCAGTGCCACAATAATTACGGTCGATACCAAACCCATTCTTCGCTAAATCAGGATATTCCTACAACAGCTTTGGATTGTCGAAACTTAAAGTCAAGCACTACCGACAGGAATATTCGCTTTCGTGAACACTGACGCACGGTAGTCCATGTATACAAGCCGGCGGGAAAACTGAGACAACGAACCGGACCTTCCCCTTGCGCCTGCCATAGACGTGGCAGCCGCAAACCCTCTAACAACGGGCACGTCGGTAACAGTCGTCCTGATTTGTTCGGTTGAAATATGCCCAGATTCAACGCGATCCAGTCCCCGACACACGTCGGGGCCGGGGCCGTCGATCAAACCGAGAAATACTTAGCCCGCGGATTCAACACCACGATCGCACTGGTGGATTGCTCCGGATGCAACTGGAATTCATCCGAAAGCGAAATCCCGATCCGTTCCGCCCCCAGCATCTTCAGGATCGGCGCCTGATCCTCCAGCCGGGGGCAAGCCGGATACCCGAACGAATACCGGCTGCCGCGATACCCCTGCGACAGCATCTTCTCCATATCCCGGTCATCCTCCCCCGCGAACCCAAGTTCCGCTCGGATTCGCTTGTGGACGTATTCCGCCATCGCCTCGGCCATCTCCACCGACAGGCCATGCAGATACAGATAATCCTGGTAACGATTTTCCTCGAACCACACCCGTGCCGTGTCGGACGCCTTCTGGCCTACCGTCACCACCTGAAAGCCGATCACATCCCGCTCCGCATCGTCAACGTCGCGGAAGAAATCGGCGATGCACTCGCCATCCTCCTTAGGCTGACGCGGTAAGGAGAAGCGAGCGACCTCGGTCGTGCCGTCCTGCTCGAAGACGATCAAATCGTTGCCCTGCCCGGCCGCTTTCCAATACCCATAGGCGGCTTGCGGCCTCAGGATGTCCTGCTCCTCGCAAAGCGCCAGCATCCGGCGCATCACCGGTCGCAGTTCCTGTTTCGCCCAACCCAGGAAATCGTCCAGCGATCGCCCCTGTTTCCGGAAGCCCCACTGGAACTGATACAGGCTGCGCTCATTCAGGAACGGCACGATAGCTTTCGGGGCCGACTCCAAAACCCTGGCACCCCAGAACGGCGGCTGCACAACCGGCACGTCGCTGGTCAGGCGATGGCGGCGCTGGCGAACCACGGCGACATCGACTGGCCGGAAGGCCTTTTCATCGGCCTGCCCCAAAGTCCGGGTGGTATTGCGGGCCTTTCCGGCACGCTTGGACTGGATAACGGCCAGATAGTCGTCGAACGCGTTGCCGGTCACCTTGTCCATCAGATGCAACCCGTCGAACGCATCGCGCGCATAGGCGACACGACCGGAGGCATAGGCGCCCACGCAGGCTTCCTCCACATAGTTACGGGTCAGCGCCGCGCCGCCCAGCAGGACCGGAATCTCCACCCCGCGGCGAGACATTTCTTCCAGGTTCTCGCGCATCACCACGGTCGATTTCACCAGCAGCCCGGACATGCCGATGGCGTGCGCGCGGTTGTCCTGCACCGCTTGCAGCATGTCGGCCAGCGGCACCTTGATGCCCAGGTTGATGACGCGATAGCCGTTGTTGGTCAGGATGATATCGACCAGATTCTTGCCGATGTCATGCACGTCGCCCTTTACCGTGGCCAGGACGATGGTGCCTTTTTCCTGACCCTCCACCCGTTCCATCATCGGTTCCAGATAGGCGACGGCGGCTTTCATCGTCTCCGCGCTTTGCAGCACGAACGGCAACTGCATCTTACCGGCGCCGAACAGGTCGCCCACCACCTTCATGCCGTCCAGCAGCACGTTGTTGATGATTTCCAGCGGCGGCAATGTCAGCAATGCTTCGTCCAGGTCGTCCTGAAGGCCCTTGCGATCGCCATCGACGATACGGTCCTTCAACCGGCCTTCCGCGGTTTCGGCGCGTTCCTTCTTGACCGCATCGGCGGCCTTGCGGCCGGCGAACAGTTCCAGCAGGCGCTGCAGCGGGTCGTAATCCTCTCGCCGGCGGTCGAAGATCAGGTCTTCGGCGACTTGCTTTTCTTCCTCGGCGATCAGGTGCATCGGCCGGATCTTCGACACATGAATGATCGCGCCCGTCATCCCGGCCTTGCGGGCATGATCCAGGAACACGCTGTTCAGCACGGCCCGGGCGGCAGGGTTCAAGCCAAAACTGACGTTGGACAGACCCAGGATAATCTGGATATCGGGGAATTCCTGGTGGATCGCCGCGATGCCCTCCAGCGTCCATTGCGCCAGCTTGCGGTCGTCTTCATTACCCGTCGCGATGGTGAAGGTCAGCGGGTCGATCAGCAGGTCGGACTGCGCCAGCCCGTGCTGGTTGCAGGCGAAATCCACGAGCCGCCGAGCGATTCGCAGCTTGTCCTCGGGGGTTTTGGCCATGCCGACTTCGTCGATGGTCAGCGCGATCACCGCCGCGCCGAACTTCTTGGCCAGGATCAGCCGGTCGGCCGCGGCCTTCTCGCCATCCTCGAAGTTGATGGAGTTGATGATCGGCTTGCCGCCATGCAGCTTCAGCGCTGCCTCGATCACCGGGGTTTCAGTGCTGTCGATCACCAGCGGGCTGTTTACCGAGGCGGTGAAGCGGCGGACGATCTCATCCATCTCCTGAGTTTCATTACGACCGACAAACGCTGTACAGATGTCGAGTGCGTGCGATCCTTCCTGAACCTGCTCGCGCCCCATGGCGACGCAGCCGTCCCAGTCGTGGACTTCCTGCAGTTCGCGCCATTTCTTGGAGCCGTTGGCATTGCAGCGCTCGCCAATGGCGAAGATCGCGTTCTCCTGCCGCAACGGCACCGCCTGATACAGGCTGGCGACGCCGGGGATCCAGATCGGCTTGCGCACGACCGGGGCCGGCCGGAAGCCGCCGCGTTTGCGCAGCATCTGGTCCAGCGCCTGGATATGCCCGATCGAGGTGCCGCAACAGCCGCCGATCAGATTGACTCCGTCCTCCGCGATGAAGCGTTCCAGCCACGACGCCAGATCGGCCGCGCCCAGCGGGTAATGGGTGTGCCCATCGACCAGTTCCGGCAGTCCGGCATTCGGCTGGACGGAAATCAACCCCGGCCAGTTCGTCGCCAGCCAACTGACATGCTCCGCCATCTCCTGCGGGCCGGTGGCGCAGTTCAGGCCCATCAGCGGAACATCCAGCGCACCGATCACCGCGCCGGCGGCCGCGATATCGGGGCCGACAAGCAGCGTGCCGGTGGTTTCGACCGTGACCTGGACGAAGATCGGGGTGTCCTTGCCCGCTTCCCGGCGCGCGATCTTCGCACCGTTGACGGCCGCCTTGATTTGCAACGTGTCCTGGCAGGTCTCGATCAGGATCGCATCGACGCCGCCCGCGATCAGGCCGCGGCACTGTTCCGCCAGAGCCGCTTCCAGCGGGTCGTACCCAATATTGCCCAGGCTTGGCAGCTTGGTGCCCGGCCCGACGCTGCCGATCACCCAGCGATGCCGGTCGTCGGCGAAGCTGTCCGCCGCCTCGCGCGCCAGCTCCCCAGCCACCTTATTTATCTCATACGCTCGGTCGGCCAGATCGAATTCGCCCAGCGTCACCGTCGAGGCGCCGAAGGTGTTCGTCTCCACCATGTCGGCCCCGGCCTCGAAATAGCCGCGATGAATTTCCCGCACCATGTCGGGGCGGGACAGCACCAGCACGTCGGTGCAGTTCTCGCGGCCCCAGTAGTCTTTCTCGACGTCCAGCGTCAGGGCCTGCACGCGGCTGCCCATGCCGCCATCGCACAGCAGTACGCGGTCCCGCAGGGCATCCAGCAAATGGGGTCGGTTCATCGTGTCGCTTTCAGTCGGCGTGTTCTAGCGAGGGTTCGGCGGCCATGGCGGCGACGGGCGCCGCGGGCCAGATGCAGACCGGCAACGGGCCGGGAATGACGACGGGTTCGGAGCCAACCAGCCCGGCGGCGGCAAACATGACGTTCATGGCGTCGTTGGAGAAACCGGCCCAGCGATGCGCCAGCTTGCCGGTGACATCCGTACGGTCGTGGTGTCCGAGGTCGATCGCCAGCAATCGGCCGCCAGGGGCCAGTACACGGGTCGCCTCCCGCACCGCACCCGCCGGGTCCTCGGCGTGGTGCAGGACCATTTGCAGGACGACCGTGTCGAACGACCGGTCCGCCAGCGGCAGCCGGTACATATCCGCCAGACGCACCGCGCAATGGGCGAAGCCGAGGCCGGACAGGCGCGATCGCGCCAGCGCCAACATCGCCTTGGACGCATCGATCCCCAGCGCCTGGCGCACCCGGGGCGCCAGCAGTTCCAGCACGCGGCCGGTTCCGGTGCCGATATCCAGCAGCCGGCCCCGGGGTTCCGGCGGGAACAGCGCCAGCAGCGCATCCTCTACCGCCCGGGCGGGAAGCTCCAGCGCGCGCATCTCATCCCAGTCGGCGCCTTTTTGACGGAAACTCTCCGACGCGACGCGGGCGCGTTCCGCCAGCACGCGGGCGGCCTGACGGCGATCGGCTTCCAGGACCGGATCGTCCCCGGGCAGGCGGGCGACCAGCTCGCGCGCCAATGCGCCATCGTCCCCGGTGGGCAGCGCGAACCACACGTTGGCGCCTTCCCGCACGCGATCCAGCAAGCCGCAATCGCACAGCAGCTTCAGATGGCGCGACAGGCGCGGCTGGGACTGGCCAAGGATTTCAGTGAACTCCATGACGCAGAACGCACCCCGGGACGCGAGCGCCAGAAGACGCAGGCGGGTCGGT
>JAJZEV010000267.1 GCA_021805665.1 Pseudomonadota bacterium
GCCGATTTCCTCGGCCTTGCGGTTGATGAAGCCGTTCAGGAAGTCGATTTCGGTGCGCCGGCCCTTGACCATGTCCTGACCCATCGAGGGGCGATGTTCGCCGCCGCCGGCCTTGTTCACCTCCTCCAGGCGGTGTGCATCGTATTCCCGGATCGCCGCTGCATCGCCCTCGCCGGCCCGGGCGATGATTTCGGGGTCGATGTGATGGACTTCCTCCAGCTCATAGCCCAGCGCCTGGCCGACGCGGATCGCCTCGCTGCCCAGGCGGGCACCGAACTGGCGCAGGGTGTCGTTGCGCAGGATATCCTTGCTGATCAGGCCGGTGCAGGCGGACATACCGTTCGCCATCGCGTTGGTTACCAGCTTCGACCAACGCTCCCCCCACAGGTTGGACGTTACCAGCGCCGAATCGGTCAGGGCGACGAGGCGGCGGATTTCCCCGGCGCGTTCGGTGATTCGGCCATGCACCTCGCCAGTGCGGAACACCGTGTGCTTATCGCCGCTTTTGCCCGCGGCGCGGCGCACATGGCCGGGTTCGCACAGATCGACGGTGATGGAACTGGCGATGCAGCCGACAACCTTGCCCCAGCCGACCACGCCGGCGATGGTTTCCTCGTTCATGCAGTTCTGTAACGAAACGATAAAGCCATCCGGGGCGAGATACTGGGCGATCATGATCGTTGCCCACTCGGTATCGTACGACTTCATGCAGACGAAAGCGATGTCGAACGGCTTTTCCTTCGCGGCCTGCTGCAACTCGGTCAGGTGCAGCGCGCGAACCGGCGTGGACCATTCCGGCACGTCGCGGATGTGGGATACTTTCAGGCCCCGGGCCTTCATGGTTTCCACATTGGCGGGCCAGGGGTCGATGAAGGTCACGTCCTCGCCGGCCCGGGCCATGTGCGCCCCGGCATAGGCGCCGACGGCCCCGGTGCCCATGATTGCGATTTTGTGGCCCATGTTTCTCTCCCCGATCGGATAGCGTTCGGACTCAGTCTGCCGACACGCGCGCGAAACGCAACCGTCGGTGTCCTGAAGTCGCCGTCCGGCAGGCCAGCCTAAGCGTGCCCGCCTTCCAGATACGCCGCCCTGATCTCCGGCCGGGCGAGTAGTTCGGACCCGGTGCCGGCCATGGTGATGGAGCCGTTGACCAGCACGTAACCCCGATGCGCCAGCCGCAACGCCTGATAGGCATTCTGCTCGACCAGCAGCACTGTCAGGCCGGTGGTGCGGTTCAGGTCGCGGATCGCCCCGAATATCTGCCGCACGACCAGCGGCGCGAGGCCCAGCGACGGCTCATCCAGCAACAGCAATGTCGGCCGCGACATCAGCGCCCGGCCGATCGCCAGCATCTGCTGTTCGCCGCCGGACAACGTGCCGCCGCGTTGTCCGATACGCTCCTTCAGCCTCGGGAACAGGGTGAACACCTGCTCCAGCCCGTCCGCGGTGTCGGTGCGGCCCGCGACCTCGGCGCCCATCAGCAGGTTTTCGTGGACGGTCATACGATTGAATATACGCCTTCCCTCGGGTGCCTGGGCGATGCGGCGACGCATGATCAGGTGCGTCGGCCATTGGGTAATATCCTGGCCGTCATGCACGATCTGCCCGTCCCGGGCGCGCGGGCTGCCGCAGATCGTCATCATCAGGGTGGATTTGCCGGCCCCGTTGGCGCCGATCAGCGTGACGATCTCGCCCCTTTCCACCGTCAGGTCGATGCCGCGCAGCGCCTGGATCGCGCCATAGAACGCGGTGACACCGGTCAGCGACAGCAGGGCGGTCATGCCGGTACCTCATCTTCCTCGCCTTCGCCCAGATAGGCGGCGATCACGGCGGGGTCGTTGCGAATTTCGGCCGGGGTGCCGTCGCTGATCTTCCTGCCGTGATCCAGCACGACGATGTGGTCGGAGATACGCATGACCACGCCCATATCGTGCTCGATCAGCAGCAAGGAGCAACCGCCATCGCGGATACGCATCAGCAACTTGTTCAGTTCATCCGATTCGCGCGGGTTCAGGCCGGCTGCCGGTTCGTCCAGGCACAGCAGCACCGGGTCGATGCACATTGCCCGGGCGATTTCCAGCCGGCGTTGTGCGCCATAGGGCAGGGCGCCCGCCGGGTCATCGGCGCGCGCGGTCAGGCCGATCGCATCCAGCCAGAATTTCGCTTTCTCGATGCCAGCCGCCTCGGCGGCGCGATAGCGGCCCAGGCCCAGAACGGCCAGCACGCCGAATCCGGTCGCGGCCATCAGGGTGTTGTGCTGGGCGACCAGCAGGTTTTCCAGTACTGTCATGCCGGCGAACAGGCGGATGTTCTGGAACGTGCGGGCCACCTTGGCGGCGGACGCAATACGGTGGCCGGGCATGGTGTGCAGTTTGTGCGACGCGCCGCCGGGGTGCGTCAGGCCGATCGATCCGCCGCTGGGCCGGTAGAAACCGGTGATGCAGTTGAACACGGTGGTCTTGCCGGCGCCGTTCGGCCCGATCACGGCGGTGATGTCGCCGGCCTTGGCCTGGAACGACAGGCCATCCACGGCCCGCAGACCTCCGAACTGCATCGTCAGGCCCGACACGGACAGCATCAGCCGCGGCCCCGCGCGACAAGGCCGGGGGCGATATCCCTCACCTTGTGCAGGGCCACGCTTGGCGTGCGGCCAGACACCAGACCCCGGGGCCGCAGCACCATCATCACCACCAGCGCCAGCCCGAAGATCAGCATGCGATACAGCGGCAGCTCGCTGGCAATGCCGGAAAACAGCGGGCTGTTCATCTGATCGCCCAGGAAGCTCAGGAAATCGCGCAGCGTCTCCAGCCCGCCGACCATGACGATGGCGGCCAGCGCCACACCGAGTTGGCTGCCCAGGCCACCCAGAACCACGATGGCCAGCACCGTGGCGGATTCGATGAAGGTGAAGCTCTCGGGGCTGATGAAGGCCTGCCGGGTGGCGAAGAATGCGCCGGCGAAACCGCCGAACATCGCGCCGATGCCGAACGCGGTCAGCTTGGTGTTGCGGACATTGATTCCCAACGACCTGCAGGCGACCTCATCCTCCCGCAAAGCCTCCCACGCTCGGCCCAAGGGCATCCGGCGAAGGCGGAGGGATACCCAGTTGGTCAGCAGGGCGAGGCCGAGAATGACGTAATATAAGAATACGATGCGCTGGATGACGGCGGGTTCGACATTGAAGAAGTCGGCGATGGTGCCGGGTCCGCCGTCCATGCTGAAGGCCAGGCCGAACAGGGTGGGGCGGGGTATGCCGGTGATGCCGTTCGGGCCGTTGGTCAGTGAGACCCAGTTGATCAGTACGACGCGGATGATCTCCCCGAACGCCAGGGTGACGATCGCCAGATAGTCGCCGCGCAGGCGCAGGACGGGAAAGCCGAGCATCACTCCGGCAAAGGCGGCCAGGATGCCGGCGAGGGGCAGGCAGGTCCAGAAACCCAGGCCGAAATTGGTCGCCAGCAGGGCGAAGGAATAGGCCCCCACCGCGTAGAAGGCGACATAGCCAAGGTCCAGCAGGCCGGCGAGCCCGACGACAATGTTCAGGCCCCAACCGAGCATGATGTAGGTGAGGACGAGGGTTCCGAGGTCGATGTAGTAGCGCGATCCGGTGAACGGCAGGGCCACGGCCGCGACCAGCAGCAGCGGCGTTACATACTTACCCGCTTTGGAGACTTTTTCCGCCAGCGCGCGGTTGGAGGGGGCGGATGCCGTGCGGGTCCGGCCGCGGCGCGACAGGACGATCAGGCGGCCGAGGAACACCAGACCGACAACGACCGCCGTGGCGATGGGGCGGAGTTCCAGAAGCAGGCCGTGCTCGCCGCTGGTGGTGACCAGCCCGACGAGGGGCGCGAACAGGCCGAGGGCGACAAGGGCGGAGAGGAAGGCGTCGCGGAGGGCGGTCATACAGGCGTGCTTCGCGGGGACGGGGCGGGGGTCATACTTTCTCGACCTCGGCCCGTCCCAGGATGCCGGTGGGCATGAAGATCAGCACGGCGATCAGGATACCGAACGCGGCGACGTCCTTGTATTCCACGCTGAAATAGGCGGACCAGAACACCTCGATCAAGCCGATCAGCAGACCGCCCAGCACGGCGCCGGGCAGGCTGCCGATGCCGCCCAGCACGGCGGCGGTGAAGGCTTTCACCCCGGCGATGAAGCCGATGTAGAAGTCGATGACGCCGTAATACAGCAGGAACAGGAAGCCCGCGACGGCTGCCAGGGCGGCGCCGATGACGAAGGTCAGGCTGATGGTGCGATCGGTGTCGATGCCCAGCAGGCTGGCCATTTTCAGGTCCTGCTCGCAGGCGCGCATGGTCCGGCCCAGCGGGGTTTTGGTCACCAGCCAGGTGAAAATGCCCAGGATGGTCATGGTGATGACCACGATGGCGATCTGCATCCACGACAGGCGGACCGCGAAGCCGCCCTGGTCCATGATCTGGATGCCGCCGGGGATGATCGCCTCGATCGGTTTGACGCGGGCGCCCTGACTGACCTGGACGAAGTTTTGCAGGGTGATCGACATGCCGATGGCGCTGATCAGCGGCGCCAGCCGGAAAGACCCGCGCAAGGGGCGGTACGCCACACGCTCGATGGTCCAGCCGTACAGCGCGGCGATCGCGGCGGCGAAGATCAGCGTAAGCGCCAGCGCCAGGGGCACCGAGGTGATGCCCAGCGCGGCCAGCCCCAGAAGTGCTATCAGCGACAGGAACGATCCCACCATGAACACGTCGCCATGGGCGAAGTTGATCATGCCGATGATGCCATAAACCATGGTGTAACCGACCGCGATCAGGCCGTAGATCATACCCAGCGTGACGCCGTTGATGAGTTGTTGCAGGG
Organism: Pseudomonadota bacterium; assembly: GCA_021805665.1. Classification (GTDB taxonomy): domain Bacteria; phylum Pseudomonadota; class Alphaproteobacteria; order Acetobacterales; family Acetobacteraceae; genus Rhodopila. The sequence goes on from JAJZEV010000267.1 coordinate 4,840, forward strand.
CGTAGGCCAAGCGATCTCCGATTCCAGTGCCTGACGCAATGCAACCATGCGGAACGCGTATGGCGCAAGGGTGGTTCGCATCGGGTGGTTTCGCCCGGGCAATCAGGCGCGGGCGTCATTCACCGACGCTTTGCGCCATCTGGACCGCGGCGCCAACCTGTTCTACTTCCACGCCGACATAGGGAAGGGGTTCTACCATGCGCGAGATCGGGCATTTCATTGGCGGCAAACATGTCGCCGGAACCAGCGGCAAGTTCGGGGACGTGTTCAATCCGGCTTCCGGCGAACTCACTGCCAAGGTCGCGATGGCCGATGCATCGGAAGTGGACAAGGCCGTTGCCGCCGCCACCGCCGCGTGGCCGGCCTGGGCGAATACGCCGCCGCTGCGCCGGGCGCGGGTGATGTTCAAGCTGCGGGACCTGATCGATCGGGACCGCCGGCAGATGTCTGAAATCATTACCTCCGAACATGGCAAGGTGCTGTCGGACGCCGATGGCGAAGTGCAGCGCGGTCTGGAAGTGGTGGAGTTCGCCTGCGGCATCCCGCATCTGCTGAAGGGGGAATTCACCGACCAGGTCGGCACCGGCATCGACGCGTGGTCGATCCGCCAGCCCTTGGGCGTGGTTGCCGGCATCACGCCGTTCAACTTCCCGATCATGGTGCCGCTGTGGATGATCCCGGTGGCGCTGGCGACGGGCAACTGCTTCATCCTGAAGCCGTCGGAAAAGGACCCCTCGGTCGCGCTGAAACTGGCCGAACTGCTGAAGGAAGCGGGTCTGCCGGACGGCGTGTTCGCCGTCGTGCAGGGCGGGCGGGAAGCGGTGGAGACGATCATCGCGCATCCGGGGATCGCGGCGATCAGCTTCGTCGGGTCCACCGCGATCGCGGAGACGATTTATCGCGGCGGCACGCAGAACGGCAAGCGCGTGCAGGCGCTGGGCGGTGCGAAGAACCACATGGTTATCATGCCGGATGCGAACATCGACGACGCGGTCGATGCGCTGATGGGGTCTGCCTATGGCGCGGCCGGCGAACGTTGCATGGCAGTGTCGGTTGCGGTCACGGTCGGGTCGGCCGGGGATGAGCTGATAACCAAGCTGGCGCCGCGGGTTCGCGCGCTGAAGGTGGCTCCGGGTGTCGATCCGGACGCGGAGATGGGGCCGCTGGTGACCCGCGAACACATGCAGAAGGTGCTGGGCTACGTGGACCAGGGCGTCAAGGAAGGCGCCAATCTGGTGGTCGATGGCCGCGGGTTGAAGCTGCAAGGCTATGAAAACGGGTTCTTCATGGGTGGTTGCCTGTTCGACAACGTCACGCCGGACATGAAGATCTATAAGGACGAGATCTTCGGGCCGGTGCTGTCGGTGGTTCGCGCTCCGGACGTTGCGACCGCGACACGGCTGATCAACGCGCACGAATACGGTAACGGCGTCGCACTGTTCACCAACGATGGCGGTGTGGCGCGCGATTTCACCCAGGCGATCCAGATCGGCATGGTCGGGATCAACGTGCCGATCCCGGTGCCGATGGCGTTCCACTCGTTCGGCGGTTGGAAGCACTCGCTGTTCGGCGACCATCACATCTATGGGATGGAAGGCGTGCGGT
>JAJZEV010000274.1:0-843 GCA_021805665.1 Pseudomonadota bacterium
TCGCGTCTATCCAGATGGACGTCGCGTTCGAGGTGCGGTCCCCCGGCGTGACGGTGCTGTTCGGGCCGTCCGGCAGCGGAAAATCCACCATCGTCAACGCGGCGGCCGGATTGCTGCGACCGGATTGGTGCCGCGTGGAGATCGATGGTGCCGTGTTGGCCGACACGGATGCCGGTGTGTGGCTGCCGCCCGAACAGCGGCGGGCGGGCATGGTGTTCCAGGACGCCCGGCTGTTTCCGCACATGTCGGTCGCCACCAACCTGCGGTTCGGAATGCGGCGCGTTGCCCCGGGCGAAATCCGCTTCGACGATGTTGTCGATCTGCTGGGGATCGGCGCCCTGCTGGACCGGTGGCCGAAGGCGCTGTCTGGCGGCGAACGCCAACGGGTTGCTATCGGCCGGGCACTGCTGGCACAGCCGAAACTGCTGCTGATGGATGAGCCTCTGGCCAGCCTCGACTCCGCCCGCAAGGCCGAAATCCTGCCGTACTTAGCGCGTTTGAAGACGGCGCTGCGGCTGCCGGTGCTGTACGTGACCCACGCGTTGGATGAGGCCGCCCAACTGGCGGACTCGCTCGTGCTGGTCGAAGCCGGGAAGGTCGTTGCCTATGGGGGCACCGAGGAGATTTCCGCCCAGGCGGAACTGCCGCTGGCTAGTCGCGACGATGCCGGGGCGGTGCTGATGTGCCGGGTGGATGCCCACGATCCGGTTCGGATGCTAACGCGGCTGCACGGCGGCGGCGCTGATTTCCTGTTGCCGCTGCTGGATATGCCGGTCGGCGCACTGTGTCGCATCAGGGTGCCGGCGCGAGAGGTGATCCTGGCCGGACGACCGCCGGAGTCGA
>JAJZEV010000274.1:853-24174 GCA_021805665.1 Pseudomonadota bacterium
GCCCCCGACCCGCTGCGTCGGTCTGCGATGGTGGAGATCGGGCTGCCCGATGGCGGGCTGCTGGCGCGCGTGACCGCCGACGCCGTGGTTCGGCTGGGTCTGGCGCCTGGCGCGCCGGTGCTGGCGCTGATTAAGTCCACTTCGATCGAGGTGCCGGGGTCCTAACAGGCTGATAACTTCAGTTTCCCCAGCCAGGCTCCAAAGCGCGCTCTTTCAAAGAGTAGCTTACGTCTGATGTTGGGTCGACCTATACGGTTTGTTGCCCGGATTGTAGACCGATTGAAGGATCGGGATAATCAACCTCGCCTCCTCGCCCATCGGCTTTCGTCCGACCCACACACGTGCCCGTGGGCTCCGTGGCGCGAACCCGGGGCTGCCGGCGCGTGGTCAATAGTGAAGTTCGGAAGCTCTCCCAAGGGATGAGACGGTTCAGCGCGAGGACGGGATCGGACTTGGAGTCCAAGCTGTCATCGGGGCGGGTGAGGTCAGACAATCCGGGCTATGACACCGCGAACCCATACAGGCTGATAGTCGCGCTAATGAATCTGAATTGTGACGGCGATAGAAGCCCCCTTCGCTAACCGGTTCTAACGACTAAATAAGTTCCGGGGCCGAACACTGATTTTATCCACTAGGTTTTTCGCGTTGTCCCTCATCAGCCCTGTGGAGGTAACTCCAGACTTGGGGGCTTCCTAGGTCCTGCTCTGGCGGGTGTCGACTCCTCGATTCTGCCCGTCAGAGTCGGTAAGAGCCCATCTCCTAATTTGAGCCACTCGGTAAGTGTGGCGTTTTCTGTCACATCCTTATAATAAACCTGTTGCGAAAGTCAGCCCACAGCGGCCTGTTTGCCGCAAAAAAAAGGGATTCCCCGGTCACGGGCATGTATGGTTCTTAGGACTCCTTCAACGCGAAGGAGCCTGCGCCTATCCCGCGCGCGGGATGACAACGGGGGCGTGTGCCCGCCAATCCCGGCGCCCATCGACCCCCAACGCTGACCCGGATAGAGTCTGAAGCGCGGTCAACCCAACTGGGAGACCCATAATATATGTAATTGTGAATAAGAAATGGTAAGCCGCGCCACGAACGCCCGTGGGCGCGATGAACAAGATGGGATAAGGCGTCAGATCTATTCTCAATATTCCCGGCTGCACAATCGGCGGTGCCCCGCCATTCCGCCGTCGATACCATCGATCATGCGTTGACGGGTATGATGGGCGCCGAACGCATGCGCTGTATGCGGCACTGATCAACTGTCTCGCATCCAGTATTTACAGTTTCGACGACAGGCACGAGCAGGCGGTGGAGCATCTGAGCGGCCTGGTGTTCCCGGCCGCTCTGGCCCTGGCGGAAACCCGGCCGGTGTCGGGCCAGGCGCTGACGGTGCCGTCGGCGAGGGGGGGGCGCGGCGGCGGCGGCCTGCTGGGGTTGGACGACGGCGGGTCTTTGCCCATCGCGCCCAACGGGGATCATGTACGCGGCTCGGCACCGGCAATGCCGCCGATGCGCCTTTGGGCGTGCCGGTTCTGCCTGTTCGTCGTATTAGTGGATGCCCGGCCGGAATCGGGCGGCAGCCTGTCTGTCGGGTCAGGTTCGGATCTGGCCGCGAAGCCCGTCCACCGCCTCGCTGCCGGGGAAAATTCGGTTCAGCGCCGCTGCGTCCAGTCCAAGATGGCCGGCAAGCACGCCCTTTGCCACGGCTCTCAGATCCGTGGTCGGGCCCAGATCGCGGTTTTCGAATAGCTGCCCCGGGCCAAGGCCGGGCCAGTTCGCTTCGACCCGGCCCCCCGCGACCGCGCCGCCGGCCAGGAAGGCAACCGTTCCTGTGCCATGGTCGGTGCCCTTGGTGCCGTTCATGCGGGCGGTTCGGCCGAATTCGGTCATCGCCAGCACCGCGGTCTGGCTCCAGGCCGGTCCCAGCGCCGCTTTCAAGGCAGCCAGACCGTCGTCGAGTTGCTTCAGTGGGCCACGCAACCGGTTGGCCTGGGCGGTGTGGGTGTCCCAGCCGCCGAGTTCCAGGGCGGCGATGCGCGGACCGTCGCCGGCACGCAGCATCCGGCCGGCGAATCGGGCCAGGGCGGGGAAGGTGAATGTGTCTTTCGGCTGCGCGTCGGCCGCCATCACGGAATCGCTGTAGCCCCGAGCGCGCAGGCCTTGCCGGATCGCCGGGCCGGTGACCGGATCGTGCCGGTTCAACGCGGCGATGGCGGCATACAGATCTGGCGCTGGCTGAGCAAAGCCATGCGGTGCCCAGTTGGCCACGTCGGCGGGGCCGCGCAGCAGCAGCGGGACGGACAGGCCGACGGCCAGGGCCTCGCCCACGGGGCGTTCGGTGGCGGGCGAGGGCAAGGCGGCGACGGTGCGGTTCAGCCAGCCGCTGATCATCCGGTGGTCGGTGCCGGATTCCAGATAGTCCTGTGCCTCGAAATGGCTGCGGACGCGGTAGTTCGCGGCGACGGCGTGGACGATCAGGGCTTCGTTTGCCCGATACATCGCGTGCAGGTTGGGCAGGGCTGGATGCAGGCCATAGAAGCCACCCAGGTCCAGCATCCCGTCTGGCTGGCCGGGTGCGGCGGGCAGGATTTCGCCGCGCAGGCCGGCAAGGGCAGGGTCGCCATAGGGGACCACCGCCGCCATACCGTCCAAGGCGCCACGCAGGACGATGACCACCAGCCGCCTGTCGGTCGGCGCGCCGGCGAGGGCGAGCGTGGTTCGGCCGAAAGTGGCGGTGGCGGCCAGCCCCAGCAGGGCGGTTCGGCGGCCGATCCGGGTTGTATGGATGTGCATCGGGTCAGCGCCTTTGAAATTCGGGGCTGGTCAGCAGCAGCGCCGCGGCGTCTCGCCGGGACCCCGCTTGCCGGATCGCGTCCCGGGTTTCCGGGCGCAGCAGCGGGCCCAGCGCGTTGGTGGCGATTTCCTCTACGTCGCGGCCGCCGATGCGGCTGGCGAATCCGCTGGCCCAATCCACCCGCTGGAGCATCGCCTCCGGCCCTGCCCAATCCGCCGCCCGGTCGGGCCAGCCGTTCGGCGCCGGGGCGCCCCACAGCGGCTGGCCCAACGCCGCCAGGATGCCGGTCAGGTTGGGGATTTGGGCGGGGGGAACGTCCAGGGTGCGGATGCTGGCGACGACATACTCCATCGGTGTCCGCAGCTTGGTGCCGGGTGCCCGGGCCGCGTCCAGCGTGACCAGCGCGGCGGAGGCTGCACCCAGGTTGCCCCCGGTGTCGCGCAGCACGCCTTCGATAACGCGCACCGCATCGGGCGGCGGATCGTCGGCGACGAAGTGGCGGACCAGCTTGGTGGCCAGAAACCGGTGAGTCGCCGGATGATTTGCCAGGAACGCCAGGGCCGCGACTCCGCCGGCCTCTCCGGGCGGGAACGGACGGTGCAGCAGGGTTTGCACGCCGGGTTCCCGGGCGAACGGGCGGTAGCGGAAGCCGGGCGGGTCGGCTTGCAGGTCGATGGACCAGCCGGTCAGGATATTGGCGAAGGCGGTGACATCGGATTGCGTGTAGCCTGCCAGCGGGCTGACGGTGTGCAATTCCAGGCATTCGCGGGCCAGGTTCTCGTTCAGGCCGCGATGATTTTTCTGACCGGCTGCGCTGTCGGGGCCGACCGAGCCGACGTTGTCCAGATACAGCAGCATCGCCGGGTGGCGCATCGCGGCCAGCAGCATGTCGCCGAAGCGGCCGGTCACATGCGGGCGGATGGCTTCTTCCACGAAGGCGGCCGCGACAGGGGCGCAGGCGCCCCGCTTCGCCGAGACGGTGAAGTGGTTGGTCCAGAACCAGACCAGCCGCTCGCGGAACGGGGCGGGGGTGACGATGGCGTTTGCCAGATGGCGGGTCGCCTCCCTCTTGAACAGGGCGCGCGATCTGGATTCGCCCGATCTTGATTCGAGATTCGGCGGCCTTGTCATGCGATCTTCACGCAGCGCGGACAGGCCGGCGGCGGTGGTCGGGGGATCGTCGAAGCGTGTTGGATCGGGCTGTCGTAACTGGTCAAGCAGCCATGCGGCTGGATCGGCCGGCAGTGGTTCGCCGCCGCGCCGGCCCAGGCCAAACCTGACGAGAGCCATTGCTGTTCTTGTGTCCATATCTGGTTCTCTAGCGGTCCGGCATGTGTCGGACTGTGATAAATCGTCCCGGTTGTTCGCTGCCATGCGCGGCATGCACTGAATTCGCACTTGCAAAACCGCGCGCACTGTCGCATTTCCCGCCATACATAACCGGTCGATGGTTCGGCCGGCACCGTGGGCGGGCGCGTGGGGGTTGTCCCCGGATCCAGAGATGGGTCACGCGCCCTTTCTGATATGCCGGTCTGTTTGCGCGCTTGTATGCCGGCGCGACGGGCCTTTCGTTCGATGGTAGGAGGTTTGCCGTGTCTGTTACGCCGCTCGATAAGATCAGAAACATTGGGATTACCGCGCATATCGATGCCGGTAAGACCACGACGACCGAGCGGATTTTGTATTACACGGGTGTGTCTCACAAGATCGGTGAGGTGCATGATGGCAACACCACGACCGATTATATGGACCAGGAGCGGGAGCGTGGCATCACGATCACCTCCGCCGCGGTGACGTGCGAGTGGAAAGACAACCGCATCAACATCATCGACACGCCGGGGCATATCGACTTCAACATCGAGGTCAACCGCAGCCTGCGCGTGCTGGACGGTGCGATTTTCATCATCGAGGGCGTGGCCGGCGTGCAGCCGCAGTCCGAGACCAACTGGCGTCTGGCCGACCGCTATAACGTGCCGCGCATCATCTTCATCAACAAGCTGGACCGGACCGGTGCCGACTTCTACCGCGCGTTCGACACGCTGAAGGAGAAGCTGGACATCGTCGCGCTGCCGCTGCAACTGCCGATCGGCACGGAAGAGAACTTCCTGGGCGTGGTCGATCTGGTCGAAATGAAGGCGATCGTCTGGGAAGGCGGCGAACTGGGCGCGAAGTATCATTACGAAGACATTCCCGCCGACATGGCGGAGTCGGTCGCGAAGTACCGCGAGGAACTGCTGGATACCGCCCTGTCGGTCGATACGACGGCGATGGAAGAGTATTTCGAAAAGGGCGACGTCGAGATCGAGACGCTGAAGAAGTGCATCAAGCGGGGCACGATCGACGGCACGTTCCGTCCGGTGCTGTGCGGCACGGCGTTCAAGAACAAGGGCGTACAGCCGCTGCTGGATGCGGTTATCGATTACCTGCCGTCGCCGGTCGATGTGCCGGGCATCGCGGTCGCGGCCGAGGAAGGCGAAGAGGACGGTCTGGAGCCGGACGAGCTAAAGGTTCTGCAGGCCAAGCGCCGCCGTATCCCGGCCGATCCGAAGGCGCCGTTCGCCGGTCTGGCCTTCAAGATCATCAACGACAAGTACGGCACCCTGACATTCGTGCGCGTCTATGCCGGCACGCTGAAGCAGGGCGACATGGTGCAGAACACCACCAAGGGCCATCGCGAGCGTATCGGCCGGATGTTCCAGATGCACGCCGACAAGCGGGCGGAAATCAAGGAAGTCGAAGCCGGCGACATCGCCGCTTTCGTCGGCCTGAAGGACACCGGCACGGGCGACACGCTGGCGTCGAACGACGATCCGGTGATCCTGGAGCGTATGGCTTTCCCGGTTCCGGTTATCGACATCTCGGTCGAGCCGCGCACCAAGGAAGCGGTCGAAAAGATGACGCTGGGCTTGCAGAAGCTGGCTGGCGAAGATCCCAGCCTGCGTCTGCGCACCGATCAGGAAACCGGCCAGACCATCCTGTCCGGCATGGGCGAGCTGCATCTGGAAATCATCATCGACCGCCTGCGCCGCGAATACGGCGTGGATTGCAACATCGGCGCGCCGCAGGTTGCGTATCGCGAGACGATCTCCAAGGCGCATACCGAAACCTATACCCACAAGAAGCAGTCCGGTGGGTCGGGCCAGTACGCCGAAGTCAAGATCATCTTCGAGCCGCTGGAGCGCAACGTCGGCGTTCAGTTCGAGAACAAGGTCGTTGGCGGTTCGGTGCCGAAGGAATACATCCCGGCCGTTGAAAAGGGCATTCGGGTGCAGGCCGATACCGGCGTGCTGGCTGGGTTCCCGACCGTCGATTTCCGTTACACGCTGGTGGACGGCAAATACCACGACGTCGATTCGTCCGCCCTGGCGTTCGAAATCGCGGCGAAGGCTTGCTTCCGCGAAGGCATGAAGAGCGCCGGGCCGATCATCCTGGAGCCGATCATGGACGTGGAGGTCACCACCCCGAACGATCACGTCGGCGACGTGGTGGGCGACTTGAACCGCCGCCGCGGGATGATCCAGAACCAGGAGAGTTCTGGCTCGACGGTGATCGTGCGGGCACATGTGCCACTGAAAGAAATGTTCGGTTACATTTCTCACCTGCGCTCGATGACCAAGGGGCGTGCGTCGTTCACGATGCAGTTCCACCACTACGATCCGGTGCCGCGCAACGTGGCCGACGAGATCATGAAGAAGAGCGCCTGAACTTTCGGGCTTTCAGCTATCGGAAGGGGCGCGGACCGGGTTGGGTCCGCGCCCTTTTTTCTGGCCCGATCGGGGAGCTACGGCAGCAGCCACACCGGGTCTTTGATGCGCGACAGAAACGCCGTGTGTGCGGCCAGTTCGGCCTCGGTCGGGACGATCGGCAGCGGCGTGTGCGGGCCGCTGCTTGTGTAGGTGGTCACCGGCCCGCGCGAGTCCTGCGCCGCCAACGACAGGCCGCGCTGACGTCCGCCGGTCAGTTCGACGTAAACCTCGGCCAGCAGTTTGCAATCCAGCAGCGCATTATGGGTGGTGCGGGCTGACAGATCGATCGAAAACCGGCGGCACAAGGCGTCAAGGCTGTTGGGCATGCCGGGAAACCGCGCCTTGGCGAGCGCCAGGGAGTCGATCATCCGGTCGCGATCCAGCGGCGGCAGCCCGCTTCGGGTGAATTCCATGTTCAGGAACCCGAAGTCGAACGGTGCATTGTGCGCGATCAGTTTGCTGTCGCCGAAGAAGGCGATAAGCGCCCCGGCGATTTCGGGGAACAGCGGCTTGCCCACCAGGTCCGCGCTGGTGAAGCCGTGAACGCGCGAGGCTTCCGCCGGAATGTCGCGCTGGGGGTCGATCATCGCGTGGAAATGCCGGCCGGTTGGCAGGTCGTTGATCAGTTCCAGGGCCGCGACCTCGATCACACGGTCACCGGTCAGCGGGTCCAGCCCGGTGGTTTCCGTGTCGAACAAGACGCAGCGGTCGGCGCGCTGGGCGGCGGTGTCGTTCATTCAACTGGATTCCAGCGTTGGCGAGGGGACGGGGCCTGCTCTGCCCCGCCAGGTTCATCGGAAGCTCCGAAGTCTAGGTGGCCTTGACCTTCACGTAGCTGCCGGGTGCGTCCTCGATCGCAGTCAGCTTGCCGTCGCCGGGCTGGCGGGCCGGAACACGGGCTTTGTTGGAGGCCAGGATCCAGCGCTGCCAGTCCGGCCACCACGATCCCGCCATTTCGGTGGCACCCTGTAGCCAGGCATCCGGGTCGGGCGGCAGGTCGGTACTGATCCAATGGCCGTATTTTCCGCCATCGGGCGGGTTGACCACGCCGGCGATGTGGCCGGATGCCGCCAGCACGAACCGCTTGGGGCCACCCAGCAACTGGGTGCCACGATAGGTCGATTTCCAGGGTGCGATGTGATCCTCGCGGGTGGACAGGAAATAGGCCGGGGTTTCGATCTTGCCCAGGTCGATCGGCACGCCGTCCAACTCGATCCCGTTCGGCTTGGCCAGCAGGTTTTCCTGATACATCCTGCGCAGGTAGAAGCTGTGCATGCGGGCGGGCATGCGGGTGGAATCGGCGTTCCAGTACAGCAGGTCGAACGGGAAGGGGTCGTTGCCCATCAGGTAGTTGTTCACCACGAACGACCAGATCAGATCGTTGGCGCGCAGCATATTGAAGGTGGTGGCCATCTCGCTGCCGTCCAGGAAGCCGCGCTTGTTCATCTTGTCTTCCAGCGACTGCAACTGTTCTTCGTCGATGAAGACGCCCAGCTCGCCGGCCTGCTCGAAATCCATCATCGTCACGAAGAAGGTCGCGGTCTTGATCCGGTCATCGCCCTTGGCCGCCATATAGGCGAGGGTGGAGGCCAGCAGCGTGCCGCCCAGGCAGTAGCCGATGGCGTTGACCTCCCGTTCCCCCGTGGCTTGCTCGATCGCATCGAGCGCCGCGAGGTAGCCTTCCTTCATGTAGTCTTCGAAGCCCTTATCGGCGAGCTTCTCATCGGGGTTGACCCACGAGATGACGAACACCGTATGGCCCTGCGATACCGCCCAGCGCACGAAGCTGTTCTTCGGGCGCAAATCCAGGATGTAGAACTTGTTGATCCACGGCGGGCCGATCAGCAGCGGACGTTTCAGCACTTTCTCGGTGTTCGGTGTGTACTGGATCAACTGCATCAGGTCGTTCTGGTACACCACCTTGCCGGGGGACACGCCGATGTTCTCGCCGAGTTTGAAGGCGTCGGTGTCGGTCATCTTGATGCGAAGCTGGCCCTTGCCGCGTTCCAGGTCGCCCAGCAGGTTGTTCAGGCCCTTCAGCAGGTTCTCGCCGCCGGTTTCGGCGGTTTTACGCAGGACCTCGGGGTTGGTCAGCAGGAAATTCGACGGGCTCATGGCGTCGATGAACTGGCGGGAGTAGAAATCGACCTTCTGCGCTGTCTTGGGTTCCATGCCATCCACATGGGTGACCACGTCCTGCACGAAGCGGGCGGACAGCAGATATGACTGCTTGATGAAGTCGAAGACCTCGTTTTCTTTCCAGGCGTCGTCCTTGAACCGCTTGTCGGACTTGGCGGCGTCGATCACGGATTCGCTTTCCATGCCCATGATCCGGCGCGTGGTGTTCTGCCACAGCGTCACATAGTCCTGCCAAAAGCCAAGCTGCGCCTGCATCAGGCGGGCAGGGTTGGCCATCATGCGTGCCGTCATTTCCATGAAGGCGCGGCCGATGTTCAACGGATCGGCGGCGTGATCCTCGGGGGGCTGGCGCTTCAGCCACTCCCCGACCAGACGCTGCGACCGTTCGGCGATATCGGCCATGGAGCGGCTGACCTGCGACGGGTCCGGCATTTTGAATCCGCCCGTTTCGGCGGCTGTCGGGGCGGACGAGCCGGCTGCCTTGGTGTTTCCCGGGTTCTTATCGTTCGAAGCCATAGAGACATCCTTTGCGTCAGCGGCACCAGCGGCTACACAGGCCGCCAGTAGCGGAGAGCGGAACCAGCATATGGTGGTCAGCGAAAGTTGTGTGCAAGCTAGTTGTGCGAAAAAAACCGGGCAACCGGCGATGCGCGGTGCCGCGGTGCTGGCCGCGGCAGGATGGCTTCTGGCCGGCTGCTCGACGCTTTCCGATATGAATCCAATTAACTGGTGGCATCGGGAACAAGGCGGCAAGATTGCCGAGGAGCGCCCGGCCGCGCCCGGGGCGGATGAGCCGTATCCGAAAATCTCCACGGTTCCGGCGAAACCGGAGGTACCGGATAAAGAGGCGTTGAAGAAGCTGACCGATTCGCTGATCGCCGACCGTACCAACGCGCAGCATGCCGCGCAGTCGGCGCCACTGGCCGATCCGTCGTCGCCCACCGCGTCCCCGAACCTGTTCGGTGTCGGTACCGCGCCCCCGCCGGGACCTGCCACGGCCCCCGCGGCGACCGGGGCAGGGGCTTCGCCGCCGGCGCCCAGCGGTGCGGCCAACGGGGCGGCCAGCGGTGCGCCCAGCGGCGCGGCCAGCGCGTCCATGCCGGCCGTGACCGCCCCGCCATCTCCCCCCTCATCGGCGCCGCCCTCACCAGCGCCGCGCAAGGCGGTGCAAAGCACACCGCTGGAAACCCCTGTCACCGCGCCGCCGCCGGCTGAAGCCGCGCCGCAGCCGCCATTGCCGGAAGCCCCGCCCGCGAGGCCCGTTGTTGCCGGATCCCCGCCGCCCGCGGCGCCGGTTACCGCGGCCCCTATGCCGTTGGCGTCAACCGGCCCGGCCGCGACGATCGTGTTCGTTACGTCGTCATCCGATCTGTCGGCCCCGGCCGCGGAGGAGGTCAAGGCCTTCGCTGCTAAACGCGGCACCGCCACCATCGGCGTCACCGGCTACGGCGATGCGATTTCCAGCGACCCGGATGCCCAGTCCGCCGCGTTGAACCTGGGCCTTGCCCGGGCGCAATCGATCATGGAGGCGTTGAAGGCCGATGGCGTGCCGGGCGCGTCGATCCGCGTCAGTGCGGAGGCATCCGGCAACGGCGCCGCGCTGCGGCTGATCCCGTAGCCCCGGCGGCGCTCGGCATTACCAACCGGCGGGTCAGCACCCGGGAATCCGCCGGACAGAAGCAGGTGCCATTTTGCCGGCCTGCTGCTAAGTTACCAAGTTCCTGAACCCCGAAAGGCTTGTCATGAGTTCCGATACCTCCGGCGAATTTCATCGCATCCGCCGTCTTCCGCCCTATGTCTTCGCCGAGGTGAACACGGCAAAGGCAAAGGCCCGGGGCGCCGGGGAGGATATTATCGACCTCGGCATGGGTAACCCGGACAGCCCGACACCGCCGCATATCGTGGCGAAGCTGATCGAAACCGTGCAGGATCCGCGGTCGCACCGTTACTCGGTCAGCAAGGGGATCCCGGGGCTGCGCCGAGCGCTGGCGGCGTATTATGAAAGGCGGTTCAACGTGCTGTTGAACCCGGAGACGGAAGTGGTCGCGACCCTCGGGTCGAAGGAAGGGCTGGCGAACCTGGCCTCTGCGATCACCAGCCCGGGCGACACGATCCTGGTGCCCAATCCGTCCTATCCGATCCATCAGTTCGGCTTCATCATCGCCGGTGCCGGGGTGCGGAGCATTCCCGCCACGCCGGATGAGGATATGTTGCGGGCGCTGGACCGCGCGGTGCGGCATTCGGTGCCGAAGCCGACGGCGTTGATCGTGAATTTCCCGTCCAACCCGACCGCGTATCTGGCCGATCTGGACTTCTATAAGGAAATCGTGGCGTTCGCCCGCAAGCACGAAATATGGGTGATGTCCGATCTGGCCTATGCCGAAATCTACTTCGGCGACAAAGTCCCACCGTCGATCCTGGAAGTGCCGGGTGCCAAAGACATCGCGGTGGAGTTCACCAGCCTGTCGAAGACCTATTCCATGCCCGGCTGGCGCATGGGCTTCGCGGCCGGCAACCCGCGGCTGATCAACGCGCTGACGCGGATGAAGTCATATCTGGATTATGGTGCGTTCACGCCGATCCAGGTTGCGGCCGCCACGGCTTTAAGCGGCCCGCAGGATTGCGTGGAGCAGATGCGCGGGTTGTACCGCGAGCGGCGCGATGTGCTGATCAAGGGCTTGGTCTCCGCCGGCTGGGATATGCCCAGCCCGGAGGGGTCGATGTTCGCGTGGGCGCCGATTCCGCCGAAATACGCCCATTTGGGCAGCGTCGAATTCTCCAAGCTGCTGCTGGAGCGCGCCAAGGTCGCAGTTGCCCCCGGACTGGGCTTCGGCGAGCACGGCGAAGGGTTCGTGCGGATCGCGCTGGTGGAAAACACCCACCGCTTGCGTCAGGCGATCCGCAATGTGCGTGGGTTCCTCCAGACCGGGTCTAATGTCGCCGAACCGGTGCTGTCCGGGGCGGACGCGCCATGACCCGCCCGCTGTCGGTCGGTGTCGCCGGCCTGGGAACCGTTGGCGGCGGCGTGTTGAAGATGTTGCGCGACAACGCCGACATCGTGGCGGCGCGGGCAGGACGCCCGATTGCCGTCACGGCTGTGTCAGCGCGCGACCGGTCGCGGGATCGCGGCTTTCCGGTGGCCGGCCTGCGGTGGTACGACGATCCGGTGGCACTGGCCACCGATCCGGCCGTCGATGTGGTCGTGGAACTGATGGGCGGGTCCGAAGGCCCGGCCCGGGCGCTGGCGGAGGCCGCGATCCTGGCCGGAAAGCCATTCGTCACCGCTAATAAGGCGCTGCTGGCGGTTCATGGCGCGTCATTGGCTCGCGCGGCGGAGGAACGCGGCGTGCCATTGGCGTTCGAAGCGGCCGTGGCCGGCGGGATTCCGGTGATCAAGGCACTGCGCGAGGGCTTGTCGGGCAACCGCATCGGCGCGGTCGCGGGCATCCTGAACGGCACCTGTAACTATATCCTGACCCAGATGAGGGAGCGCGGGCGCGAATTCGCCGACGTGCTGGCCGACGCGCAGAAACTGGGCTACGCCGAAGCGGACCCGTCGTTCGACATCGACGGCATCGACGCTGCCCACAAACTGTCCATCCTGGCCGCGCTTGCGTTCGGCCGGCCGGTGGCGTTCGAGGATGTGCATGTCGAAGGCATCCGCTATATCTCGGCGGTCGATATCGCGTTCGCCACCGAACTAGGCTACCGCATCAAGCTGCTGGGTATCGCTCGGCAGACCGAGGCGGGGATCGAGACCCGGGTCCATCCCTGCATGGTGCCGGCTTCGGCGCCGATCGCACGCGTGGACGGGGTGTTCAACGCCGTGGTCGCCGAAGGCGATTTCGTCGGCCGGGTGATGCTGGAAGGCCGTGGCGCGGGTGAGGGACCGACGGCGTCGGCGGTGGTCGCCGACCTGATCGATATCGCGCGCAACCGGGTGACCCCGGTCTGGGGCGCGGCCGGGGCAGCGCTGTCCAGCGCGCCTTCGGTGCCGATGAGTGCCCATATCGGGTGCTACTATCTGCGCCTGATGGTGGTGGACCGGCCGGGCGTGATCGCGGATGTGACGGCGATCCTGCGGGATATGGGCGTGTCGCTGGAATCGATGCTGCAACGCGGCCGCAGCCCGGGTGAGGCTGTGCCGGTGGTGCTGGTGACTCACGAAACGCGGGAAAGCGCGATGCGGGCGGCACTGGACCGGATCGCGGCGCTGAGCACGGTGATGGAAGCACCGGCGCTGATACGGATCTTGGCGGGATAGGGCGGGGTCGCGGATCCGGTCGATTCAGGCCTGACGACCAGCCTGAACAGCCATGGCCGGGCTGGCTAATGCCGCTGTGCGTTCTGTCCCGGGTCCGTCCATCGCTGGCCCGGAATGCCGGTCGGACCGATTGCCAATCTGGGCATGACAGAACCCGGGTTCCTGCCTGCCAGGGTGGCGTGTACGACAGCCGCTGTTCCCTGACGATCCTACCGAACGAAAGTGGCGTTCTATACAGCGAATACCACTTCGACCGGATATATCCGGGGCATCAAGCCCTGTTCGGCGGCATACCGCAAACATAGCTCGATCCCGGTGCGGTTTGCCTCCAGCCCATAGGGCAGGGGGTCCGGCCCGACAATCGGGATAAACCGCGCTTCCGCGCTTGGTTCGGTCGCGGTCGCCTTGGCTGCGATAAACAGCCGCATCAGTTCCGCCGGCAGCCACGGATGCGCCGCCACCAAGTCGGATTTCAGGCACAGCAGATGGTTGACCGGATAGGCCCCGGTCTTCCGAAACCAGGCAGAAGCCGCCTCCATCGGATTGGCGATCACAGGGCGCACCGCCGCGGGATCCATCCCGTTCAACGCGATCCCGGCGTCGATCTCGCCCGCCAGCAGCATGGCTTTCAGGTCTTGCCCCGGTGCGATACGCACCACGTTCGCCGGATCGGTGTATTCCTGAACATGGGCGTCTTCCTCGGTCACCCAGGTTATGTCGCGATGATCGACGCCATACTCGTCCCGCAAGATACCGCGCACCCAAATCCCGGTGGTCTGGGAAAACGCGCGCACCCCGATCCGCTTGCCGCGCAAATCCGCCGGCCCCCGGATCGGCGACCCGGCCGCGCAGACCAACGCCGGGTGATGGAAACCGCGCATCACCACGACCGGCAGGGCCTTGATCGGTTTGCCGAACGCCTGCGCCTGTGCCAGCGTGGTCAGCGCGATTTCGCACAGATCGAAATCCAGTGTCCGCACCATCCGCCGGAACGCCCGGGTGATGACCGGCACGTCCTCGAAGTTGAAGCGAATGCGCGGCGAGGCCACGGTTCCGTCCTTGATCGCGCGGACATGCGGGTAGTTCGCGAATGCGGTGTGCAGCGTGACGGTGTCAGTCATGGTCGTCATCCCCTTATCCGCCGATCCTACAGCCCGCCGCCGAAGTTGACACGCCCCTTAACCGCCGGCTTGCTGCTGGCCAAACCGAATGCCGCGAGGAAACCATGCAAATCGGCTTCAACCTTCCCATCAGCGGCCCGATGGCAACCGCCGAGACGATGGGCAATATCGCCCAACTGGGTGAGTCGCTGGGCTTCGACTATCTGACCCTGACCGACCACATCGCCCTGCCGGATACCGACACGCCCGGTTACCCCTATTCCACCAGCGGTTCGTTCTACACGCCGGACCCCGGCAACCGGGTGGAGCAACTGACCACTGCCGCCTGGGTCGCGGCCAGGACCAGCAAGGTCCGCATCGTGCTGGCAGTGATGGTGGTGCCGCACCGGCCGGCGGTTCTGGCATCGAAAATGCTGGCGACGATCGATGTGCTGTCGGGGGGGCGTCTTGTCGTCGGTATCGGCGCCGGGTGGTTGCAGGTGGAACTGGAAGCCGTCGGCACAACACCGTTCGCCGAACGAGGCGCGGTGACGGATGAATACATCGACGCCATGCGGACCATCTGGACGCAACAACGTCCGGTGTTTCACGGCAAATACACCCATATCGATGGATTGCTGACCGATCCCAAGCCGGTGCAGAAGCCGCACCCGCCAATCTGGGTCGGCGGGGAGACGGGGCCGTCGATGCGCCGGGCAGCCCGGATCGGCGATGCATGGTATCCGATCGGCAGCAACAACGCGAACCTGCTGGACACGCTGCCGCGCCTGACCGCCGGCATCGCCAAGATCCGCCAGATGACCCGCGCGGCCGGACGCGACCCCGCCGGCATGGGCGTCGTCTATCGCGTCAAACGCCACGGCATGCCGGCCCCGGCGGCGACCGACGGCAATCGCAAACTGTTCACCGGTACCGTGGCGGATACGATCGACGACATCGCGGCGTTGAAGGAGATCGGGGTGAGCGCGATCGATTTCGATTTCGAGGGACGCGAGGCAGAAAAATCTGCCGCGGACATGAAAAAATTCCACAACGAGGTCTTGTCTAGGATTTAGATCAATACAACCTCGGGTGGTATGATAATCGCCTCAGCACAGCATCAGCACACCCTTGGGTTTAATCTCCACCGCCAGAACCGGGCTGCGGAGGCGGAACCATTCTATCGAAAAGCACTGTCCCTGGAGCCAGATTTCAAAGAGGCATGGATAAATCTGGGTCTCTCCATCTTGGCGCAAAAGCGCCCGGAGGAGGCTTTGGCGTGCCAGCGGCAGGCTCTGCGGCTCGATCCGCTCAGCGCCGATGCCCACAATAATCTGGGCATGGCGCATTTCGCGCAAGGCCATATCGCCGAGGCGGAGAATTGTTTCCGTGCGGCGCTACGGCTGGCGCCGGGTCATGCGAATGCGATGCTGAATCTCGGTTCGACCCGGCAGATATCGAACGATGTGGAGGACGCAGAGGCGCTGTTCCGCAAAGCCCTGGCATCGGGCGCCGAACCGGCGCTGGGCAACAGCAATCTGGCGCTTGCGCTGATGGAACAGGGGCAGACTGAACAAGCCGAACGCGTTTTGCGTCAAGCCCTCGCCCTTCGCCCCGGCTATCCGGAAGCCCGGGCAAACCTTGCGCTGGCGCTGTTGACGTTGGGAAAGCTGGAGGAAGGCTGGGCGGCTTACGAATCCCGCTGGGCGGTCGAGGCGATGGGTGGGCCGGCGCCGAATCTGCCGCAACCCCGCTGGACCGGCCAGACGCTGAATGGCCATACGGTGCTGCTGTATGCAGAACAGGGGTTCGGCGACACGCTGCAATTCTGCCGCTATGCGCCGATGGTGGCCGCGGCTGGCGGGCGGGTGGTGCTGGTGGTACCCAAGGCGCTGCGGCGGGTGATGGCAACGCTGGACGGCGTCGATAGGGTGTTGACCGAGGAGGACGATTGTCTGCCGGCGTTCGACTATCATTGCCCGCTGTTGAGCCTGCCGTTCGCCTTCGGTACTCATATGGGCTCGATTCCCGGCCCGCATGCGTACCTCGCGGGGGATACGGCGCCATGGGCGGATGTGCTGGCCGGGATGACGGGCCTGAAAGTCGGGCTGGTCTGGGCGGGAAAATCGCGCACCGATCAACCGCATGCGGTGGCGATCGACCGGCGGCGGTCGATGCGGCTGGCCGACATGGCGCCGCTGCTGGACGTTCCAGGATGCAGTTTCGTTTCGCTGCAACTCGGTCCTCCAGCGGTGCAGATCGCCGGTTCCCGGCTTCTGGATGTGTCAGCGCGGCTGACCGATTGGGCCGATACGGCCGGGTTGATCGTGGGGCTGGACCTGGTGATCGCGGTCGATACCGCCGTCGCCCATCTGGCCGGCGCGCTGGGCAGGCCGGTATGGATGCTGAACCGGTTCGATTCCTGCTGGCGGTGGTTCCGGCGGCGCGGAGATACGCCTTGGTACCCATCGATGCGGCTGTTCCGCCAAACCAGCCGGGGGGATTGGGCCGAGGTCGTCCACCGAGCGGCCGAGGCTTTAGCGGAACGCGCGGCGGGTCGAGGGGCTTCTCTGGAGGACCCTTTCAGCCCCTTGCGGCTGCCACGAAATGACTGAACCGCTCGACTGAGCGAGCAGCCTCTCACGGTTATGGGGGCATAAGTCTCAGGGAGCTAAAATCCGGCAGAAACCGCATTCACCCCTTGGCGGCCCATCTGGATGCGCTATTGGCGGAACACTTCATTCCCCCTCCGGGCGGTCGCTAAACCGGCGGCGGCAGACCGGGCAGGTCAGACCACGCGGCGGCCAGCCCCGGCGCGCAGGCGACGATGGCGTTGCCCTTCGTGGCCCCGTCACCGGCCAGGAAGTCGCTGACCCTGGCCCGGGCTTCCCGCAGGATAACCAGTGCCGCCGCCACATCCCACAGATTGATGTGCAACTCGGCATAACCGTCCTGCCGCCCGACGGCGACATCGACCAATCCCAGCGTCCCCGACCCACCGTGCCGCAGGCCTGCACCGTCGGCCAGCAGGCGCTGGCAGATGGCGATGTAATCGGCATTCGGCCGCCGCCGCGACCAGCCTACTTCCATGATGGCCTGGCTGGGATCGACGGTGTCCGCCGCGCGAATTCGCTCGCCGTTGCGCCACGCGCCGCCGCCGCGCCATGCCCAGACGGACTCCCGCAACGCAGGCGCCGTCACGACCCCGATCAGCGGCGTGTCGCCTTCCATGCACGCCAGCGACACGCAAAACCGGGCACCGCCGCGGGCGTAGTTAGAGGTTCCGTCGATCGGATCGACCACCCAGCGCAGAGCGCCGCCGCGCACGATACCGCCTTCCTCGCCCTGGAACCCATCTTCGGGAAACGCCGCGGCCAGTTCGTCGGACAAAAACGCCTCGACCGCGCGATCCGCCTCGGTCACCCAGTCCTGCGGCCCTTTCAGCGTACCGCCGCCCGATCCGGGCAGCGGCCGCATCGCCATCGCCATTTCACCGGCCCGTTCGGCCAAATCCATCGCCGCGTCGATGCGGGACTGGATTGGCGGCGTGGTCACGCCTCATCCTCGTCCGGCAACGGTGGCTCTTCGATCGGTTCGGCCTCCTCCGGTTCGTCCGCGGGCGGCGGGGTATCGCGATGCCCGCTTAACCATGACGCCGCCTGTTCGGCGCGCTGCAAGGCGGCGTCCACGGCCGCCATCGTGCCGGTCAGGTCGTCCGATTCGTCCCGTTCCCAGGCGCGCACGGCCCACAGCCAGACCGCCATCATCCCCTTGACCTGCAACTCCCCGCGCGCACCGGTCGCGGCGACACCGGCCGCTTGCAACATCCATCGCATACTGCGCCGCGACGCGCATGCCAGCATCAGTGCCGTGGGCGGATCCATCGGCAGCGACCGCAGCAACGCGCGCACCCCGGCGCGGTGAAGCTGCAGGAAATCGAACCGCCGCATCAGCAGGTCGAACAGCTTGTCGCGCACCGACCCATCGACTGGCGCGTCGGTCAGTGCCGCCTGATCCGCCAGCCGGCCGAACCGCAACAGCAGCGCGGCCTTCGACGGACACCGCCCGCGCGCTTCCGCCAGCGATAATCCGGCGTCGCGCGCGGCGAATGCCACATTGACCTTGCGCCACCCTTGTTCGCCAGCAAGGCGGAAGGCGGCAGCGACGAGAGCGGTATCGAATTCTGTATCGTTCATGGGATGAACATGGTGCCCGGGTTCAACGACTCAACCCGCCAGTTCGCGGGAACGACGGGTTGCGGAGGCAATTGCCCGCGACATCGCCGCCGGCCAGGCGTCTTGATCCATCAGGACCGACAGCGCCGCGGCCGTGGTGCCGCCCGGGCTGGTGACAGCGACCCGAAGTGCGGCCGCATCGTCCGGGCTGGCGGCCAGCAGCGCGCCGGAGCCGGAAACGGTCTGACGGGCCAGCAACCGGGCCAGATCGGGCGGAATGCCCTGTTCGATGGCGGCTTGTTCCATCAGTTCGGCCAGCAGGAACACATAAGCCGGTCCGCTGCCGGAAACGGCGGTCACCGGGTCCAGCAGCGCCTCATCCTCCACCCAGGCCACTTTGCCGATGGCTTGCAGCAGCCGGTCGCACAACGCCTTTTGCGGGGTGGAGACGAGCGATCCGGGGCAGGCGACGGTGACGCCCTGGCGCACAGCGGCCGGCGTATTGGGCATCGCCCTGACGATCGCGGCGGACGATCCCAGCAGCGCGCCGATACCGCCCATCGTCCGTCCCGCCATGATCGACAAAAACACGGTGTTGGGGGCGAAACGGGCATAATCCGGCAAGGTCGCGGCGGCATTTTGCGGCTTCACCGCCAGCACCACCGCGGCCGGCACGAATGCGGCGGGAATGGCGGACACATCGGCGACCACAGTCATGTCCGGCCCCGCGAACGATGCGGCCGAAGGTGAGGGATCGACGGCAACCGATGGCGCCAACCCCTGCTCCCGCCAGCCGGACAGCATGGCGCTGCCCATGCGGCCGCAGCCAACCAGCAGGATCGGGGGAATAGCACCCATGGAGGATGCGGTGTCGTGCGTCATGTCGGGCCTCGTTTCACCGTAAGACCTAGCCCGATCGCCGCGGCCTTACAACGCCCGCCCGAAAGTCTTCGGGGAAATTCCCATTCCGCGGCTGTTGGCGGATCGTCGCCCCAGCTTGTTCATATCCGCCCGCTGGCCCTCGGCCGGCCGGGTCCGCACGCACCCGGGAGAACCCTGCGGGCACCCCTGGCCATCTTGCGGAAAATGAATAGCCTCCTATTTATTAGCCATGCACCGACCTCATGACCTCCGCGCCCGCGTTTCAGCCGGGCTGATCCATGCCAGCCGCGTCTGGCGCCGCCGGGTGGACGAGGCGGTAGCGCCGCTCGGTCTCACCGAGGCAACGGCGTTCCCGCTGATCCACCTCCATCGCGAGGGGGACGGCGCACGCCAGGGGGCGGTAGCCGACGCGCTGGGCATCGAGGGGCCGTCGCTGGTGCGTCTTTTGGATCAGCTCTGCGCCGCCGGACTGATCGAGCGGCGCGAGGATGCCACCGACCGCCGAGCCAAGACCCTGCATTTGACGATGGCCGGCCGCGACATGGCGATCAGGGTCGAGGACGTGCTGAACACCGTGCGCAAAGACGTTCTGGGCGGCTTGGCTGAGACCGACCTGCAGGCATGCCTGCGCGTATTTTCGGCGATCCAGCCATGATGCTCCCCGAAGGGCGCCACTGGCTGGCATCGGCGAAAACCTTTGCCGCCGCGATGATGGCACTGGGCATCGGCTTTGCCGCCGATCTCGACCGGCCGTACTGGGCGATGGCGACCGTCTATATCGTCACCCAGCCAACCGCGGCGATGACGCGCTCCAAGGCGGTTTACCGGCTGCTCGGCACCTTGCTGGGCGCTGCCGCCGCGATAACGCTGGTACCCAATCTCGTCGATGCGCCGCCGCTGCTGGTGGCAGGGCTCGCGGGCTGGATCGGGCTCTGCCTGTTCCTCTCGCTTCTGGACCGCACGCCCAGCGGCTACGTCTTCATGCTCGGCGGCTACACCGCCGCCATCATCGGCTTTCCGAGCGTCACCGCGCCCGGCGATATCTTCTCGGTCGCGATCGCGCGGACAGAGGAGATCGGGCTTGGCGTCGTCTGCGCCACGCTCGTCTCGATGCTGGTCTTTCCCGTGCATCTTGGCCCGGCCGTGGCGCGGCGAATGGAGGCGTGGAAGCGCGATGCCGGCACCCGGGTGGCTGAGGTGCTGCGCGGGGAGGAGGTGCGGACGGCGGCGGAGCGGCGGCTAGCGGCGGACGCGGTCGAGCTTGGCATCCTTGCCGGCCAACTGAGCTACGACACCGCGGAGCATCGCGCGAGCCTGCCTGCCACGCGGGCGCTGCACGCGCGGCTGGCGATGGTCGCCCCGGTGCTGGACTCCATCGCCGACCGACTGGCTGAGCTGCGGGGCGATGGCGAACTCGATCCGGCGGTGGCCGCCGTGCTGCCGGACTTTTCGACATCGGCGGAGGCAGGCAGCGACTTGGCGCCGCTCGCCCCGAGGTTGGAGACCGCACGGCGGCGAATGGAGGCGGACGCCTCCTGGGCGGCGCTGCGCAACGCGAGCCTGATCGTGAGGCTGTGCGAGCTGCGCGCACTGCTCGAGGAAGCCGAGATGCTGGTCGCGCACATCCGGGCCGGCCGTCCCGGCCTGCCGTTCGACCGGAGCGAACTGCGCGTGCCGGCGGCGCCGCGCCACCACACCGATACGCTATTGGCGCTGCACTCTGGCTTGGCCGTGGCGCTGACGACAGCCCTTGTGTGCATCGTCTGGATCGCGACCGGCTGGCCGCAGGGCGCGGCGGCGGCACAAATGGCGGCAATCGTCAGTTGCTTCTTCGCCAGCCGGGACGACCCGGCGCCGGCGATGCTGCACTTCCTCAAGCGCACCGTGGAATCGATCTTGGTGGTAGCCGTCTATCTGTTCGCGGTGCTGCCGGCGCTGGACGGTTTCCCTTCGCTGGTCGCGGCGTTGGCGCCGGCGTTCCTGGTCCTCGGCGCGCTGGGCGCCATGCCGGCGACGGCGGCGACCGGCACGCTGCTGGCGGTGAACACTGCCACGCTGATGGCGCTGCAGGAGACCTACAGCGCGGATTTCGCGGCGTTCGTCAACAGTTCCCTGGCCACCGTCGCAGGCATGGCGGGGGCGGTGACGATGACGCGGCTGGTGCGCTCGCTGGGCGTGGACTGGGCGACGCGGCGGCTGGTGCGGGCGAACTGGAGCGCGCTGCTGGCCGCGGCGATGCACCGCGGGCGCGGCGACCGCGCGGCGTTCGCTGCGTCGATGCTGGACCGCATCGGCCTCGTCATGGAGCGCGCCGGGAATCTTTCGACGGCCGACGCACGGCCACCGGGGCGGCTGCTGGCGGACCTGCGCGTCCGCCTGAACATCGTCGATCTTCGGCGCGCCCGACACACATTGGCGGCTGACGCGGTCGGTGCCATCGACGCAGTACTGGACGCGCTGGCGCAGCATTACGCGACGCTGCTGGGCGGCGGCCCCGGTGGCGAGGCGCGGGTGGGCACGAGCCTGCGCGCGGCGTTGCTGGCGCTGGCGCCGCTACCGCCGTCCGAGGCTCGGCGCGACGCGCTGCTTGGGCTGCTTGGCATCCGACTCTGCCTGCTGCCCGACGCGGCGGCCCGGGCGCTGCCGGACTTTCCGCAACCTTTGGCAATGGCAGCATGAAGATGGGCGAGATCGACATTCACGGCGTACTGGTGGCGCCGCTGCTGGTCTGGATGGCGCTGGCGTTCGCCACGACATCGGCGCTGCACCGGCTGCTGGCCCGTGTGGGATTCTATCGTCTGGTTTGGCACCCGGCGCTGTTCGACCTCGCGGTATTCGTCGTCCTGCTGGGCGGCTTCGTGGTTTTTCTTCAGATAGGCACAATGCAATGAAACGGGTTCTGGCCGGTGTCGGCCGCGTAGCCGCTACGCTCTTGATGGTGGTCTTGGCCGGCGTGGTCGGCTGGCGGTTATGGGGCTACTACATGGACGCACCCTGGACGCGCGACGGTCGCGTGCGCGCGGACGTAGTGGCGGTGGCGCCGGACGTGTCCGGCATGGTCACCGACGTGCTGGTGCATGACAACGAGGTGGTCCGGCGCGGCCAGCCGCTGTTCCGCATCGATACCGCGCGCTTCACCCTGGCGTTGCGCACCGCCGAGGCCGCTCTTGCCACCCGCGTCGCCGCGCGCGACCTCGCCGACCACGAGGACCGCCGCTTTCACGCGCTGAGCAGTCTATCCGTAAGCGCCGAGAAACAGGAACAGACGCGCGCGGAACTGCAACAGGCGCAGGCGCTGGTGCAGCAAGCGCAAGCCGACCTGGACACCGCGCGGCTGAACCTGGAGCGGGCGCAGGTAGTCGCGCCAGTGGACGGCACCTTGACCAATTTCGATCTCCAACCCGGAAATTACGTCACCGCCGGCAAGCCGGTGACCGCTCTGGTCGATGCCGGTTCGATCCATGTCGAGGGCTACTTCGAGGAGACTAAACTCGCGCACATTCATGTGGGCGATGCTGTGACGGTGCGGCTGCTGGGCGAGACGGTGCCGCTGCATGGACATGTCGAGAGCATCGCCGGCGCCATCGAAGACCGCGAGCGCGAGGCGAGCGGGGCGATGCTGGCGAACATCAATCCGACTTTCTCCTGGGTGCGGCTGGCGCAGCGAATCCCGGTGCGTGTGGTGCTGGACGCGGTTCCACCCGGCGTAAGCGTATTGCCGGGGCGCACGGCGACGGTTTGGGTGGGTGAGACGAAGCGGGCAGGATAGCAGGCTGCCCCTTATCGACCTCCTGCCGACGGAAGATTTCTGAGTCACCCGGCCCGCGAGCGTGAGGTGGAACGATGCGAGGTCAGCCGGGATTGTTCCAGGCCGATGACCGACCGCGGCCGTCTGGCGACACGCCCGCCCCGGGGAACAAGGAGCCTGCCAGCAGTACCCGTGCCGCGGCCGGGAGTCACCCGAACACGGCACGGACAACCGGGTTGCCTATGCCTCGCCGACGCAATCCAGCATTGCCCCGGCCATGGCGTCGGCCGGGGACTTGCCGCCCCACAGCACGAACTGGAACGCCGGGAAGAACCGTTCGCATTCGGTCAGGGCGATATCGACCAGGTCTTCCAGACTTTCCGCCGATGCGCCATTGGTGCCGCGCAGCAGCACGGCATGGCGAAACACCGGCGTGCCTTCGTCGCCTTCCAGACCGAAATGTCCCAGCCAGAGTTTTTCGT
>JAJZEV010000074.1 GCA_021805665.1 Pseudomonadota bacterium
CAGGTCAGCACACCGCAGGCCAATCAGGCGATCGCCCAACTGATCGAGGCCAGTATTCTGCAAGAACGCACCGGCTACCGCCGCAACCGCCTGTTCGCGGCGACCGAGGCGCTGTCAGTCATCGACCGCCCCTTCGGCGAGGAACCCGTGTTGCCCTTGTCGCCGGGATAATCGGGGTCAGACCGTCGCCGGTCCACCCAGGATGGTCGTCGCCTGGGCCGACAGCACGCCGCCATTGCCGTGAACCAACGCAACATCGGCCCCCGCGACCTGCCGCTGGCCGCATTCGCCGCGCACCTGGCGAACCGCCTCGATCAGCAGGAACAGCCCGTACATGCCGGGGTGGCAATACGACAAGCCGCCGCCGTTGGTGTTGACCGCCAGCGCGCCCCCGGGGGCGATCCGCCCGCCCTCGACGAACCGGCCGCCTTCGCCCTTGGGACAGAAGCCCAGGTCTTCCAGGAACAGAATGGTGTTGATGGTGAACGCGTCGTACAGCGCAAGCACCTTCACATCGGCCGGCTTCAAACCGGCGGCGCGGTACGCCTGCGCTCCGGACTCGATGGCCCCGGTGTGCGTCAGTGTCGGCATCGAGGTGATCGAGGCATGCGTGATCGACTGTCCGCTGCCCAACACATAAACCGGCGTGTGCTTCAGGCTGCGGGCGCGGTCGGCCTTCACCAGCACGATCGCGCCGCCGCCATCGGTCACCAGACAGATATCGCGCACCGTGAATGGATCGCTGATCGGACGCGCGTTCAGCACATCGGCAATGGTCAGGGGCTTCTTCTCCCACGCCATCGGATTCAGCAGCGCCCAGTCGCGCGCGGCGACGGCAACCGCGGCCATTTGCTCCCGCGTCGTGCCGTATTCGTGCATGTGCCGGTTGGCGACCATTGCGTAAGCCGACGCCGGCAGGAACGGCTTATACGGCGTTTCATACGGATTGAACTCCCGGGCGCTGGCGGCGCGGCGGCCGACGGTGCGCTGGGTGCTGCCGTAGGCGACGACGGCGACGGTACACAGACCGGCCTCCAGCGCCGCATGGGCGTGGGCGACATGCACCTCGAACGAGGAACCGCCGACGATGGTGCTGTCGGTATAGGCGTTGGGCAGACCCAGATACTCGACCAGCGACATGGCCGATGTCCGCGCCTGGGTGGTGGCGCAGAACAGGCCGTCCACGTCTTTCAGGGTCAGGCCGGCGTCTTCCAACGCGCGGTGGATGCCTTGTGCCATCAGGTCCATCGGGCTCATCAGCGCGGCGACCGCGCCGATATCGGATTCGGCCGCACCAACGATGGCGACGCTGCCGCGGCTGACGCCGGTCATTGGCCGCTCTCCACCGGGGTGAAGACAGGGTAGGGGTCTTCGTCGCCCTCTGGCGTGTGGACGCGGAATGCGACCCGCATGCCGATCTTGACCCGGGTGGGCTCTATCTCCTCGATCCGGCTCATCATCCGGAAGCCTTCGTCCACCTCCACCAGGCAGACATTGTGCGTCGCACCGCCCTGCGCATGCACGACGGTGGTGGCATGTACGGTCCCAAAGCCCTTGCTGACCCGCCATTCCAGGTCGGCCGCGCCGGTTTGGGGCGCGATAACCCGTGGATAGAATACGGCCCGGCCCAACGAGGGGCTGAACTGGTAGCCCAGTTCACCGCGCTTCAGATGCGCGATATAGGTCGCGAGGGGCGATTCGGCCGCATTCGGCATAGGGGCTTCCTTCGACGTTTCGTCCGCAACGGTAGCAACGCAAACGTTCCCGCACAAACCGGCAACGCACCGCTTGCACCGGGCGGGTGTTAAGCCCAAATTCGCCCTATGGCCACGTTCCAGATCGATACCAACGCCCCTACGCCGGAAGGATTTCTGACCGGCCAGTTATTGATCGCGATGCCGTCGATGGCGGACCCGCGGTTTCAGCAGAGTGTGATCTATGTCTGCGCCCACACGCCGGACGGTGCGATGGGGTTGGTGCTGAACCGTCCGATCGTCAAACCGACCTTCGACGATCTGTTGAAGCAACTGAACGTCGAACCGGTCCCGCCCGCCAGGGAAATCAAGCTGTATGCCGGCGGCCCGGTGGAAAATGCCCGCGGATTCGTGCTGCATACCAGCGACTGGACCGGGGAAGGCAGTCTGCGGGTCACCGGCGACACGGCGCTGACCGCCAGCCTGGACGTGCTGAAAGTCATCGCCGAGGGCGGCGGGCCTCGGGAGTGCGTGCTGGCCCTGGGTTATGCGGGCTGGGGGCCCGGTCAACTCGATCAGGAAATCCAGCAGAATTCATGGCTGTCGGTTTCGGCCGACGAGACGCTGCTGTTCGATAAGGAGCACGACACCAAGTGGCGCCGCGCCTTCGCCAAGTTGCGGGTCGATCCGTTGCTGCTGTCCGGCGTTGCCGGGCACGCATAGGCCGGCAACTTCTAGCCCCCGGTAACCGGGGGAAACAGTCCGATCTCATCCCCGGGGCTAACCAATGTGCCCGGTTCGGCGAACTCCTGGTTCACCGAACATCGTACCGACTTCCGGTTTCGCAACGCAGCTTCATGGCCGGGGCCGCGGGATGGCAGGTAATCCAGCAGGTCCGCGACCGTGCGAACCATCGCCGGCAGGTCGAGTTCTTCCTGCGCGCGGCCCACCCGCTCCCTCAGCCATGCGAAATAAAGAATGGTGACAGACCGAGCCAAGGCGCTAGGACCGGTCGGGGGCGAAGTTCATGGCGACACCGTTGATGCAGTACCGCTGATAGGTCGGCGGCGGGCCGTCGGGGAAAACGTGGCCTAGATGGCTGCCACAGGTGGCGCAATGCACCTCTGTGCGAATCATGCCCAGGCTGCGGTCGGTGGTGGTTTCCACCGAACCCTCGATCGGGTCGTTGAAGCTGGGCCAGCCGGTGCCGCTTTCGAACTTCAGCTTGGTTTCGAAAAGCGGGGTTTCGCAGCCGGCACAGGTGAAGCGGCCGGGGCGCTTTTCCGCCAGCAGGGCGCAACTGCCCGGCCTCTCCGTCCCATGGGAACGCATCACATAATACTGTTCGGGGGTCAGCATCTGGCGCCAATCGGCGTCGGAGCGGGTGACAGGGTAGGTCTTCACCGTCATGGCTGGTTCCTTGTTCGCTGTCCCCTATTTGGCTGTTCGGGCGGATTTGGACAAGGGCGGCATCCAGCCGACCGATACCGCGCGGGGGCGCCGAACGCCTGGTTTGCCCGCTGTATATTCACCGCTATACCGATTGAATGACGATGTTATCGCCCGAGGAGTGGGAGGCGGTGCGGCTGACGCTGGCTGTCGCCGCGCGGGCGGTCGGCTTCGGCCTGCCGCTGGCGGTGCTGACGGCCTGGGTGCTGACCCGCTGCCGCTTCCCCGGCCGGTCGCTGTTCAGCGCGCTGGTGCATCTGCCGATGGTTCTGCCGCCGGTCGTCACCGGCTGGCTGCTGCTGATCGTGTTCGGTGTCCGTGGCCCGATTGGCGTGCTGCTGCATGACTGGTTCGGGGTGCGGCTGGTGTTCACCACTGCCGGCGCCAGCCTTGCCTGTGCGGTGATGACATTCCCGATCATGGTGCGCTCCGTCCGGTTGTCGCTGGAAGCCATCGATGGCGGGCTGGAGCAGGCGGCGCGGACCCTGGGTGCTGGCTGGTTCGACCGGCTGGTGAATGTGACCCTGCCGCTGGCTTCCCCGGGGATTCTGGTCGGTGCGATCGTCGGCTATGCGACTTGCCTGGGTGAGTTCGGCGCCGTCATCACCTTCGCCGCCAATATTCCGGGCCAGACGCAAACCCTGCCGCTGGCGATCTACGCCGCGTTGCAGGTCCCCGGGGGCGAGGCAAAGGCGGCGGAGCTGTCTATGGTGTCCTTGACGCTGGCGGTGATTGGATTGGTTCTGGCGGACTGGATCGGCAAGCGGCTGAATACCGTGCTGGGACGATGAGTTTCTCTCTGGCGTTGCGCCATCGCTTCGCGTCTATCCAGATGGACGTCGCGTTCGAGGTGCGGTCCCCCGGCGTGACGGTGCTGTTCGGGCCGTCCGGCAGCGGAAAATCCACCATCGTCAACGCGGCCGCCGGATTGCTGCGGCCGGATTGGTGCCGCGTGGAGATCGATGGTGCCGTGTTGGCCGACACGGATGCCGGTGTGTGGCTGCCGCCGGAACAGCGGCGGGCGGGCATGGTTTTCCAGGACGCCCGGCTGTTTCCGCACATGTCGGTCGCCACCAATTTGCGGTTCGGGATGCGGCGCGTTGCCCCGGGCGCAATCCGCTTCGACGATGTTGTCGATCTGCTGGGGATCGGCGCCCTGCTGGACCGGCGGCCGAAGGCGCTGTCTGGCGGCGAGCGCCAACGGGTTGCTATCGGCCGGGCACTGCTGGCACAGCCGAAACTGCTGCTGATGGATGAGCCTCTGGCTAGCCTGGATTCTGCTCGCAAGGCTGAAATCCTGCCGTACCTGGCGCGTTTGAAGACGGCGCTGCGGCTGCCAGTGCTGTACGTGACCCACGCGCTGGATGAGGCCGCGCAACTGGCGGACTCGCTGGTGCTGGTCGAAGCCGGGAAGGTCGTTGCCTATGGCGGCACCGCGGAGATTTCCGCCAGGGCGGAGCTGCCGCTGGCTAGTCGTGACGATGCCGGGGCGGTGCTGATGTGCCGGGTGGATGCCCACGATCCGGTTCGGATGCTAACGCGGCTGCACGGCGGCGGCGCCGATTTCCTGTTGCCGCTGCTGGATATGCCGGTCGGCGCACTGTGCCGCATCAGGGTGCCGGCGCGAGAGGTGATCCTGGCCGGGCGCCCCCCGGAATCGATCAGCCTGCACAACGTAATCGCCGGCACGGTGCGCCGGATCGCCCCCGACCCGCTGCGTCGGTCTGCGATGGTGGAGATCGGGCTGCCCGATGGCGGGCTGCTGGCGCGCGTGACCGCCGACGCCGTGGTTCGGCTGGGTCTGGCGCCTGGCGCGCCGGTGCTGGCGTTGATTAAGTCCACTTCGATCGAGGTGCCGGGGTCCTAACCCAAAGCCAGCACGGCAAAACTCGCCAGCCAGTGCTCCCCCATATAGTCGCCGCTGACATGCGGCAGGCTGGCGTCGATATGGATTTGGGCGGCGTGGCGCGCTGCATTCGGGTCCGCCGCATATGGCGCCAGCGCCCGCCAGCACCACGCCCGGCTTAGGTTCAGCCCGTCCAGATGGGCGATCTTGCCGTCGCCGCGGTCGCTGGCCAGGGCGGGCGAGAACAAAGTCGCGGGCAAGCCCTGTCCAAGCCGTGGCAGAAAGCGGTCGAACCAGGGGCGGAATTCGGCTTCTGGCAGAATGGCGCGCATGCATTCCGCCTCGATCAACGCCGGAGAGAGGAACTCATCGCCGCCCGGCTCCCACGCCTGGCAGTCGGCGTCGTCCGCGTACCAGTTTCGGGCGGCTTCGGCCAGCAGGTCGCGCAGGCCAGCATGCGGATATTCGGACGCCAGACGGATCGCGAAGGCGGTGTTGGTGTGAACGCCGGCGCGAATCGGGTAGGTCGCCAGCGGCAGGAACCGGGTGAAGCGGTCCACGAACATCGCCGCCAGCGGGGCCAGGGCGTCGGACCATGTGCGGTCTTCGTGCAAGGCCAGTTCCGCTGCCAGTTTCAACAACCATGCCCAGCCGTAGGGCCGTTCGAACCCCCTTGCGGCCGGGCGGCGGAGATAGGCGCACTCGGCTTCGATGTTGGCGGGGGTAAGATGAGTGTCGAACAGGGCGCGGATCGCCGGGGCGGTCGGCATCGCCGGAAAGCGGCGGTACAGGTGCGCCAGCATCCAATAGCCGTGAACGCAGGAATGCCAGTCGAAGCTGCCGTAGAACACCGGGTGTAAGTCGCGCGGGGTGCGGGCGTCGGCGGGGCCGGACAAGACGTGGTCCAGCTTGTTTGGATACTCCCGAGCGACATGGCCGAGGGCGACATCGGCGAAGTGGTTGGCGAGGTCCGGAGTGAGCGTGGTCATCGCGATCCTTCGGGGTGGTGTGCGGTTGCCGAATGGACAAACCAACCGCAGAATGATTGCCGGCCATCATGGAGTACCCCCCCGTGACTGTGACAGTGCCCGAACCCGACATGACGCCCGCAACTTTATGGGAACGGGCTATCGCCATGCGCGGGTTGTTGCGCGATCAGCAGGATGAGGCCGATGAACGCGGCGCATATCTGCCCGAAGTACATGCGGCCTTCCTGAAATCCGGGTTTTATCGCGTGACCCAGCCGCGCATGTTCGGCGGGTACGAGTTCGACCTGAAGACGAATTACCGGCTGATCGTTGAAGTCTCCCGCGGGCATCCCGGGGCGGGATGGTGCCTGTCGCTGGGCGGATCGCACGCGTACGTCGTCGGATCGCACTGGCCCGAACGGGCGCAGCGCGAACTGTTCGGTTCGGATGGCCACTTCATCGCCCCGC
>JAJZEV010000153.1:0-3506 GCA_021805665.1 Pseudomonadota bacterium
TGACGGTCTTGCGCGGGCGTGCAGAGCGTATCGCCGGCCGGGTTACGGAAGCCCCTCTTCGCGCCACGGTGCGCGAAGCCCGCGCCCATCTGGCCGGACTTGGTCCGCGGCTGGACGCAGCCTCGCCATTGGCGCTGCTGCAACGCGGCTACGTGCTGGTGACCAATCCGGCCGGCCAACCGGTGACCAGTGCCGCCTCGGTCAAGCCGGGCGGCAAGTTGAAGCTGCACTTCGGCGATGGCGAGGTCGATGCCGTAGCCCAGGGCGGCGGCGGACGCGGACGCTCCGCCCCGGCGCAGGAGGCGCTGGATCTATGAGCGATCGATCGTCGGCATCACCGCGTCCGCCCGGTCGAAAGCGGCCGTAATCCTGGCGAAGCGCGCGGCGATATCGTTGCGCTCCATGGTGTGCGTCAGGACATAGAACTCCTCGTCCTGAATCGCCTGCAACACGCGCCGCCCGACGATGGCCGGATCCAGCGCCTGGGACGCGAAACCCGCTTTCATCGCCTCCTGCTCCGGCCGCTGGTAACTGCCGCCGAAACGATCCGGCCGTGTCGCCGCTGAATCGAAGATCGCCGTGTTCACGCCGCCCGGGCACAGGATGGAAACGCCGATGCCGGAACCGGCCAGTTCCTGCTCCAACGCCTCCGACAGCGCCAGCACGGCGTATTTCGTCATCGCATAGGCGCCCTGGTTGCGGCCCTCGCGCACGAACAGGCTGGAGACCGAACCCGTATTGACGACATGCCCACCCTGCCCGTGGCTGCGGATCATCGGCACGAACGTGCGAATGCCGTTGATGACGCCCTTGATGTTGACGCCCATCACCCACTCCCACTCCTGGAGCGAAACCTTCTCGATCGGCGTGCCGTGCATCGCCACGCCGGCATTGTTTACAGCGATGTGCAATGCACCGAACGCATCCAGCGCCGCCTTCCCGGCCGCGGCGACCGAGTCCGGATCCGACACGTCGATAGTAACGCCCACGGCTTTCACGCCGATCGCCTCGATGGTTTTGCGCGCGACCTCCAGCGGTTCGGGCCGCAGGTCGGCCAACACGATGTTCGTGCCCGCATGCGCCAGCGCCTTGGCGATGCCCAGCCCGATGCCGGACGCCGCCCCCGTTACAATGGCGATCTTACCCTTGAAATCGCGCATGGTGGAAAATCTCCGAACCGCCTATTCGGCGGCCATTTCCTTGAATGTCTCAATCGCCGTCAGCAGGGCTTCGCGCACCAGCGGCGCGCCGATGTAACCCGCCAGATGCAGCAGCGCCTCCGACAACTCCTCCTCGGTCCACCCTTGGTTACGGGCGAAGCGCAGATGCAGCTTCAGTTCCGGATCGCGCCCCTGCGCCGCGTCGGAAATCACGCAGATCAGCGCCCGGGTTTTCAAATCCAGACCCGGCCGGGTCCACAACGTGCCGAACACCGCTTCCTGGGTGTAGGCAGCGAATTTCTCCATGATTGGATGCTTGTACAGCCCATTATCGAGCTTATCGGCATAGGCATCGCCCATCAGCTTGCGCCGCATCGCCCGGCCTTGGGCGCGTCTGTCGTCCGCCATTTTTGGTTTCCTCCCAATCAGGAGCCCAATGTCCGACAAGACGCCCGGTTTGGCTAGACCGGCCGCAGCCCGC
The DNA here is from genome assembly GCA_021805665.1 of Pseudomonadota bacterium. Taxonomy (GTDB): domain Bacteria; phylum Pseudomonadota; class Alphaproteobacteria; order Acetobacterales; family Acetobacteraceae; genus Rhodopila. The sequence continues at coordinate 1,642 of JAJZEV010000153.1, forward strand.
CCTGCTTTTCGATGAACGCCGCGATGTCGGCCACGCCCTTGCCCGCACGCACATTGGCGAACACGAAAGGCCGGTCGCCGCGCATCTTCTTCGCGTCCCGGTCCATGACTTCCAGGCTGGCCCCGACATAGGGCGCGAGGTCGATCTTGTTGATCACCAGCAGATCGCTGCGCATGATCCCCGGGCCGCCCTTACGGGGGATTTTGTCGCCCGCCGAAACGTCGATCACGTAGATCGTCAAATCCGCCAGTTCGGGGCTGAAGGTCGCCGCCAGATTGTCGCCCCCGGACTCGATCAGGATCAGGTCCAGGTTGGGAAACTTCTTCCGCAGATCGGCAACACCGGCCAGATTGATCGAGGCATCCTCGCGGATCGCCGTGTGCGGACAGCCGCCCGTCTCGATGCCCATGATCCGTTCCACCGGCAACGATCCGGCCCGGGTCAGGAACTCGGCATCTTCCTTGGTGTAGATATCGTTGGTGATCGCGGCGATATCGTAATGGTCGCGGAACTGCTTGCACAGCGCGTCCATCAGCGCGGTCTTGCCGGTGCCAACCGGACCGCCGACACCCACGCGCAACGGACCATGCGGAGACTTCGTCATGAGCGAAACAACCTTGTATATTGGGTTTCATGCCGCATCGCGGCGATATCGGAACGAAACGCGCAGCCGCCCAAATCGTCCAGCGTCGCATCCCTCGTCGCCGCCGCCGTCGCTCGGATGACCGGCTCTAAAGCCGCGAGCACGCGCAGCCCGGCCGTCTGCCCCAAGGGCACAAGGCGGACAGCGGCGGAGATCAGGTTAGAGGCAACGGCCTGAACATAGGCGACAGCCGTCGCGTCCTCCGGCACCAGATGCGCCCCCGCCACCAGCCCGACGGCGATGGGATACGGGATGCGTTCAGGCGCGGCGGGAACGCCCCAGGGGGCCGCGGCCAGCATAAAAGCCTTGCCCTGATCGAGGGATTCGCTCTGCCGCTCCCGCCCCGAAGCCGTGGCATAAGCCAGATCGGCGAGGTCCGTAAGCGCTCCGCCCCTCCCGGCCAACCGATGCGCGTGGCGCAACAAAATGGTGTCGGACCGGCCGGAACCATGCGTCATGACATCCGTCAGCCAAATCAGCAGACTCGTTTCATCGGTAATATCCCCCGCCTCGACCGCCCATTCCAGCCCGTGCGAATAAGCGAACGCCCCGGTCGGAAACGCCGGGGACAGCCACGCCAGCAAACGCAGCAAGCCGCCTTCAGTGGTGATGCAGGTCGTCATCGTCGTTGTCATGGCGATGATGATGCCCGCCGCCTGAATACGCCCCGGCCTCGGGATCGAACGGCGCCTGGATCGTCTCGACGTGCCCGCCGATACCCTCCACCATCTCCCCGATCACATGATCGGCGCGAATCCTTATGTATTCGCCCAGCAACTGCACCGGCAGATGCCGGTTCCCCAGATGCCACGCGATGCGAACCAGATCGCCCTCCTCATGGGCATGGATTTCCATCAGTTCCTCGGCCTGAGCGCAGACCCGAACAACGCCGCCGTCCACCAGCAGCCCATCCCCGTCGCGCAAGCGCACGGCCACCGGCAGATCGATCAGCACCTCCGCCCCCAGCACCGTCGTCAGAACGATCCGTCGGCGGAACCGGCGATCGTAGTCGATCAGCACACGATCGATCTCCCGCGTCGTGTCCCAGCCGCCAGCCGGCAAAACCTCCCGGGCGCGCATCAGAACAGGAAATACCGCTGCGCCATCGGCAGGATCGTTGCCGGTTCGCAGGTCAGCAGCACGCCATCCGCCCGAACCTCATAGGTTTCGGGATCGACTTCCAACACTGGAGTCGCGTCGTTGTGAATCATCGCCTTCTTGC
>JAJZEV010000153.1:3971-6403 GCA_021805665.1 Pseudomonadota bacterium
CCCGCCCCATCGCCTGACTGTCGGACGACATCATCGACAGCGCGCCAAGGTCGTGCAGGATATCCTCCGCCGCGATCGTTTCCTTGCGAATACGGCTTTCCGCGAAGGCAACGTCCTCGGGGATCGAGCTGTCCAGGTGATGACACACCATCAGCATGTCCAGATGCTCATCCAGCGTGTTCGCCGTATAGGGCCGCGTCGGATTAGTGGAGCTCGGCAGCACATTCGCCAGCCCGGCCACCTTAATGATGTCCGGCGCATGCCCGCCGCCGGCACCTTCGGTATGGAACGCATGGATCGTGCGGCCCTGGAACGCCGCGATCGTGTCCTCGACAAAGCCGGACTCGTTCAGCGTGTCGGTATGGATCATTACCTGCACGTCGAACCGATCCGCCACCGACAGGCAGGTGTCGATCGCCGCCGGCGTCGTTCCCCAATCCTCATGCAGCTTCAAACACGACGCACCCGCGCGCAGCATTTCCTCCAACGCCCCGGGCTGGGACGCATTGCCCTTGCCCGCGAACGCGATATTCACCGGCAGCCCCTCGGCCGCCTGCAACATCCGCGCGAGGTGCCACGGACCCGGCGTGCAGGTCGTCGCCGCTGTGCCTGTCGCCGGTCCGGTGCCGCCGCCAACCAGGGTCGTCATCCCGGCCGCGATGGCATCGTCCACCTGCTGCGGGCAGATGAAATGAATATGGGAATCGATCCCGCCCGCCGTCAGGATTTTCCCCTCGCCGGCAATCACCTCGGTCCCCGGACCAACGATGATATCGACGCCGGGCTGTACATCCGGATTGCCGGCCTTGCCGATGCCGGCGATCCGGCCATCGGTAATCGCCACGTCCGCCTTAACGATCCCCCAATGATCGATGATCAGCGCATTGGTAATCACCGTATCCACCGCGCCCTGCGCCCGGGATAACTGCGACTGCCCCATGCCGTCACGGATCACCTTGCCGCCACCGAATTTCACTTCCTCGCCGTAGATGGTGAAGTCCTTCTCCACCTCCACGATCAGGTCGGTATCGGCCAGCCGCACCCGGTCCCCGGTGGTCGGCCCGAACATATCCGCATAAGCGGCACGCGTAATACGAGCCATCAGTCCAACGCCCCCATCACCTGACCCCGAAAGCCGTACACCGCACGCAAGCCGCGATAGGGCACCAGCGTAACCTCCCGCGTCTGACCCGGTTCGAACCGCACCGCGGTGCCGGCGGCAATATCCAGCCGCTGCCCCTTGGCGAGCGCCCGATCGAACGACAGCGCCGCGTTGGTTTCAGCGAAATGGTAGTGGCTGCCAACCTGGATCGGCCGGTCGCCGGTATTGGCCACCGTCAGCACCGACCGCGGCAACCCCGCGTTCAGTTCGATGTCGCCTGGTTCGGGAAACAGTTCACCGGGGATCATGGTTTCGTCTCCCTACCGAATCGGTTCATGCACGGTAACCAGCTTCGTTCCGTCCGGGAACGTCGCTTCCACCTGCACATCGTGGATCATCTCCGAAATACCCGGCATCACCTGATCGCGGGTCAGCACCTTCGCGCCGGCTTCCATCAGGTCCGCCACCGTACGTCCGTCGCGCGCGCCCTCGACCACGAAATCGGTGATCAGCGCCACCGCCTCGGGATGGTTCAGCTTCACGCCCCGCTCCAGCCGCCGCCTGGCAACCATCGCGGCCATGCTGATCAGCAGCTTATCTTTTTCTCGCGGAGTCAGGTTCATCCGATCATTCCCCTAGCACAACCAAACCCGCGGCAGCGGACGGGCGTCCCGCAACACGCCCAGCGCCGCCACCACCGCCGCACGCACCGAAGCACTATCTGCCCCAAGGATACGCGCGACCATCATTCCGTTCCAGACACTGGCGCCAGCCTCGGCCGATCCCAGCGCATCCCGCACCGCATCCAGCTTCGCACCCGCATCCGGCGCCACATACACCATCGTCGCCACCACGGACGCACCGCCGCCGATCGCCGGGCGCCCCAGCGCCGCCGCGATATCGCCATCCAGCCGGATCGCGTCGTGCAACAGCAATTCGCCGCCGCGCCGCACCCGGATCAGATCGCGCAGCCACCCCTGGCGCACCGTTTCACCCATGGCCGCGCGCCCGAACACGATCGTCTCGACGCCCAGGAATCGGGCATCCGCGGCCAGTTCGACTTCCAGCCGCCGGTCCAGCGCACTGCGGTCGAACAGGATCGTCTCCTGCGGCAGCCATTCCAGCGCCGCGCCGGACGCCACCGTCAACCGTGTGCGAACCCGCGACGGCGCATCCGCCGCCAGCGCGCGATAAAACCGTTCCGCCGCCTGGGCGGCGATCGTCGCCTGCCCGCCAAGCCCGACCGAGAGCGCCAGATCCAGCCGATCCCCGCCGGCCACCCCGCCGCCGGTGTTCAGCATCACCGCATCCATCCAGCCAAGTACGATCC
>JAJZEV010000126.1 GCA_021805665.1 Pseudomonadota bacterium
GCCGCCGCGGCATCTTCAACGGTTGCATGGCCGGTCAGCAGCGCAACTTCGATTGCGTGTTCCTCACCGGCGAAGGCGATGGCGGATGCGGCCAGGGTCAGGCCGTCCATGTCCGGCATGCGGATATCGCTCAGAACGACGGTGATGGACGGATCGCCTTTCAGGCAAGCCAGCGCGTCGTGTCCGTTGGCCACCGACTGGGCGCGCACGCCCCGAAGTTGCAAATACTCGACGATTTCCTCACGAATGATTGGCTCGTCATCGACTACCAGGACATGCGGCCGCGGATTGCCGTCAGCGGCGGGATCGATCGCCTTGGATGCCGCTTTATCCATCGCATGCGGGTCCAGCAACGCCTGCCCCGCCGGGGGCAATCATTGGCCGGTGGGTGTTTGGCACACCGATGACTGTCCCGTGGACCAGGGTTCGGCTTCCAAATTATAGTTCCAATAGCGACTTTCTAGCTTGGGGGGATATTTTGCAATACAAAACGACTCGGGCCGTTTGCCTTCATCGGTTTAGCGATCCGCGGCGGACAGGCGCGGATCGGCACCCCGAGCCCATTCGTTGACCAGGGTGTAGCCGATGCCCAGCAGCACCGGCCCCAGGAAAATTCCCAGTAAGCCGAATCCCAGCGCCCCGCCCAGCACGCCCAGCACGGTCAGCAGGAACGGCAACTGTGCGCCGCGCGAGATGAACCACGGGCGGATCAGGCTGTCCGAACCGGTGATCGCCCCCGCGCCGTACAGGGCGAGGAATATGCCCCAGCCCAAATGGCCTGTCCCCAGCAGCCAGATCGAGGCGGGAATCCAAACCACCGGCGCGCCGATCGGCAACACCGACAGCAGCCCGGCGATCGCGCCCAGCAGCACCGGCCTCGGCACGCCCGACAGCCAAAGCCCGAACGTGGTCAAAATGCCCTGAACCACCGCGGTGCCCAGAATTCCGTAGACCACGCCGCGTACCGTTGCCCCGGTCACCGCGATCAGCCGTTCGGCCTGGTTGCCGGCGATACGGTGCAACAGAAGGCGCAGCCGGTCGGCAATCGGTTCGCCATAGATGTAGAAAAAGAAGGCGATGAACAGCGCCAGCAGGAACATCAGCACGCCATTGGCGATACCCAGCAGCAGACTGAGCCCGTCTTCGACGACGATGCCGAAATAGGGCCGCAACGCGTCCAGCATCACGCTGATATCGGCGGCCCAGCGGTTCCACAGATCGCCGACCGTGTTGCCGATCAGCGGAATGTCGAAGACCCATGGCGGAGAATCCGGCAGCCCGGCGCGCAATCCGTCCATGATCGCGTGCCGCAGATGGGTCACATCGTCGGCGCTGCCCGGGGCGGCGACGCCGATGGGCAGCACCAGCACCACGGCGGTCAGCGTGACCATCAGCAACGCGGCCGAAACCCTGCCCAGACGCAGATGCAGGCGCAGCCAGTCGTAAACCGGCCAGGTCGTGTACACCAGGATTCCGGCCCACAGCAGGGCCGATACGAACGGATACAGCACCACGATGCAGCCGATCGCCACGCCGCCCAGCAGCAGGCCCATCAGAATCCGTTCAGCGATCATGTGTTCCCGTTCGCGTGTTCTTGCATGGTCGAAGCAACCGGCAGCGGTGCCTAGCCAAGTGCGGCGCCGGCCTGTAACTTCGGTTTCAAGCCGGTAACCAGAAATGGGCGCCGGCACAAACCAGTCGTTGCGTGTTTCGGACGGGCAGACAAGGGGCATTAAGACCCGCCGCTCCGCCGCTGACCGGTACTGCCACGGGAAACAAAGGGTTCGTCATGCCGCGCTTAGCCGCCAATCTGTCGATGATGTTCAACGAGGTACCGTTCCTCGACCGTTTCGCCGCCGCCCGCAAGGCGGGGTTCGAGGGTGTGGAGTTCCTGTTCCCCTACGATTTTCCGGCCGCTGCTATCCGCGAACGTCTCAGCGGCGAGGGCCTGACCCAGGTGCTGTTCAACATGCCGCCGGGCGACTGGGCGAACGGGGAACGCGGCATGGCCTGCCTGCCGGGGCGTCAGGCCGAATTCCGCGAGGGTGTGAAGAAGGCGCTGGATTATGCCGCCGCGCTGGACTGCCGGCTGGTGCATTGCATGGCCGGTCTGATGCCGGCGGGATTGTCGATGACGACGGCGACGGCGATCTATGCCGCGAACCTCGCTTGGGCGACGGAACAGGCGAAAGCGGCCGGCGTGAAGGTGGCGATCGAGCCGATCAACCATCGCGACATGCCCGGATATTTCCTGAACACCCAGGCGCAGGGTGCGGCGATCGTCGATGCGATCGGGCGCGACCGGCTGGGGCTGCAATTCGACGTGTACCATGTGCAGGTAACCGAGGGCGATATCACCAGGCGCATGGAACAGTTCATGCCGGTGATCGTGCATATGCAGGTCGCCGATGTCCCGGCGCGCAATGAACCGGGGACCGGCGAAATCGGCTGGCAGTATGTTTTCCGCCGGATGGACGAACTGGGATACCAGGGCTGGGTCGGATGCGAATACCGCCCGGTCGGGGACACCGTCGCCGGCCTGGACTGGCGCGGCCCGTTCGGCGTTTAGCCACACCCAGCACACCGATTGGCCCGGGTTCTCCGGGTCCGGACCACTATCTAGGAGCAAACGGCATGAAGATCGGATTTATCGGCCTGGGAATCATGGGCCGCCCGATGGCGATGAACCTGAAGAATGGCGGACACGAGCTGATCGTTCCCGACCGGTCCAGCCTGACTGGCGAAATTCGCGGCGCCGCCAGGGTCTTGGCAACGCCGAAGGCGGTCGCGGCCGAGGCCGAGGTGCTGATCCTGATGCTGCCCGATACCCCCGATGTCGGCGCAGTGCTGTTCGGCGAGGACGGCGCCGCCGAGGGCCTACGGGCCGGCACGCTGGTGATCGACATGTCCTCCATCAGCCCGATCGAGACCAAGGAATACGCCGCCAGGCTCATCGCCAAGGGCTGCGAGTATGTCGATGCCCCGGTGTCCGGCGGCGAAGTCGGTGCCAAGGCCGCTACGCTGACGATCATGGCCGGCGGCGCCGATGCCTCGTTTGCCCGGGCGAAACCGCTGTTCGACCTGATGGGCAAGAACATCACCCATGTCGGATCGGAAGCCGGCGCCGGCCAGGTCTGCAAGGTGGCGAACCAGATAATCGTCGCGCTGAATATCCAGGCGGTGTCCGAAGCGCTGGTTTTCGCTTCCAAGGCGGGCGCCGATCCGGCGAAGGTGCGGCAGGCGATCATGGGCGGGTTCGCATCGTCCCGCATCCTGGAGTTGCATGCCGAACGGATGATCAATGGCACATTCAACCCGGGGTTCAAGATCAAGCTGCACCAGAAGGATCTGAATCTGGCGCTGGCCTCGGCCAAGGCGCTGAATATGGCGCTGCCCAACACCGCGATCGCCCAGCAGATGTTTTCGTCCTGCATCGCGCACGGCGGTGCGGAACTGGATCATTCGGCGCTGATCACGGTGATCGAAGGGCTCGCGGGCCACAAAATCCGAGACTCCGAATAGGCATGGTTTTATCGCACGGAACGAGTCGCATGAGGTGAAGGGGGATTGAGTTTTAGATCGCGTCCATCATAAACTGTTCCGAACACTCCGTATCTGAGACGGGCGTGCTTGCCCCGGGGAAGCGTCATGGCGCATGCTCCGTTTCAGATTGCCGGAAAGTGGCGGTCTATCAGCTATTTACTCGCATGAGTTGCGTGGGGGCGGACGTCTATGTCGATGCGTTTCACCGAGATCGGTCAGCAACTGCGGGCCTACCGCCTGGAATCCGGGCTGCGGGCGGAGGAGATCGCCGCGCGACTCGGAGTCTCCCGAGCCGCGCTTTACCGGTATGAGAAGGGCGAGGTCATCAAGCTCGATACGATCAAGCGATTGGCCGAGCTGCTGAAGATATCGCCATTGTCGCTGTTGGGCATCGGCGTCGAGTACTACAACCGCCCCATCGGGTACTTTGAGCGTGTGCGCCAGATCGAGGAAACCGCCGATCAGGTGCTGCAACTCTCCGGCCCGCTTTGCTACCTGACAACTTCCGACGCATACGATAACGCGTTGGGCGAGGCATTCGAGGAGATCGCCGATCAGGCTGGCGGCGAACGCATGGCGATGCGCAGCATGGCGGAGCAGGTGCTGGGTATTCTCGCTGCCCGCAAGCGGATGTATGCGATGCGCCGCCCCAGCATCATCGCGATGGTGTCTCTGCCGGCGGTGCAACGGCTTATCGATGTCGGGATCGTCAGCGGCGGCCACATGTCCGATCGGGTAAGGCGGATGTGCCGCGATGTCGCTATCGCCGAGGTCGAGAATATCGCCACGCTGATGGAAACCGAACCGATGGGCCTGCAATTCGGTCTGCTGGCCGGGTCGCCGCCGAGTTCATCGTTCAAGATCCTGCGCGCCCGGGATCGGGTCAGCCTGGCGATCAACCCGTTCCGCACCGATACCCACCCGGGCGGACAAACTGGCGTTGCCATGATTACTGGCGCCGATGAGGCGATAGCGGCGCACCAGCGTGTCGCGGAGGCAAGCTGGCGCGAGGCGATCAAGGGTCAGGCCGGAGCCGCGCGGTTGCGGCAGTTGCTGAACGTCACCTCGCCGGTTTCGTAGCGGTCCGATACCGGCGCAAGCATTCTCGCGGCCGGGTGTCCCACTTGGGGCACGGCGATACAAACGCGTCGCCTCGCGGAGATCGCTCACCTGTCATCGTCATGGTGGCCGCCGGCCCACCATGACGGATTGCATCAATCGACGCGGTTATTTCAGAGCGCCTCTTTACTCGATTCAGGGCAATAATCGAAAAATTCATCGGGTTCGCGTGTCGAATTTTATCCACTGGAGTCTAAGATATATTCCTTCCGGACAGGCCGGAAATTTCACCTGAAACGTGTTCAGCAGTTCCGTCGGATACGGTCACATTTCTTGCCGGGTCCTTGAACTTTCGTTAGTGCGTGACTATGATTCCTCCAACATAGATCGTGGGCGACATGAATGCTCCATTATTGGAGGTACGTTTCAGCCGGTCGTTCTGTTCGTAATAGTGTCTCTGCAATGCAGTCCGGGTTGCGGTTGGCTACCCGTTTCGTCCTGATCTCCTTGTCATCCCTGAAATGGTCTCGGACCAGGACGATCTCTCCCCCCGTTGCCACTGACGAACCCCATGACGAACGATACAAGTCGCAGAAGATGGAAGCGCTCGGGCGTCTGACCGGTGGGATCGCCCATGACTTTAACAATCTTCTGACCGTGGTCCTGGGAAATGCCGCCGCGTTGCGGGTCGGCGCCGAAGCGCGCGGCGACCTTCAGGCGGCCCAGCGGGCGGAAATGATCGAACGCGCGGCGGAACGCGGAGGACGCCTGGCGAGCCAGTTGCTGGCCTATTCCCGCAAGCAGTTGTTGCGGCCTGAAACCGTTTCCGCTTACCGGGTGATATCCGCGATGATCGATCTGCTGGCCATGGCGTCCGGCGAGGCCGTTCGGATTCGGATACAAGCGGATCGTGGGCTGTGGAATTGCCGAATCGATGTTGGGCAGTTCGAATCCGCGATTCTGAACCTGGTGTTGAATGCGCGGGAGGCGATGCCGGACGGAGGCAACGTGGTTATCGAGTGCCGGAATCATAAGGCGTTCGGATCGTCGATGCCGGTACAGGCCCATGCGCCCGGAGATTATGTGCGTGTGGACGTCAAGGACACCGGCTGTGGGATTTCGCCGGAGCTTCACGACAAGGTGTTCGAACCCTTCTTCACGACCAAGCCCTTTGGCCAGGGCAGCGGTCTGGGACTTTCCCAGGTGCATGGGTTCGCCGGTCAATCCGGCGGCTGGGTCGAACTGCAAAGCTCGGTTGGGGACGGCACAACCGTTTCATTGTTTTTGCCGCGCGCCAAGGGTCGTGATGCCGACCCGACGAAAATCCCGGTTCGGGGGATCGGGGTTGTCGTTCTGGAGCCTGACCCCGAATTGCTTGAAGCGGCCTGCGACACGCTGACACAGGCGGGCTACAGAACCTTTGCCGCTGCGAACGCGTCCGCAGCCCTGGCTTATCTCGTATCGGGTCAGCGCATAATGCTTCTGGTGACCGAGGCCGAACTGCCCGGGGGTATTTGCGGAATCGAACTGGCGCGCAGTGCGCGTCAGGTTCATCCGGGGTTGCGTGTGCTTGTGGTGTCCACGGGCACGCAAGGTATCAGTAAGCACTTTGATTTCCTGACGAAACCCTATCGGCCGGCCGATCTGGCGAACGTCGTCGGCGCGATTCTGACGAGCGACACGTTTTCCATTGAAACCGAGCAGCTTTTGGCCGACGCGCGGGTAAACGCTGCGTCCGGCGGCGGATTTCCCGCCGAACCGCCGCTGTCCGAGGACTCCGTTGCACCGATCGCCAGCGGCGGTTCGATTCGTCTGGGGGTGATGCCGTTCAAAACGATCGGCGCAGGCACGGATTCAGCCTTTTCCCTCGGCCTGGCGGAGGAGATCACGGCGGCCTTTTCGCGTTTCCGTGCCATCACCTGTGTCGCCTCCGCTTCAATGGGCGCGCTGACGGATCAGCCGCCGGGTGAGTCCGACCAGTGGAAGACGCTGAACCTGGACTTTCTGGTGCAGGGCAGTTTGCGCACCAGGGGTCAGGAGGTTCGGGTAATCCTGCGGCTTATCGACATGCGCGGCCGCCGCGCAATGAGCTGGGGCCAACGGTTCGACGGCGCGATGCCCGACCTGTTGAATCTGCAAGACCGGATCGCGCGGGAAGTGGCGGCGCAGGTTGTGCCGGAGTTGATCGTCTGGGAGGGCCAGGAAGCGTCGCTCCGTCCCCGGGTGAACCCAACCGCCTACCACCTGTTGCTGCGTGCCATTCCCGCGGTTTATCGGCTGGATGAGGGCGGATTTCGGGAGGCTGGAGAGCTGCTGGAGCAGGCATTGGCGATAAGTCCGTCGAGTGCTGGCTGCCATTCCTGGCTGGCGCATTGGTATCTGTTTCTTGTCGGGCAGGGCTGGGCAGAGGATCCCGCTAAAGCGACCGAACGGGCGGAACTGCTGTCGCAGCAGGCCATTATTCTCGATCCCGGCGATGCGCGTGGATTCACGGTCGCGGGGCATGTCAGAGCCTTTCTGCACAAGGACTCGCAGGGTGCCCTCTGGCTGCATGATCGTGCGATCGCGCTGAACCCCAGTCTGGCGATGGCGTGGTGTTACTCGGGATTGGCGCATAGTTATCTGGGGCGCCACGCAGAGGCGATCAGCCGAATTCAGCACGCCCAGCAGCTATCGCCTTACGACCCGCATCGCTTTTTCTTCGATATGGCGCTGGGGATGCCATACTTGTTGACCGGGCAATATGAAAAGGCGGCCAGTGCGGGCAGAAAGGCGAGGAACCTGAACCCCGGCTTTTCCTCAAGCTACAAGGGGTTGCTCGCGGCGCTTGGCCATTTGGGCGCGACTAAGGAGGCGGCGACGGTTCTTCGGCAACTGACCAGGTTGGAACCGGCATTTTCGGTTCGGAATGCTGTTGAACGGTCACCGTTGAAAGGCCAGGAAGACTTGATCCGATTTGTGGATGGGCTGCGGCGTGCCGGCGTTCCTGAGCAGGCCCCGGATTAGCCGCGCGCACCCGGGATTCCGGGATCAAATCGCCACGGCCAGATACGCTTCGTTCGCGGGCATCGCAGCCATCGGACATTTGCCCTGGCGCCGTTTGCGAGCCGCGATCGCGTAGGCTCCGAAGGGTCGATTCACATTTTCGGTCGGCACCACGATGGTTGCATGATAGGCATCCCAGTCTTCGGTGCTCATGCTGTTCATGTCCGGTACCAGGTCGGTGGCGCTCAGGGTTTCCTCGGCATAGGCCTCACGCGGTAGCGGCTGAACCTGCAGCAGCGGAAAATCGGCCCGCAGATGCACAGGCTGATGGGTTCGCGTAAGCCGGAGGTTGGTGAATAAGGGGCCGAACCAGGAATCCGTCTCGACGATGCCTTCATACAGGCTATAGCCGCCGGGCAGCGCGATATTGGCCGGGGGCCTGACCAGCAGGCTCCAGCCCGGAGCGGTCTGTGCCATCAGGCCCGTCCAGATCTGGATGACGCCTGGTTCCGGTAATGCGGTCAGAAAGGGTGGCGCGCAGCCGCGCAGGGGGCTTGGCGCCGCATCGTCGAAAGCCCGGGAGAAGTCGGGAAACTGCGCGGACGGCGACAGCGGCATCCAATCCGGCGCACCATCGAAATACCAGAAAATATCGTGTCCATCCCAGATCAGTTGCAGATCCATCGGGGCGAACACCCACCATCCATAGGCCGCCGCGGTGGTCACTGCGTCACAGTAACGATAAGCCCGGGTCGGCAAAGTGCCCGCCGCTGCCCGGTCGGCACGCTGAGGCGGCCGGGCCTGGTCGATGAGGCGATGAAACCGCAACCGCTTGTGAGTCTCGATCATAGCGGCCACCGCTCCCGTTTAGTGCTGATAACAGGCAATTAAATCCGCCGGCCCGGCCTTCAGCAACGGAGTCCGGGCCGGCGTCGGTATTACTTCCTGGTCGGCAGACGGTAGCCGGCACCAAACGTGATACGGCCAGTATCGGCGGTGCTGGGCATGGAGCGGATCGGGCGCGGTAGCGCGACCTTAAGATTTTCCGTGGAAGTGGCTTCAACTGTGTTGCAACCGGCATCGGAGGAAGCGGGGGCAAGATTTATAGCAGTGCTCATTTGATTTTCCTTCACTGTCAACGCGCATCTCAATAGCGGACTCCATTTCCCCGGGCAATCGAAAACATCACAAACCCGTGATCACATTTCCGTAATCATAGTGCAAATTTTGCAAATTACGAATGAAATGATCTGTCATCTGTACTGTGGTGGTTCGTTGCGATTGACGGTGCGATGGCATCGGACGTTTTGCTGAAGACCAAATCGTGAAATCCGCGAGTTCGATCGCCTACGAGGATCTGGCGCCCGGGCGGCCGACCATCGACGGAATCAGGAAGAACACCAGGGCCGTCGCAGCGGCCGACAGCAGGATCAGCGGCGGAAGCCGCTGGTCGAAGACATGCTGGTACAGTGCCGACCCCAGCGTGTCCGACAGCGGCGAGGTCAGGTTCACGATCGACATCATGGCGGCGAAGGCGAAGCCTTCCGCCCCTTGCGGGCAGGATTCCGCCGCCAGGGTCATGGTGGCGATCATTGCCAGCATGCTGGCGATCCCGCCCAGAAAGTAGATCGCCACGGCCGCGGTCGGAGTTAGCATCAGCAGATACGACAGGGTGCTGCACACACCGCCGACGATGCTGACACGCAGCAGCGCGATTCGCCCCAGCCGCTTGATCTGCCAGCGATACAGCAGCCCCCCGGCGATCCAGCCGGCGGAACCGATGGCTGACAGCACCCCGATGAAGCCCTGCGAGAAATGCAGGTGGTCGCTCATTTCAAAATACAGCGGCGTACCGAAACCGGGGCTGAAGTAATACAGGAACAGGAACCCGGCGACAAACCACAGGTCGCGGTTGCGGAAGACGCTAACCAGGGCATCCAGCCGTTCCCGCAGGGCCGCGATGTCCACCCGGGCCTTGGGTTCGTCGATCAGCCAGACTCCGCCGATAATCGCGACCGGGGCGATCGCGGCGATCCAGGCGGCGGCGTGCATGGCGCCGAGCGGCGGCAGAACCTCGATCAGATAGCCCGCCGCGGTGCCGGCGATCATCTGGGCGATGCTGTACCACAGCCATTGCTGGTTCACGTAGCTGGCGCTGGCGTTGGTTTTCTGGCCGGTTTCAACCAGCAGCGCCCCGCACAAGGTGCTGGACACCGCCATCGCCACGGCGGTGACGGTCAAGGCCGGGATAAGCGCACTGCTGGTATCGATCGCCGCCACCCGCGCGAAAGCGCCGAACGCGGCGATGTTGGCCAGCACCAGATATGGCCGGCGGCGATACCCGAACAGCGGAACGAAGTCCGAAATCGCGCCCCACAGCGGCTTGATCACCCATGGCACGTCCAGGATCGCCAGCGAGGCGCTGATGGTCACCGGGTCCCAGTGCAAGGCGATCTTCAGCCAATGCGACAGCGGCTGCCACATGATGCCGGATTTGGCCTGGCCGATACCCTCCACCGCATAGACGATGGCAAAGAACCACATGGTGCGGTCGATGGCTGGTTTGCGGTGCATCCGCCATTGTGCGGGACGTGAATGGCAACCTCAACCGGCAACAGGGTTCGGTTGGCGAAACCGCCGGCAACGCTTACCCTGGATGGATAAGGAGCCCTGCCATGGACGCACTCGAACTGATGTTGACCCGGGAATCGGCGTTGAAGCTGGAGGCGCCGGGACCGACCGCCGCCGAACTGGACCGCATGTTCGCCGCCGCCGTGCGCGCCCCGGACCACGGCCGGCTGCGCCCGTGGCATTTCGTGGTGATCGATTCCGGCCATCGCGACGCGTTCGGCGCGCTGATGGCCGAATCCCTGTGGCGGCGCGACCCGGGGGCGAGCGAGGGCGCGTTGCAGAAGGAACGGTCCAAGGCGTTCCGCTCCCCGGTGATCGTGGCCGTGGCAGCCAAGGTGCAGCGCGGGCATAAAATCCCCGAGATCGAGCAACTGGCGTCCGCCGCCGCTGCCGCCCAGACGATCATGCTGGCGGCGAACGCGCTGGGCTTCGGGGCGGTCTGGAAGACTGGCGCGCCGGCTTACGATCCGGCGGTGAAGACGGCGCTCGGGCTGGACCCGGCCGACGACATCGTCGGCTTTCTGTACATCGGCACCCGGACGGGCGGCTCCGCGCCGTTCCCCCGCCCGGAAGCCCGGGACTTCGTGACGAACTGGGCCGGTTGACCGCCTGTCCTTATTCTCCGCCGAGCGGCTTCATGTTCCGCTCGATCGCTCGGCGGAGCAGGGCGGCGGAGCGGTAAACGCCGTGGACCATCTTGGAGTACGGGATCGTCACGAAGAATGCGAGGATGAAGCCAAGGTGGATCGCCATCGCCATGCCCATTGCCCCGGTGGCCCGCACTGCCAGCAGGAACAGGCCGGTCAGCGCGATCATCGACAACAGCATCAGCAGCGCGACATCTCCGCCCAGCAGGCGGCGCACGTTTGGAATTGGATCATCCACGAACTTCATCGCGGTCAGCCCGATGGTACCCACCAGCATCAGCACGCCGCCAACGGTGCCCAGCAGCACCGGGGCGCTGATGAACGCATACGGCGCGGGCCAACCCAGGAACGAGTGGTAGATGAACCCGGTCGTGGTCGCGGCGAAGCACAGCAGGAAGCCATAGAACATGGCATGGTGCAGGTAACGCCGGCGCATCGAAAACGCCTCGGAGTTATCGTTGCATCCGTTACCGGCGCCGCCCAGGTTCTTCAGCGTCAGCACGTCCCACAGGGCGATGGCGATTGAAACCGGCCCGATGCTGTCCTTGGGGCCGGCGTCGCGCCAGAAGTTACGCACCCCCATCGCCAGCGCGACCAGCGAGAATCCGAACGTCAGGACACCGACGATCTGCATCGCCCACAGCGGAATGACGTCATAGAACGAGTCCGCGGCCGTTCCGTGTGCGCCAAAGAAGTTGCCGGGGGAATTCAGCGTCATGGTCAGGAACAGCACCAGGGCGATGCCCAGTGCGGTCACCAGCGACACCACGGTCCCGTTGCGGTTGAACATCGATGCCAGCGGCTTCGGCCAAGCGTATTCGGCGTAGCTTTCGGCCCGCACCTCGGCCAGCGCCTTGGGCACGTTGATGCCCCATTCGTGCGGCGGGCTGTACTGGCAGGCGTAATAGCAGCCGCGGCAGCCATGGCAGAGGTTTGCCAGATAGCTCAGATCTCCGGCGGAGAATTCACGGCGCAGTTCCACCGCGGGGAAGACGGCGCAGAAGCCTTCGCAGTAGCGGCAGGCGTTGCAGATTTCCATCTCCCGCCGGGCGGCGGCGATGGCATCAGTTTCTTGCACGGCGAGCTGCCTCCTGGCCTGCGATACGACCGAATACCGTCCCGATCGTCATTCCGAACCCGGCGAGGTAGCCCTTGCCGAGGATATTGCCTGACATGATTTCGCCGGATGCGAACAGGTTGCCGGCGGGCTGATCGTTGTCCATCAGCACCTGGGCTTTCTCGTTCACCTTGACACTCAGGTAGGTGAAGGTGATGCCGGGGCGCAGCGGATAACCGTAGAAAGGTCCTTTATCGACGGCCCGAGCCCAGTTGGTCTTGTTCGGTGTCAGGCCCCGGGTGGCGTTGCCGTCCAGTTTCAGGTTGTCGAAGGTCTGGCCGGGTATGACCGCCTTGTTGAAGCCATCAACCGTTTCGCGAACCTTCGCAGGGTCCAGCTTCATCTTCGCCGCCAGTTCTTCCAGCGTATCGGCTTTGAAGGCCGGGAACACCGACGGCATGAACAGTGGGAACGCCTTGCTGTCGCAGATCGAGTAGGCGATCTGACCGGGTTGCTGGGCGATCAACCGTCCCCAGATGGCATAGCGCTTGGGCCAGACATCCTCGCCTTCATCGTAGAAACGGTCGCCGTTGCGGTTGACCACGACGCTGTAGGGCACGCTGTCCAGACGCGTGGTGATACCGCCGTCGAACTTCGGTGCGCGGGCATCCAGCGCCACCGCGTGGAACTGGGTGGGATCGCCGATCGTCGCGACGCCCTGGGACAGCAGGTTTTTCAGCACGCGGCCGCGGTTGTAGGGGGTGCCACGGATGACGAAGTTGTCCACCGCATCGCCCCAGTATTCGCGCATCCACTCCAGATTGGCCTGGAAGCCGCCGGAGGATGCGACGACGCACTTCGCCCGCACCGTCTCCGGGAAGCCTTTGTAGGTAATATCGACAGAGCGGATGAAGCCGTCTTCCATGTTCATGTTGACGACTTCAGTGTCGTACAGGATTTCGACGCCCAGGCGTTCGGCGGTCAGGTAATAGGCGTTCACCAGTGCCTTGCCGCCGCCCAGGAAGAAGGCGTTGGTGCGGCCCAGATTCAGCGTGCCGGTCAGCGACGGCTGAAACCGCACTCCGGATTGCTTCATCCAGCCGAACACGCCCGAGGATGCCCGGATGGTCATCCTGGCCAGCGCCTCGTTGGTGTTGCCGCCGGTGACGCGCAGCAGGTCGTCCCAGTATTCGTCTTCCTTGTACGCGTCGGTCAGCACTTCGTTGGGCTGGTCGTGCATCGCGCGCAGGTTGCGGGTGTGCCGGCTGTTGCCGCCGCGAAACGCTTTCGGGGCGCTTTCGACCAGCAGCACGCTGGCACCCGCCTGGCGCGCGGTGATCGCGGCGCACAAGGCCGCGTTGCCGCCCCCGGCGACCAGCACGTCGTATGTCTTCGTCCGATCAGGCATCCGAACCCCTCCTGCTTCCCTACCTACGAACGGTTGCGAGATCGTGCAAGGCGTGCGAATCCCATTGGCGGGTGTAGGGGAAGGGGGTCGAGATGGCCGAAACCTGGTACGAGATCGTACGGGATGTGCTGAAGCGCCATAACGTGAGTCTGGTCACCTATGTGCCGGACAATGTGCTGCGCCCGCTGATCGCGGCGATCGAGGCCGATCCGTTCTTCACCGCGTTCGCCTGCACGCGGGAGGAAGAGGCGTTGGGAATCAACGCCGGGGCGCATATGGGCGGGTTGCGGAGCATCCTGCTGATGCAGACCTCGGGCTTCGCGACGCTGCCGAACGTGATTGCGTCCCTGTCGGTGCCGTTCAGCATCCCAACCCTGATGATGGTGTCGGAGCGCGGCACATTGGGCGAGTTCAACATCGGACAGCAACTGGTGGCGCGCACGATGCGCCCGGTGCTGGACGCGCTGAACATCGAAACCCACACCATGACGCGGCTGGACGAGGCGGAGTTCATCGTCGATCGCGCCCTGGTGCAGGCGTTCGCCACCATGGCGCCATGCTGCTTCATCCTGTCGCCGCTGCTGACCGGCGGCAAAGTTTTCTCGAAATAGGGGGCGGGTCGATGACGGAACTAGCGAACCACCCGGCGAACCGGGACCAGGCGAAGGTGATGAATCGTTACGACATCACCAAGCGGATGGTTGGACTGCTGCACAACGATGAAGCCGTGATCGGCGGCATCGGATACACGAACTTCGATCTGTGGGCGGCATCCGAGTCCCCCGGGGGCCGGCGCCAGCAGAATTTCTACATGCTTGGCAGCATGGGTCTGGCGGTGCCGATCGCCCTGGGCGTGGCCATCGCGCAGCCGCGGCGCAAGGTGTTCGCGCTGGAGGGCGACGGATCGGTGCTGATGCAACTCGGTTCCCTGTCCACCGTCGCCGCCCGGGGGGCGAAGAACCTGTGCATCGTGATCATGGATAACGGGGCGTATCAGATTACCGGCGGTCAACCGACCGTGACGGGGCAGGGCACCGATATCGTCGGGATCGCCCGGGCCTCGGGCATCGCGCAGAGTGCGTGGGCGGCGGATGAGGATGCGTTCGCGGAGCTGATCGGGCGGGCGCTGAAGGAAGACGGACCGTGGTTGATCGGCTGCCGGATCGACAACCAGAAGCCGGTGGACACGACAGAGCGGGATCCGGCGCGGATCCGGGATAACTTCATGCGGGGGCTGGGGGTTCGGGCTTAGCTTGGCCCCTACCTCTGCCCATAAAGGAGCCTGTCGATGACCCAGCCGCTACCCACCGAACACGCGGTGACTTTCCTGTCCGACGGTATCGAACTGGCCGGCGACCTCCATTTGCCGGCGGGCGGGGGCAAGCTGCCGGCGTTCATCGTGTTGCACGGCTTCGCCGGTTCCAAGGACAACAGCCATGCCGAGAAAATGGCTCGGTTGCTCGCTGGCTGGGGCTATGCCGCGCTGCGGTTCGATTTTCGCGGCTGCGGCAAAAGCGGCGGAAAGCGCGGGTATATCCTGTGCCACGATCAGGTCGCGGACGCGAAGAACGCCCTGACGTGGCTGGCCGGCCATCCGCGTATCGATCCCAGCCGTATCGCGGTGATCGGCCACAGTTTCGGTGCCGCCATCGCGTGCTATGCCGGTTCGGTCGATCAGCGGTTTGCCGCCGTGATCTCCTCCTGCGGGTGGGGTCATGGGGAGCGGAAGTTCCGCGGTCAGCACGCCTCACCCGGGGCATGGGACAAGTTCGCCGCCATGCTCGACACCACGCGGCGTCATAAGGAAAACACCGGCGAGGCATTGATGGTTCCGCGCTTCGACGTGGTTCCGA
The DNA here is from genome assembly GCA_021805665.1 of Pseudomonadota bacterium. GTDB lineage: Bacteria > Pseudomonadota > Alphaproteobacteria > Acetobacterales > Acetobacteraceae > Rhodopila. The sequence continues at coordinate 15,184 of JAJZEV010000126.1, forward strand.
TGCAGGAACATCTACGCAAGAACCTGTCGCCGTCGGCGCAGATGGAGGTGTCGTCGGACACCGCGCGCAGCATGTTCGAATTCAAGGCCGAGGAAGTCATCCACTGGCTCAGCCCGCGTCCGGTTCTGTTCCTGCACGGTGCCGACGACACGGTGACGCCGACCGAACAGTCGATCCGGCTGTGGGAACTGGCCGGCCAGCCGAAAGACCTGATCCTGGTCACCGGCACCGATCATTTCCCTCTGGCGGGGGACAACCCGCGCGTGTTGTCCATGCTGAAGGGGTGGCTGGACCTGCATTTCGCCGTCGCCCGATGATTCGCAAGGTTTCTCACGCGGACCTGGCGCTGTTTGCCGCCCGCGTCTTCGAAAGCGCCGGTGTATCCCGGGCTCACGCCGCGGCGTGGGCGGAGACCCTGATCTGGGCGAACCTGCGCGGCGTCGATAGCCACGGCGTTCTGCGTATCCCTCGGTACCTGGACCTGTTGGGGACGGGGGAGATCAATCCGTCCCCGAATCTTCAGATGCTGCGCTCGGTCGGCGCCATTGCCTTGCTGGATGCCGATCGGGCGCCGGGGCCGATCGCGATGCACCGAGCGATGGAGGAGGCAGTCGGGCTGGCGAGGAACGTGCATGTGGGATGGTGTGTCGTGCGCGGGATCACTCATGCGGGGGCGGTCGGTCATTTCGCGCTGCGGGCGGCATCGGCCGGCATGGTCGGTCTGGTGATGACCGCGTCGGTGCCGTTGATGGCTTATTACGGAAGCAAGGGGTCCGTGGTGTCCACTAACCCGATCGCCATCGCCATTCCGGCGGGCAGGCGGGCGCCGCTGTTGCTGGATATGGCGACAGCCACGGTGGCGGTGGGCAAGATAACCCAGGCGCGCAACAGCGGGACAGCGATTCCTCCGGACTGGGGTCTGGATCAGGCGGGCGTTCCGACGACTGACCCGAAGCAGGTGGCGACCTTGATGCCGATGGCGGGGATGAAGGGTGCCGGTCTGTCGCTGATGATCGAATGTCTCGCCAGCCTGACGGCCGCGAACCCGGTGATCGCCCCGGCATTAAGCGGGCAAAAAGGCACCAACATGAATGGGGTGGCCATCGCCCTGGACATTGCCGCATTCGGCGATCCGGCGGCGTTTCTGTCCGATGTGGATACGTTGGGCGACGTCATCGCCCAACAGCCTCCGGCCCAGGGGTTCGACCGGCTTGCGTTGCCGGGCGAACGGGGCAATGCGGTGCGGGCAAAGCGGGAACGCGACGGTATTCCGCTGCCTGAGGGGACATGGTCCGGCTTGTCCAGGATCGCGGCGGAACGGGGTATCGCCATGCCGGGGGTGATCGCTGAGGTGTAGGTGCCGGGCATTTCCGGCCCGCTGATTGCTTGCTTCGTAGGCGGTCGCGCACTACATTGCTGTAGCATGTTTTCGGAGACTGACATGGGTGTTCCAATCTCCATCCGCCTGGATGATGACGTGCGTGTAGAACTCGAAGCGCAAGCTCACGCCCGCGGTATCGGTCTGGCCACGCTTCTGCGCGATGTAGCAACCAAGGCAGCCCGCGACGCACGCCGGGTGCGGATATGGGAGGCCAGCGAGGCGATCGGTCACCGGGTTGGCACATCGGCGGAGGCGCGCGCCTTCTATGCGGAAGTCGGCACGCCGACCACCGATGTCGGCTGAGGAATCGGCACTGGTTCTGTTTGCCGGCCAGATCGTCCTGGCCGATTGGCGTGGCGATGCCTTGCCCAAGGAGCCCAATAAGCGAAGGCCGGCGGTGGTCGTCGAGGACGATGGGCTTTTCGCCCCGCACTACCCGAATGCCATTCTCGTGCCGCTTACCGAGGATGATACCTTCGCTATCCCCGAATTGTCGGTCGCCATCGAACCGACCGGGGAGAACGGCTGTATCAAGGCATGTTGGGCCGTCTCCCACATGGTCGCTGCAACGTCGAAGGTTCGGCTGCGTCCAACATCTTCAAGGGTCACGCCGCATCAACTGGCCCAAATCCGCCGACAGATCGGTTTTGCCTTGGGCTTTGGCGTATAGAAGCTTTCGATGGGCTGGATAGCACGCCGTCGAAGACCACGTTGCACAAGGCCTTAGCCAACCGCGCCTACGGCTCCCCGAACGTCGCGATCCGGTCGATGCCGCAGAAGAACAGCACCCGCTTCTCCTCTATCTTGGGGTCGCGCAGTCCATACGGTCCGGGCTGGCCGGTGTATTTGGTCCATATCTTGTCGGTCTGCCGGGTCACGTAGTCGCCGCCTTCCTCCCACTCGCGCAGTTCGCGCCGGACGGTGCATTTGATCTGCACCCAGTGATACGGGTTCTTCGGGTTCACCAGCAGGATCGACAGTTTCGGATTGTCCCGTATCCACTGGCACTTGTTGCGGTGGGAGGCGGTGTTGATCAGGATCTCCCCGTTCGCATGGTCGAACCACATCGGCGTCAGGCTGGGGCGGCCATCGGGGCCGGTCACCGCCAGTGTCATGGTCACCGGTTCGTCCAGCAACTGGCGGTAGATCGGCGGCAGATCGTCCAGCCCGGTGGCCTTGCGCTTGTCGCCGACGGCGAACTGGCCCTCTTGCAGTCCTTGGGCGACGTGCCGGAAATTCGCGATGGTGAAGGTGTCTGCCATGTTCGTTGCTCCCTGCTGTTCTTCGTTGACGGCAGGATAGGCAAGTCCCGCCAGCCGCGGCAACACCAGGGGCGAATGCGGGTTACGTGTTTTTCATGGCGGCTGGAACCCGCGACGGTCTAGGCTTTGCGGGCAGGTCCGCCAACAGGGCCGCTTACAGGGAGTCCAACACCATGATGCGCAGAAGAACCTTGCTCACCGGTGCCGCCGCGGCGGGGCTGATCCCCGCCGCACCCGCGATCGTTAGGGCCGCCGAATTGCCCGGGGTAACCGCGACTGAAATCCTGATCGGCAACACCATCCCATACAGCGGGCCGGCCTCGGCCTATGGCACCATCGGCAAGGCGATTGCCGCGCGGTTCAAGATGGCGAACGACGAGGGCAGTTTCGCCGGCCGCAAGGTCAAGTTCATCTCTTACGACGACGGTTACAGCCCGCCCAAGACCGTCGAGCAGACCCGCCGCCTTGTCGAGGAAGATCAGGTCGCGGCGCTGTTCGCCGACCTGGGGACGCCGACCAACTCGGCGATCGTGCGCTATGTGAACCAAAAGAAGGTACCGCATCTGTTCGTCGCCACCGGGGCGGACAAATGGGGAGACTATAAGGAAACACCCTGGACGATCGGCTGGCAGCCAAGCTACGTCACCGAGGCGCAGGTCTATGCCAAGTATATTCAGGCGCAGAAGCCCAATGCCAAGATCGGTATTCTGTATCAGAACGACGATTTCGGGAAAGACTACCTGCATGGCGTGCGCGATGTCCTGAAGGGGGCATACGACAAGCAGGTTACCCAGGTCTCCTACGAAGTAACCGATGCAACGATCGACAGCCAGTTGGTCAGTCTGCAATCCGCCGCCGTCGATGTCCTGATGACGATCGCCACGCCTAAATTCGCCGCCCAGTCGATCCGCAAGGTGGCGGAGATGAACTGGAAGCCGCTGCATGTGGTAAGTGGCGTGTCGGTGTCCGTGGGCGCGGTGATGATCCCGGCGGGGCCGGCGAACGGCATCGGCATCATCAGTTCCGCCTATCTGAAGGATCCGACGGACCCGACCTGGGACAACGACGCCGGCATGAAAGAATGGCGGACCTTCATGGCGAAATACTATCCCGAGGGCGATGTGAAGGACGGCGGGAATGTCTCCGCCTTCGCGCTGACGGACACGATGCTGCATGTGTTGAAGCAGTGCGGCAACGATTTCTCCCGCGCTAATATCATGAAGCAGGCGACCAATCTGAAGGATCTGGACAATCCGGTTGTGCTGCCGGGGATCAAGCTCAACACCAGCCCGACGAACTATCATCCGATCCGCCAGTTGCAACTCATGCGCTGGAACGGGAAGACCTGGGATCGGTTCGGCGAGGTGCTATCGGGCGCGGACGTCTGAAGCAGAAGCCGCTACCAGCGATACCGGGTCGAGGGCCGATGCGCGTTTGCGAAACCCGCATCGGCCATCCAATTGAATATTTCAGGACCGCTGTACCGCCGAACTGACCAAGGTGGCTCGTTGCCATCGCTCTCCGGTGACGGCCGTGCTGATGAGCGGGATGCGCCGCGCGATATGGTATAGCGCGATCGGGGCTATGAGCCCCGCCAGGAAGCACAGGCTGAATATCAGGGGCAAATTGCTGATTCCGGCACTCATCGCTGCGTGTCGGACACCCGCACTGGCGATGATGTGCCAAAGGTAAATAGTATAGGAATACTCCCCGATGGCCGCCAGCATTCCGATGCGCGGAAACCGCTGGAGCAGAATGAAGACGAAGCCCATTCCGGCCAGCGCCGCCGGCAGCTGTACCAAATCCACCCCAACCGTTACCCCCCATAGCCCGAGTTGTTGGGCAAGCAGGACGATGACGACGACACCAAGGGCGACGCTGCCCACCTGACGGTTGTTCAACAGCATGTGCCGTTCCCGCAGGATGATCCCGAACAGGAAGTATGGCCCGAGGTAGCAAACGCCATAGAGACTGAAGAAGGTGGGAAGTTCGACACCGGCCTGAGCGACCATGATCGTTGCCAAAGAAATCAGTATCAAGGCATTTACACTGGGGCGTATATAGATATCGAGTATAGATATAACAACGAATAGCAATATTAACGCCTGAATGTACCAAAGGTGAACGAAACTAAAGAAGACGGCAACCCAAAGCGGCGTCTCATCGCCATATGCCCGATGGCGCAATCCCAGTTCGACAACAGTCACGAATAACAATGGAATGACCAAGCGGCGGATTTTCTTGATCCAGAATCGACTGAAATCTTCGCGTGCCAGCCGTTTACCAGCGTAAAGGTAGCCTGACAGTGCCGTGAATAACGGTATGCGCAGGAATTCAACGCTTCTCATGGCGTAATGCCAGTTCGATGTCATCGGTAAGTGCAGACCGTTGGTCGCGGTATCGCCAACGACGTGAAGCGCGATGATCAGCAGGCATGCCAATCCTCTTACGCTATCCATGTTCGCGGGCACGTCGGTTCCGCGTGACGTGGGATTGGGCATTTCGTCCGCTACCTGCAGTGGGTGCTGGCAGCGTTCCTACCGACTGGACCCGGCGCTATCAGCCAGACTGCTTATAATGGCCCAATGGCCGCCCGTTGTGCACAAATAGTATATCTATCGAATCTTTTACTGGCCCGACGTGCGCCCGGCGAGGAAAGAACAGTGTCGAATCTGCAACCAATCCCCGGTCATTCCGCCGCCAATACCCGCATCCCCACCCGCCGCAGCGATCGGTCTATCCACTGCGCTGTCAGCTTTTCCTGCGTGCCGTTCTGGCCAAGCCGTTCATGCAGGGCCAGGAAATCCACCCGGTCCAGCGCCTGATCCTGGTTGAAGCAGGAAAACACGACCGTCCTTGCCCCCGTCACCGGATCGATCTGGGGTTGCAGGCACTGGGCGCAGACCTCTTTCATCATGCACTGCATCGGGGAGTTGATCGACCCGATCGCACTGTGTCCCGGCTTCAGATACGGCGCCAGCACACCATGCCGAGCGACACCGACGGCCTGCATCATGCGGTCGGAGCCGATGACGATCATATGTTCGGCGTCCGCCAGCGGAACGCCCTGGCTGCCCAGCGCGCCAGAGGCATAGGCGGCCATGGCCTGCACGATATTGCCGACGAAGGTGCGATCCCGTGGGCGGTCGGGGTTGGGCGCGAAGCCCGGCGCCTCATCGCAGCACCAGACGATGACGTCGGCGGCGCGCTCGATCTCCGGCACTTTGTAGCGGTCTCGAAGGGCTTTGTAGCCGGCGAAGTAGATCACTTTGGAGCCTGCCTCGCGGGTCGCGGCGCCGATGGAGAACAGCACCGCGTTGCCCAGCCCGCCACCGACCAGGGCGACCGTGGTGTTGGGATGGATTTCCGTCGGCGTGCCGGTGGGGCCCATCAGGATCACCTGCTCCCCTTGAGTCAGCATGGCGCACAGGTCCGAACTGCCGCCCATTTCCAGCGCGATGACACTGACCAGCCCGGCGTCCGGGTCGGTCCAGGCGCCGGTCATCGCCAGCCCTTCCATGTTCAGCAGGGTGCGGCCGATGCCGGGTTCGTCGTCATGCGCGGCGAGAACCTCGAAGTTCTGCAACCGGTAGAACTGTCCCGGCCGGAATGCCCTGGCCGCAGCGGGTGCGCGGATGACCACCTCGACAATGGTTGGGGTCAATCGGTTCACCGCATGCACCGTCGCGGTCAGCGTGTCGCGGGCGGCGGCGATCAGTTCCGGCCCCGATACCGAGGTCGCGGGCAAAGCGGCCAGCGCCCGGGAGACGACGGGATAGCCGCGCTTGGCCCCGCCCATCGCCTTGACGACGTTGCCGAAGAAGCTGGGATGCAGGTCGCCGAAGAAGCTGACGAAGCGGCCGCTTTCCGCCCGGTGCATCAGCACATGCGCTTGATCGGGCTTCGACAGGCCGCGGATCGGTTCGACCTTCTGGCCGTTCTCATCCACCGCCTGGAAGTAGCGGCCGTCCAGTTGGATGCGATGATCCTCACGCGCCAGCACGGTGTTCGGCTGGGTGCCGGCGGCAACCAGAATCGCCTTGGCGGGCAGGGTTGCTTCCGATCCATCGGCGTGCCGCACCCGCAATCCGGCGGCGTGGCCGAAACTGTCGGTTTCCACCGCGACCGGAGTCAGTGCCTCGGCGAAACGGACCGCTTCCTCCATCGCCTTGGCCACTTCCTCGTGGTTCAGGGTGTAGGACGGGCTGTCCACCAGACGGCGGCGATAGGCGACGGTGGCACCGCCCCAACTGTCGAGCAGCGCGGCCAGGCGTGGCGTTCTGTCGGCTGCCGCGGCGGCGTCGCGTTCGGTTCGGATCGCGGCGGCGTGGGCCAGGAACTCATCGGCGGTCTGGGCTTCTTCCGCCGTCCAGCGGGCACGCACCGCGGCTTCACCCTTGTCGGCGACCAGCGCGCGGTAACGCAGGGCGAACTTTTCCACCTGACGGACGTAGTAGGCCAGGCTTTCGGTCGCGGTATCGATGGCGGTCAGGCCGCCGCCGATCACCACGACCGGCATGCGAAGCTGTAGATTGGCGATGGACGACTGCTTCGCCGCCCCGGTCAGTTGCAGCGCCATCAGAAAGTCGGACGCCTGACGAACCCCGCGGGCGAGGCCGTTCGGGATGTCCAGCACGGTCGGCCTGCCGGCACCCATGCACAAAGCGATATGGTCGAAGCCCATCGCCCACGCGTCATCCATCGACAGCGTGGCGCCGCCGCCAAACCGAATCCCGCCGAAATGGGCGAACTGGGCGCGGCGTTCCAGCAGCAGGCGCACCAGCTTCAGGTAGTTCTTGTTCCAGCGCACGGTGATGCCGTACTCGGCCACGCCGCCGAACCCGGCCATCACGCGGTCGTCCAGGTTTTCGAACACGGTCTGGACATCGCGCACGGGGGCGGCGACGTCGAAGGTCAGCGGCTCGATCTTCAATCCGTCCACCGCGACGATGGTGTGGCCGTCGTTCATCAGGTGATGCGCCAGGGTGAACCCGGCCGGGCCGAGGCCGACGATCAGCACTTTCCGCCCGCTGTCGGGGCGGGGCAGCGGACGGCGGATATCCAGCGGGTTCCAGCGCGTGAGAAGGGCGTAGATTTCGAAGCCCCAGGGCAGCGCCAGCACGTCCTTCAGCACCGAGGTTTCGGCCTGGGGAATATCGACCGCTTCCTGCTTCTGATAGATGCAGGCCTTCATGCAGTCGTTGCAGATGCGGTGGCCGGTGGCGGCCATCATCGGGTTGTCGATGGCGATGGTGGCGAAGGCGCCCAGCACATGACCGGCGGCGCGCAGCGTGTGCATTTCCGAGATTTTCTCGTCCAGCGGACAGCCGGCGAGGGTGACGCCGAATACCGATTTCTGGAACTGGCCGGTCTTGCGGTCCTTCAGGCCCGTACTGCAGGAGTCCTTGCCCTGGGTGTGGCACCAGATGCAGTAGTTGACCTGATCCAGCGCCTGCTGGGTGTTCATGCCTTCGTCGGTCAGGGCGAACCCCTCGCGGTGGCGCCAGTCGTGTTCGGGCAGGCGCAGCATGGTGACGCCGTCACGCTCCATGGTCTCGACCGGCACCAGATGCTGGGGATCGACGCGGTGCGGGATGCGGAACAGGGTGCCGCCCCGATGGTATTCCTTGCCCTGTGGGGTCAGGGTTGCCCAGGCGGCATAGCGCAGGGCTTCGTCGTCGGTTTCGTTGGCAGTGGCGTAGGTGGCGAAGGATTGTTCGGTCAGCTTGCCGCCGATGCGTGCTTCCAGTGTGGCACGAAGGTCGGCGGCGTCGAAGCCAGACGGATCGGGGTATTTCTTAACCGCCTGGCGCTGCACGAACAGCCGCTTGCAGGCGTGGATCGGGTCCAGTGCCAGCGTTGTCCGCAGCAGCGCCTCGGTTTCCGCCCCGATGCCGAACAATTCCGCCACGAAGGCGTCCAGGGATGGACCGAGCGCGACGACGAGATCGGATTCCTCGCGGCCGGTCAGGGCGCCGGGGGCGGCGCGGGCGGCCAGCAGGCGCTGGTGCAGGGCGGGATCCTGGCCAGCCAGCGATTCCAGGAATTGCTTGTCCAGCCGGATCAGGCCATCGCGGCTGTTCAACGCGTCGAACGTGAAGCCAAGACCCGGGCACTCGGTGACGGTCACTTGCGGTATCACTTTCCTTGTCGGGCCAAGCCCGGAAAACCGGGGTGCGGATGCCACAGGCGGCGGGTTCGGGCAACCATCATGTCAT
>JAJZEV010000130.1 GCA_021805665.1 Pseudomonadota bacterium
TTTCCATCCTGTTGCCGGACACGTTCCCGACCGCGCTGAACGCCAGGTCCATCCTCAGCGACAAGTCGGTGATCGCCATGCTGTCGCTGTCGGCGATGCTGCCGATGATCGCCGGCCGGATCGATCTGACGGTCGGCTATGGCATTGTGCTGTGGCATGTCGCCGCGATCAGCTTGCAGGTGACATACGGATTTTCCTGGCCGGCGGCGGTGGGGTTCACCCTGCTGGGCGGGCTGCTGTCGGGGCTGATCAACGGCGTGCTGGTGGAGGTCGCGCAGATCGACAGTTTCATCGCCACACTGGGGACCGGCACCATCCTGTATTCGTTTGCGATGTGGCACACCGGCGGGCGGCAGATCATGGGGGCGCTGCCGCACGGCTTCCTCGCCATCAACGCGACCTGGTTTCTGGGCCTGCCGATCAGCGCATTCTACGTGCTGGGGATCGCGGTGGCATTGTGGATCGTCACCGAACGGCTGCCGGTGGGGCGTTATCTGTATGCGATCGGTGCCAATCCGAAAGCCGCCGCGCTGAACGGCATCCCGGTACGGGGATATGTCATCGGCGTGTTCGTGGCGTCCGGCGTGCTGACCGCGTTTACCGGCGTGCTGCTGGCCTCCAAGCTGCGGATCGGGCAGGCCAGCGTCGGGCTGGAATACCTGCTGCCGGCACTGGTTGGTGCATTCCTGGGGTCCACGACCATCAAGCCGGGTCGGGTGAACGTGTGGGGCACGCTGGTCGGCGTGCTGATCCTGGCCGTTGGTATCTCCGGCATTCAGCAGTTCGGCGCGGCATTCTTCGTGGAGCCGCTGTTCAACGGCGCCACTCTGATCGTTGCGATCGGCATCGCCGGGTACGCACAACGCCGACGCTCCGCCGCGCGTCGCGTCCGCGACGTTTAGGCGGATCGGTCGACCCGGATGGGCTCGCTCGTTTCGGTCAGCGGTCCCGCGATCGTTGGCCAAGCAGAAACGGCGGTATTTTCAGGCGCGCCTGAAAATCCTGTTACGGTAACAAATTCCGCACGGTGCGGATCGGGGCCGGCAAGGCGCGCATCGCGCGCCGAAGCGGCCGCATAACAAGGGAGAGAAACGGATGTTGTCAAAACGACTGACGAAGGCCGCGCTGCTGGCCTCGACCGGGCTGCTGGCCATCGCGGCGGCCGGCGCCGCACGGGCCGACGACGCGGTGGCGGCGGCCAAGGCGTATATCGAAAAGGTCACCGCTCCGGTAACAAACTGGGACGGCCCGACCACCGGTCCGAAGGCAGTCGGGCACAAGCTGATCGTTTATGTGTCCACCGATCAGCGCAACGGCGGCGCGCGCGGCGTCGGCGAGGGTATCGAGGAAGCCGCCAAGGTTATCGGCTGGGAAGTCCGGGCAATCGACGGCCAGGGTTCGGTGAATGCCCGGGCGGCGGGCATCGCGCAGGCGATCGCGTTGAAGGCCGACGGACTGGTGCTGGACGCCATCGATGCGGCGGAGCAGGCGGCGGCGATCGAGCAGGCCGAAAAAGCCGGGATCAAGGTCGTGGGTTGGCATTCCGCCGCAGTGCCGGGGCCGATCGCGAAGTACGGCCTGTTCACCAACGTCACGACCGATCCGATGCAGGTGGCGAAAGCGGCCGGCAGCTACGCGGTCGCGGCTTCGGACGGCAAAGCCGGAGCCATCGTATTCACCGACAGCGCCTATGCGATCGCCATCGCCAAGTCGAACGAAATGGCGGCGGTGATCCGGGCATGCACGACCTGCACGGTCCTGAGCGTCGAGGACACGCCGTTGGCCGATGCCGCCAACCGGATGCCGCAACTGACGACGTCGCTGCTGCAACGCTATGGCAAGAAATGGACCTATGCGCTGTCGGTCAACGATCTGACGTTCGATTTCATGGCACCGTCGCTGCAGTCCGCCGGTATTGGCGGCGATGCTCCGCCGCACGCGATTTCCGCCGGCGACGGGTCGGAACCGGCGTTCCAGCGCATCCGTTCCGGCGAGTACCAGGCCGCGACGGTAGCGGAGCCGCTGAGCCTGCATGGGTGGCAGGAAGTGGACGAGTTGAACCGCGCGTTCGCGGGGGCAAAGGCGAGCGGATATGTGGCACCGCCGCATTTGTTCGTGAGGGCGAACATCGACAAGGATGGCGGCCCCAAGAACATTTTCGACCCGCAAAACGGCTATCGGGACGCGTATAAGAAGATCTGGGGCAAGTAACGCCAACGGGGGGCTTCCTGCCGGGTGCCCCCGGCGTCGCGTCTGATCACCCCGCGGTCAATCAGGGTTGGGAATGGCCGCGGGACACCGCTCGAAACGATTGGTCCCGTCCCGCCGCGATAGCCGATCCGTTCGGCGCGACGATCGCAAATCCGGGCTAGCGGTACGTCCGTCTGCCACGGTTTGGTTTAGAGTCCGGGTCGCCGCATCGAATGGGGCCGCGACGCCAGCGAGAAGCCGACCCGTCGCAGCCCCGTTCGATACCTGTGGGGTAAGATCTTCGCTTACTTGTTCCAGGCCACCTGCACCGGTTCGGCGCCCTTCGCCGGGGTGGCCGCGTTGACCTCCAGCGTATGCGGGGCCGCCGAGGGGGCAGGAACCGTCACGCCGGATGGCGTTCCCGGCCCGCGATCCGAACCGCAATCGCCGGACGTGCTGGATACCACCGTGGGCTTCGCCTCACCCGGCTGGAACGTGATCCGCGTGGTGTGGCTGCAAAAGCCGCTGCCCGGCGCGCCGGCAACCGAGGCTTGCCGCATCATCGCGTCAGCCTGCTGATTCAGCATCGCCGACATTCGAACCAGCGCGGCAAAGGGGTCGGCCCCGACCATCGGGACCGCGGCCATCATCGGCGCGGGCATGAGGACCACCCGGGGCGGTACGTCGCCGACATACTGAATATGCTCGATCGCGCCGCCCGGCAGTTGAACAGCCATGACATGCACCTGACTGTCCTGCGCCATCGCGGGTGCGACTGCCCCCGCGGCGGCCATGAACACGCCGGCCGCAAAAATCGAAGGTAGGGAAACACGCATTGTCACCTCCTGTTCCGGAAAGAACACGCGCCGTGGATACCCCACCTCAATGGATCGCTTCAAGCGGCGGCGGCATTACTTTGCATTCATCGTTAAGCGCGGGGTTCAGATCAGGCGAACGGTGACAGCCGGCAGCGGCGGGAAGCTGACAGTCACCGTTGCTGGTCCGGTCAGCCAAACCGGGGGCGTGACACTGCCCAGCATCACCACCTGGCCGGCTTTCAGGCCGCCGAACGCCGCGGCCTCGGCTGAACCGGCCAGCCAGGCCAGCCCGTTCAGCGGGTGGCCCAGCAGGTCGGTCGTCACGCCCTGATCGGCGGTGCCGTCATCCAGGCTGATCCGTCCGTGCAGGGCGCCGATATCCAGGCTGTGCCAGTCCATCCCATGACCATCGCCGATGACCGCCGCGCAGTGGTACATCTGATCCGCCAGCAGCGTCGGGGTGCCAAGCGCTTCGATGTCGCCATAGCGGTTTTCGACGATTTCGACGGCGGCGAAGAACTCACCTACCGCTGCGGTGGCCTGCTGCCGCGAACATGGCCCGGGCTTCAGATCGCGCGCCAGCCGCACCGCGACTTCGCACTCGACCCCGGGATTGATGAAGCCGGCGAACCGCAGATCGGCGTGGCCGCGGTAAATGTCCCCGGCACGCATGAAGCCGGCGATCGGGGCGTTGACGCCCAGATAGGACTGCATGCGCTTACCGGTCGCGCCGATCTTGAATCCGGCGGGAGGCATCGCGCCCGCCAGTCCGGCCAGCGCCGCCTGCACCGCGGCGCCTTCCGCCTCTGTTGTCGGCGCGATGCCGAACGGCAGGGGCGCGACTGGAACCCGGTCCTGCCTGAACCGGCGGAGTGCCGCGGCGGCGGGACCGGGATCGAACGGCATCAGCGCCTCGACAGCTCATACAACGCCACGGACGCGGCGGCGGACACGTTCAGGCTTTCGACCGCGCCCCTGATCGTCAGGCCGCCGATTTCGTCGCAGGTTTCGCGCGTCAGGCGGCGCAGCCCCTCGCCTTCGGCACCCAGGACCAGGGCGACGCGCCGGCCGGCGAAGTCCGGGCCGGACAGCGGCTTGCCTCCGGCGTCCAGGCCGATGCACCAGACATCGGCCGCCTTCAATGCGATGATGGTGCGGGCAATGTTGACCGCCCGCAGCAGCGGCATGGTTTCCAGCGCTCCCGATGCGGCCTTTGCCAGCGCACCGGTTTCCTCCGGGGCGTTGCGGTCCTGCGTGATCACGGCAGCGGCGCCGAACGCCGCGGCCGACCGCATGATGGCACCGACATTGCGCGGATCGGTGACCTGATCCAGCACCACGATGATGCCGTCTTTCTCCAGCACCGATTGCAGGCTGGGCGGCGCCAGAGTGTCGGCCAGCAGTGCCGCGCCCTGGTGGACGACGTCGCGCCCCAGCAGATGATCCAGACGTGCCCGATCGACCTTTTCGGGCGATACCGCCCAGGGCGGCGTCAGATGCTTGCTGATGGCGGCTTCGGCTTCCTCGGTCAGCAGCAGGCGCCGCAGGCGGCGGGCCGGATTGGCCAAAGCGGCGGAAACCGCATGATGGCCATAGAGCCAGACAGTGCCCTTGGGCGCGTCCGGCGAGTGCCTGGCGCCGTCATGCTCCCGCGCACGCTGCGGCGGGGGCGACAGACGCGCCGACCCGGGGTCGCGCGGGGTGGCATCGTCGCGAGGCGCGCGGGGTTTGAATTCGTCGCGAGGCGCGCGCGGCTTAAACTCGTCGCGGGGCGTGCGGGGTTTGAATTCGTCGCGGGGTGCGCGCGGCTTGTAATCGTCGCGGGGCGTGCGGGCCTGGAATTCGCCACGCGGGGCCTGCGGCTTGCCGCCGGGCCGGGGTCCGTCATGCCGGGGCGCCTCATTCCGCGGCTTATGGCCATCGCGCGTGCCCCCCGGGCCATTGGTATAGCCGCCGCGCGTTTCCCCCCGCGGCGCCTGGCCTGTCGGCCGCGAGGACGAACCGCCGGGTCCGCGATACGGACCCCGGTCGGACGGGGGACGGGAAGAGCCGCCGGGGCGGTTACCATGGGGAGGTTTCATCACCGTCCCTATACGCCCCGCGCGCGCTGCCGCACAATCGCTTCGGTCCCGTCCGCCGCGAACCTTCCCGCTATTTTCCGTCCCCAGCGGATTGCCGGTGCTTCCAGGCAGACATGCAGCCACGCCGCGGCCGCGAACGGCACCCCGGCCGCGACGGGTAGCCAAAACGCGGTGAACAGCACGCCATCGCCGCCCGCGAGCCATCCGACGGCGGGACCGGCGATTTTATGGATCGGCTCGTTGACCAGATACAGACAGTAGGAAATCGCGCCCAGATAGCGCGCCCCGCGGTTGGCGAACACCGCGGTGGCCGCGCGCGCCGTCGCGGGGGCGGCCCGGGCGGCCAGAAACAGCGTCCAGGCCAGTGGCGGCAGCAGTTTGCCCACGGTTCCCAGCGTCGCGCACAACCCCATCGTAACGGCGAAAACCGGCACGAAGCGCCGCCAGGCACCGTCCTCCCGCTCGACAACCGCCACGCTTGCTACCCCCAGCGCGAAAAACTGCGCTTTGTTCGGCAAAAACGCCCGACTGAACTGCCAGGCATCCGGCCCCGCCAGACGCCAGGCGGTCCCCGCCGCGGCCAGCGCCAGCAAGATCCAGCACAGCCCGGCGCGACGCCGCGCCGCCAGCAGGGCCACCAGATAGAACTGCCACTCGGCGGACAGGCTCCATGCGGCACCCAGAAAGCCGATCCACGCATCAGGCAGCACCGCGGCCGGAAACAGCCCGTGCGTCATCGTCAGATGCGTGCCGATTTCCGCCAGCCATGCGCTTGGCCACACCGAGGCGCAAATGTCGCGCGCGGGGCTGTCCGGGGCGATCCAAGGCATGAATTCATACCCGCAGGACAGCGGCGCCACCGCGACGGCCACCGCGAACGCCAGCAGAAACACCGGGAATATGCGGGCCGCCCGGGCAATCAGGAACGGTGCGGCCCGGCCCCCGGCACGCGACAGCGACTGGGCGATTACCAGGCCGCTGAGAGCGAAAAACACATCGACCGCCGCACCGCCATGGGACAGCACCCTTTGCAGCCACACCGGCAGCGGCGCGAACGGCGCCATATGCCCAAGCAGCACATAGGCCGCCAGCACACCGCGCAAACCATCCAGGGAATCCAGCCGCTGCATGCGGCCAGCATCCAGCAAAAAGGTTAACAACTGATAAAGCCTTGCATTCGGCCCGCCGTCGGGCTACTTCATGATGAAATCATTCTCCGCTGTAGTACGGAGGTGGCCTTCGCGGGCCGCCTCTTTTTTGTTTTGGGCGAATCAATTTGGACGGAAACGAACCAACATCGACCACCCTGGAAGGCAAGCTGGCCGCGATCATCGCGCCGCGGCTGGAACTGATGGGATTCGAACTTGTTCGCGTGGCCGTGCTTGGCCGCGAACGTCCAACGGTGCAGATCATGGCAGACCGGGCGGACGGGTCGCAGATCACGGTGGAAGATTGCACCCGGATCAGCCACGACATCAGCGCCGCGATCGATGTGGACGATCCCATCCCCGGCGCCTGGACGCTGGAAGTCAGCTCCGCCGGGATCGACCGGCCCCTGACCCGGGTGAAAGACTGGAACCGTTATGCCGGACATCAGGCCCGGGTCGAAACGTTCTTCCCCTTGAACGGCCGCAAACGCTTCGTCGGCATCGTGCTCGGGGCGGATGAGGACGCTGCCCGGATCCGTCTGGATACGGGTGCGGAGGTCGTAATTCGCCATCCGGACATCCGGCGGGCGAAACTTGTGTTAACGGACGCCTTAATCGAAGCCACCGCCGCCAAGCCGCTGGCCAACTGAACGTACAGACAGAGGTCGCCATGGACACCGCTATTGCCCGCCCCGAACTGCTGCTGGTCGCCGATGCCGTCGCGCGCGAAAAGAACATCGAACGCGAGGAAGTCCTGGAGGCGATGGAGCAGGCCATCCAGAAGGCCGGACGCGCCAAGTACGGGCATGAGAAGGACATCCGCGCCACCATCGACCGCAAGACCGGCGATGTTCGGCTGTCCCGTTGGACCGAAATCGTCGCCGCCGTCGAAAACGAAGAAACCCAAATGAGCGCGGCCGACGCCGCGAAAATCTTCCCCGATAAATCGGTCGGTGAATTCGTCGTCGATCCGTTGCCGCCGATCGATTTCGGCCGCATCGCCGCGCAGACCGCCAAACAGGTGATCGTGCAGCGGGTGCGCGAATACGAACGCAAGCGCCAGTACGACGAGTTCAAAGACCGCGTGGGCGAAATCATCAACGGCGTGGTCAAACGCACCGAGTACGGCAACCTGATGGTCGAACTCGGCAAGGCGGAGGCGCTGCTGCGCCGCGACGAACTGATCGCCCGCGAAAGCTTCCGCAACGGCGACCGTGTCCGCGCCTATATCTACGATGTCCGCGACGAACCGCGCGGCCCGCAAATCTTCCTCTCCCGCACCCACCCGGGGTTCCTGGCCAAATTGTTCGCCCAGGAAGTGCCGGAAATCTACGACGGCATCATCGAAATCAAGGCCGTGTCCCGCGATCCCGGCAGCCGCGCCAAGATGGCGGTGATCAGCCGCGATAGCTCGATCGACCCGGTTGGCGCCTGCGTGGGTATGCGCGGTTCGCGCGTTCAAGCCGTGGTGCAGGAACTGCAGGGCGAGAAAATCGACATCATCCCCTGGAGCAGCCAGGCCGCGACCTTCGTGGTCAACGCGCTGGCCCCCGCCGAAGTGACGAAGGTCGTGCTGGATGAAGAAGCGGGACGGGTCGAGGTCGTGGTGCCGGATGAACAACTCTCCCTGGCGATCGGCCGGCGCGGGCAGAATGTGCGTCTGGCCTCCCAACTGACCCGCTGGGACATCGACATCCTGACCGAAGCCGAGGAAAGCGAGCGCCGCCAGGAAGAATTCCGCCGCCGGTCCGGCCTTTTCGTCGAGGCGCTGGATGTGGACGACATGATCGCCGGCCTGCTGGTGACCGAGGGCTTCACGACGGTGGAAGAACTCGCATTCACGCCGATCGAGGAAGTCGCCGCGATCGAGGGCTTCGACGAAAACGTCGCCGAGGAACTGGTTCGCCGGGCGGAGGGCTTCCTGACCCAGCGCGACAATGAAATGAACGACAAGCGCGTCGCGCTGGGCGTGACCGACGAGGTTGCCTCGATCGAGGCGCTGACCGCGCCCATGCTGGTGGCGTTGGGCGAAAAGGGCGTGAAGACGCTGGACGATCTGGCCGATCTGGCTTCTGACGAACTGTCGGAAATCGTCGGCGCCGACAATATGGACGAAGCGGCTGCCAACGATGTGATCATGGCCGCCCGTGCCCATTGGTTCGATGACGGGGAAGCCCCCGAAGCAACGCAGGAGGCCGGTCACGACTGAGACCGACCCGGCTGTCATCGAAGACGCATCCGACGGCGAGGAACCGGAAACCGGCCCTCTTCGCCGCTGTATCGTCACGCGGGAGCGGCTGCCGAAAGAGCGGATGATCCGGTTCGTCGTCGGCCCCGACCGTCAGATCGTGCCCGACCTGACCGCAAAGCTGCCCGGCCGGGGAATCTGGTTGAGCGCTTCCAGGGATGTGCTACAATTCGGTGGCGCTCAGGAAGACGGGCGGCAAAAGGATAAGCAGGGCGACGGCAACAATCGCCACCTGATACGCGCATTTGCCAGGGCGGCGCGCGGCCCCGTTAAGGTGCCATCCGATCTTTCTGTCCTGCTTGAAACGGCGCTGGTCCGCAGGATCGGCGAATGTCTAGGCTTAGCCCGACGCGCCGGGCAGGCCGTGGCGGGTTACGAAAAGGCGCGCGAGGCACTAAAGACCAACCGTTACCGGCTGGTCGTGCAAGCCTCGGACGGCAGCGAAGCGGAACGTGACAGGTTCCTGTCCGGCTTGGGGCCGGACCTGACAATTATCGATCCGCTCCCGGGGGAGGCTCTGGGACGTGTGTTCGGTCGGGACTATGTAGTGCACGTCGCGATCGCGCCGGGCAAATTGGCGGAGTCGCTCGTCGTGGAAGCGGGCAGACTGGCCGGATTGAAGAACGGGTCCGAAAGGGCCATGGGGTCCGAAAGGGCCACGGGGCGGGAAACCGCTCCGTTGAACGATGTAGCGGGTGCTAACGAATAAACATGAGCGAAAGCAACGATCAGGACGGCGGCAAGGGTCGGCTCTCCCTGCGTCCCGCGGGACGTTTGGAACTGGGCCGTACCGAGGCCGCGGGCTCCGTCCGCCAAAGCTTCAGCCACGGCCGCTCGAAGGTCGTGCAGGTGGAGGTGCGCAAGACACGCGCGCCCGTCGCACGTAATCCTTCGGCCGCCGCGGGTGCGCCCGCCCCGGTGCCAGCCGGTGCGATCCCCGCACCGCGCGCCCCGGTTCCGCCCGCGCGTCCAGCCCCCGGGGCCGGACGCGCACTGACCGCGACCGAACAGGCCGCCCGCCAGCGCGCGCTTGAAGAACAGAAGCGCGATGCCGCCCGGCGTGAAGCCGAACGGCGCGAGCAGGAGAAGATTTCGATCCTGTCCGCCGCCGAGGAAGCGCGGCGCCGCGAAACCGAGGCACGCAAGGCCGCGGAGGAAGAGGCCCGCCTCGCCGAGGAGCAGGCCGCCCGCGATAAGATCGAAGCGGAAGCCCGCCGCGCTGCCGAAGCTGCCGCGGCAGCAGCGGCCGCCGCCCGAGGCCCGTCGGCCGAACCAGACGATGAAGCCCCGGCCGAAGCCCCCCGCGCCGCGCAGCCGCCATCCGCACCGGCCAAGCCACAAGCCGCCGTCCAGCAGTCGGCGCCTGCCGCCGCCAGGGCGCCAGCCCAGGCAGCCAAACCGCAAACCCCGGCCACGCCCGCATCCGCGACCGAAACGCTGCGCCTGCGCAGCGGCCGGCCCGAGGAAGAGGACGAAGGCCGCCAGGTTCGCCGCGCCGGCCCCGGCGGCGCCCCGGTTCGCAAACCGCCGGTCGCCGCACCGAAGGGCGGCACCAACGACCGCCGCCGCGCCGGCCGCATCGATGTGCAGGCCGCGATCGAGGGTGAGGACGAAAAAGTCCGCTCGCTGGCCTCGGTTCGCCGCCAGCGCGAACGCGAACGCCGCCAGCAGGAACTGGACCGGCTGCGCGCCGATCAGGTGAAGGTCGTGCGCGACGTCATCCTGCCGGAAACCATCACGGTGCAGGAACTGGCCAACCGTATGGCTGCCCGGACGCCCGAGGTCATCAAGGCGCTGATGAAAATGGGCGTCATGGCGACCATTACGCAGGCGCTGGATGCCGATACCGCCGAACTGGTGGTGCAGGAATTCGGCCATCGCGTGCGCCGCGTTTCCGAATCCGACGTCGAACTCGGCCTGGAAGGCGATGCGGACGTCGAAGACGATCTGTTCAGCCGGGCACCGGTGGTGACCATCATGGGTCACGTCGATCATGGGAAAACGTCGCTGCTGGACGCGCTGCGCTCCACCGATGTGGCAGCGGGCGAAGCCGGCGGTATCACCCAGCACATCGGCGCCTATCAGGTGAAGATGCCGGGCGGCGAGCAGATCACCTTCCTGGATACGCCAGGCCATGAAGCCTTCACCGCGATGCGGATGCGCGGTGCGTCTGTCACCGATATCGTCGTACTCGTGGTGGCCGCCGACGACGGCGTGATGCCGCAAACGATCGAGGCGATCCGCCATGCGAAGGCGGCGAACGCGCCGATCATCGTGGCGATCAACAAAATCGACAAGCCGGGCGCCGATCCGAACAGGGTCCGTCAGGAACTGCTCAGCTACGAAGTCGTCGTCGAAGACATGGGCGGCGAAACGCAGGACGTGCCGGTTTCGGCGTTGAAGCGCACCGGCCTGGACAAGCTGGAAGAGGCGATTCTGCTCCAAGCGGAAATCCTCGACCTGAAAGCCAACCCTCACCGCTCCGCCGAAGGCACGGTGATCGAAAGCCGGCTGGATCGCGGCCGTGGCCCGGTGGGCACCGTGCTGGTTCAGCGTGGCACCCTGATGCAGGGCGACATCGTGGTAGCCGGTTCCGAATGGGGCCGCGTGCGTGCGATGCTCGACGACAAGGGCAAGCAAATGACCACGGCGGGTCCCTCGACCCCGGTTGAAATCCTGGGCCTGAGCGGGGCGCCGGCCGCCGGCGAACCGTTCGTGGTCGTCGAAAACGAAAGCCGCGCACGCGAGATCACCGAATTCCGCGAACGCCGCCAGAAGGACAAGGCCGCCGGCGCGGCGGTCGGTGCCCGTGGCACGCTGGACCAGATGCTGGCCCGAATCCAGGCCGGCGAGCAGAAGGAAGTCGCCGTCCTGATCAAGGCCGACGTGCAAGGCAGTGCTGAAGCCATCCAGGTGGTGGTGCAGAAGCTGGCGCACGAGGAAGTCAAAGTCCGCGTGCTGCTGTCCAGCGTCGGCCAGATCACCGAAAGCGACGTGCAACTGGCCAAGGCGTCCAGCGCCGTCATCATCGCCTTCAACGTGCGCGCAACCTCCCAGGCACGCGATCTGGCGCAACGCGAAAACGTCGATATCCGCTACTTCTCGATCATCTATCAGGTGGCCGACGACGTCGAAAAGCTGGTCAAGGGCAAGGTCGCACCAAAGGCGCGCGAAAAGTTCCTGGGCTACGCGGAAGTCCGCAAGGTGTTCAACATCACCAAGACCGGCAAGGTCGCGGGTTGCTACATCACCGAAGGCCTCGTCAAGCGCGGCACCGGCGTGCGCGTGCTGCGCGACGGTGTGGTCATCCACAACGGCGAACTGACGCAGCTCAAGCGCTTCAAGGACGATGTCCGCGAAGTCGCCCGTGGCTACGAATGCGGTCTGTCCTTCGCCAACTTCGAAAATCTTCAGGAAGGCGATGTGATCGAGTGCTTCGAAGTGGAGATGGTTCCGGGTTGAAGAAGCCAGCCAAGGCGGGACCAACCCAACGGCAGCTACGCGTGGCGGAGGAAATCCGCCACGTCCTGTCGGGGATATTCGCCCGCGGGGAGTTCCGCGATCCGGACCTCGCCACATCGACCATCACAGTTACCGAAGTCCGAATCGGCCCGGACCTGAAGCGTGCAACCGCATTCTTCTCACGGTTGGGACGGTCGGATGGCGCCGCGCTGGTGCCGGCGCTCGTCCGAGCAACGCCGTATCTGCGGGGACAGGTTGCGAAAGCGCTCCGGCTGAGGGTCGCACCCGATCTGACCTTCACCCCCGATCAGGCGCTTGATTACGCTATGAAGATCGAGGAGCTGATGCACCGGCCCGAAATTGCCCGCGATCTAGGGAAAGATTGACAAACGCCGGTCGCACCGCCAATATGGTCAGACTAGACAGACCACAGGAGGCTCCCGTGCAGGACTGGCAGCTACAGGACGCCAAGAGCCGCTTCAGCGAAGTGGTCAAGCGCGCTCGGGATGACGGCCCCCAGACCGTCACCGTGCATGGGCAGCGGGCCGCCGTGATCGTGTCCGCCCTGGAATTCGACGCACTCATCAAGCCACGGATGTCTTTCGTGGATTTCCTGTTGACGGAAACCCCCGGTCAGCCCTCCTGGCCCGACGACGTTGTCGATGCCATCAACCACCGCGACCAGGACACCGGCCGCGACATCGAATTCTAATGTATCTTCTGGATACGTGCGTGGTTTCGGAAGCCCGCCGCCGCTCCCCCGCGGCGGTGGCCTGGCTGCGCGCCGCCCAGCCCAACACCCTCTTTCTCAGCGCGTTGACGATCGGGGAGCTTGCCAAGGGCATCGCCATCAAACAGCGCACCGATCCGGTCGCCGCCGCGGTGTTTCAGCGTTGGCTGGACGAACTGCGCTTCGTCTATGCGGCGCGCATCCTGCCGGTGGACGACGCCGTCGCCGCCACATGGGGCCGCTGGATGGCGGAACGAACCCGCCCGGTCATCGACACGCTGATTTTGGCGACGGCGTTCGTCAACAACAAGATCGTCGTCACCCGCAACGTCGAGGATTTCGCCGGCACCGGGGTCGCGGTCGTCAATCCCTGGGCCATCGCTGGCTGACCTGTTTCAAACGTGACGACCGCTGCCGCCCGCAACAAAGGTTCGCCCATGCACACACTCGATCAGCTGAATGCCATGCCGGCAACCGAATTCGTCGCGGCGCTGGACGGCGTCTTCGAACATGCAAACTGGGTGGCAGAGCATGCCGCCCGCGCCCGGCCGTTCGCGACAGTCACCGAGTTACACGGCGCCCTGATGGCCGCGGTTCACGCGGCGCCCGCGGATGTGTGCCTCGGATTTCTGCGCGGCCACCCGCCGCTGTCCCCCAAGGCACTGGCCGATCCGGGGCTGACCGCGTCCTCGCGCTCTGAACAGGGCGGGCTGGGCATGACCAGCCTCGGCGACCGCCTCGCCGCGTTCGAAACCGGCTCCGCCGCCTATGAGGCTCGGTTTGGCTTCCCCTACATCGTGTGCGTCCGCCGCCAAACCCCGCCGTTCGTGCTGAAGGGGCTGGAACGCCGGCTGGCCAACAGCCCGGACCAGGAACGCGCCGCCGCACTGGCCGAAATCGGCTACATCACCCGCCTGCGTCTGGTGGATCGCGTGAACGGGCCGGGAATGCCGAAGACCGCCGGGCACCTGTCCTGCCATGTGCTGGATACCGCGCGCGGCAAAGCCGCCGAGGGCATCAAAATCGAGTTGTTCCGCGAGGGCGTTTTGGTCCTGGAATCTGTCACCAACCACGATGGACGCACCGAGGCGCCGCTGCTGTCCGGCGAACCGCTGCGCACTGGCCGCTATGAACTGCGCTTCCATGTGGAAGACTACTATGCCGGCTGGCCGAACGTGACGGACCCGCCCTGGTTCGACGTCATCCCGGTTCGCTTCGGCGTGTCAGACCCGGAGGGCCGCTACCACATCCCGCTGCTGCTGGGGGCCTGGACCTATACGACCTATCGCGGCAGCTAGATCTGGCCCGGGTGTCACCGCCGGGCACAGGCCGCCAAACGCTTCACCCTGCGCCCGGGGACCGTATCATGAGAAACAGCCTGCTGTTCTCCCGACGTCTAGGGCCGTTGTGCCTGACGCAAGCGTGTGGCGCGTTCAACGACAATCTCGTCAAGAACGCGATGATCGTGCTGGCCATTTTCAAGTTGAGTGCGGGCGGGGCGGGTCTTGCCGCGCTGGCGGGTGCGCTGTTCATCGCCCCGTATGCCCTGCTGTCGGCGACCGCCGGCCAGTTGGCGGATCGTTTCGACAAATCCCGGCTGATCCGGATCACGAAGGCCGCCGAAATCGCACTCATGGTGCTGGCCGCATGGGCCTTCCTCGTCAGCAGCGTATCCGGTCTGCTGGCGGTGCTGTTCGGGCTGGGCATTCAGGCCACCATGTTCGGCCCGCTGAAATACGGCATTCTGCCGGATCACCTGTCCGACGAGGAACTGGTCGCCGGTAACGGCCTGATCGAGGCATCCACATTCCTGGCCATCCTGGCGGGCACCATCGCGGGCGGGGCGCTGGTGCTGCTGGACGCCGGCCCCGCCATCGTCGGCGCGGCGGGCGGTGTGGTTTCGGCGATCGGCCTGGCATCCGCGTTCGCCGTGCCGCTGGCGCCGGCCGCCGAACCCGGGCTACGCGTCGGTTGGAACATCATTCGCGAAACCGCGTCGGTGACGCGCCAGGCCAAGGCCAACCGGACCGTATGGCTGTCGATCTTGGGCATAAGCTGGTTCTGGGCCATTGGCGCGACGCTGCTGTCCGAATTCCCCACCGTTGCCCGGGACTCGCTGGGTGCGGACGGCCATGTGGTCACGCTGTTGCTGACCATGTTCGCGGTGGGAATCGGCGTCGGGTCGTTGTTGTGCGCCCGCTTGCTGAATGGCAAGGTCAGCGCCCGGTTTGTCCCGTTTGCCGCCCTTTTCATCGGGCTGTTTACCTGGGACTTTGGCTCGACGGTCATTGGCCTGCATCTGGCGGACGTTGCGGCCACGGTGCGTTCGCCGCAAGGCTGGCGGATGCTGATCGACCTGCTGCTGCTGTCGGTTTGCGGCGGTCTGTATTCGGTTCCGCTGTATGCCGTCGTGCAGGAACAGTCGGCACCGTCGCACCGCGCGCGCACGATCGCGGCGAACAACATCGTCAACGCGGCGGCGATGGTGCTGGGCGCGGGGCTCGTCGCTGGCTTCTCTGCTGCCGGCGTGTCGGCGCCGCGGGTGCTGCAGGGCGCGGCCGTCGCGAACGTGGCGGTGGCACTATGGACCGTACGCCTGCTGCCGGCCACCCGCCGGCAGCGCGACGTCAGGCCGTAAACCGGCGGCTTCGGCCAAACCAGCCGCTACGTCCCCCCTGCCCTAGACCCCGACCGCGGCTTTCACCCGAACCGCGCTCAACGGCACATCGCGCAGGCGGACGCCCGCCGCGTCGCGCACCGCGTTGGCGATGGCCGCCGCCATCGGCCCCTGCCCAGCCTCCCCGGTCCCCAGGAACGGCTGCCCCGGCCGGGGAACGATATGCACAGAGATAGACTCCGGCGCGGCGGGGAATCGCAGGATCGGATAGCCGCTCCAGTCGCGGCTTAGGATACGTTGCCGGTCGAAACGAACCGTTTCGTACATCGTCCAGCTTGCCGCCTGGACGATTGCGCCCTCGATCTGATTGCGGATGCCGTCGGGGTTGACCACCTGTCCGCTATCGACGGCAGCCACCACGCGGCCAAGGCGGATGCGCCCGGTTTCATGCTCCACCCGCAGCGCCAGGGCGATCGCGCAATAGGCACCCAGATTCTTGTACCGGGCAAAGCCGAACCCCCGGCCTTCGCCCCGCTTCCCGGCGCCCCAGCCGAACTTATCCGCCGCCAGGGAAACGACCGCCTTTGCCCGCTCATCCTTCAGATGGCGCAGCCGGAAGTCCACCGGATCGGCGTTGGCAGCCTCTGCCAGTTCATCCATGAAGCTTTCGATCGCGAACACATTCAGATACGCGCCCAGCGACCGCAGCGCTGAAACACGGACCGGCATTTCTGGAATGAAATGCGACACCACCTTTGCGTTCGGGAAAGCGTAGATCGGGTTGCTGTTCCGCTCCCCGCCGCCCTCCGGCATCGGGATCGGCGCGGGCGGCGGCACCGGCAATGGGTCCGGCAAGGCGGCATTCTGCAGCATCAGGCCGCCCACGTTGGGTCTTCGGTTATGCGTGTTGCTCCAGACGCCGTAGTTCCAATCGACGATATTGCCGGCGGCGTCGATCGCGCCTTCCACCTCCGCGATCATCGCGGCACCGTAAGGTTCGTTGGTATGCTCCTGCTCCCGCATCCACTGCACGCGGATGGGATGGCCCGGCACCGCCCGCGCGATCAGCACAGCGTCGCCGGCGACATCGTCAGCGGCGTTGTGACCGTAACAACCCGAACCCTCGACATGGATGCAATGCACCCGATCCACCGGCATTCGCAACAAACCCGCCAACGCGGAGCGCAGCGGATAGACGCCTTGGGTATGCGTCCACACCGTCATCGTGCCGTCGGTCAGTTGCGCCACCGCGCAGGACGGTCCGATCGCGCCATGCATCAGGTAAGGACGGGTATAGCGCGCCTTCAGCCGTTTCATCGGCGCACCGGCCCGGCCCTTCCAGTCCAGAACCGGAATAACCCTGGAAGGCAGGCCGGCCAGCAAATCAAGCACCGTTGCCTGATCCGGCAGGGACGCGGTTTCCCGCCACTGCGCCGCCGCTTCAAGCGCGCGCATCGCCTTGACCGCCTGCCATTCCTTGCGGGCAACGACGGCGAGGTAACTGCCCTGCCGCACCACCGTCACGACACCCGGCATGGCCTCGATCGGACCCGTATCGATATCCAGCAGCATCGCGCCGACGCTGGGTTGCCGGATTGCCCGAGCATGCAACATGCCGGGCAGGCGCATGTCCTGCACATAGGCCTGACCACCTGTCAGTTTGGCGGGGATATCGACCCGGGGCATCGGCGTGCCCATCGACCGATACGCCGACGGGTCCTTCAGCGTGCTGGTGGGTTCCGCATCGATATGCAGATTCAGCGTCGCGGCCAACGGTCCATAGCCTGCGGACCGCCCATCGGCCGCATGCACCGTCCCGTCCACCGTCGTCAGCGTCTCCGCCGCCACCCCCAGGTCCCGCGCCGCCGCCGCGACCAGAACGCCGCGCACCTGTGCCGCCGCGTTCAGGATCGCGGTTCCGCTGTCCTGCATCGAATGACTGCCGGCGGTGAAGCCCTCGTTCGGAGTCCGCATCGTATCGGCGGTTACCAGATCGATGTGCGCCACCGGAACGTCCAACTGTTCCGCCGCCACCTGTAGCAGCGCGGTCTTGATGCCCTGCCCCAGTTCCGCCTTACCGGTGAACACCGTCACGCGCCCGTCCGGCGCGACCCTGATCCAGGCGTCCAGCGACGGCGTCCCCTTCAAACTGCCGGGCCGGGCGGGTTCTTCGGCGCGCAGCGAAAACGCAACGGCCAAGCCGCCGCCAAGCGCCAGAAGCCCGCGGCGGGACAAGACCGTGTTCACGGCTTCACCCCCTGACCGGCGGCTTGCCGCACCGCTTCCAGGATCCGCATATGCGTCCCGCAGCGACAGAGATTGCCAGACATATAAGCGCGAATTTCATCTTCATGCGGATGCGGATTGTGCTCCAGCAGCGCGGTCGCCCGCATCACCATTCCGGCGATGCAATAGCCGCACTGGGCCGCCTGCACATCCTCGAACGCGCGCTGCACGGCGTTGCCACCCAGCCCTTCGATAGTGCGGACCTGCCGTTCGGCGAGTACAGAAACCGGCGTCAGGCAGGAAAACACCGGCTGTCCGTCCACCAGCACGGTGCAGGCCCCGCACTGTCCCAGCCCGCAACCGAACTTGGCGCCGTTCAGCCCAAGGTCGTCGCGCAACACATACAGCAAGGGTGTGTCCGCTTCGGCATCGACCTCGTGCTGCTGTCCGTTCACCGTCAACCGAATCATGAGGCACCCCGCACCCTGGCAACCTCGGCCGGCAGATCGCGCCAGGCCGGTTTGTCGCTGTATGCCGAACGTAGATACGCCGCCAGTTCCGCGATCTGCGCATCCGTCAGCACCGAAGCGAACGGCGGCATATAGGGTGCCGCCTGCCCCTCCCGCCACGGCAGGCCTTGCAGGATCGCCTGGATCGTGCCGCGCGGCGTCGGCGCATTCACCGCGGTACTCATCGCCAGCGAGGGCGCGCCGTTCCGCATCATCGGCGCATCCGGGCCGTGGCACCCGCCGCAGGCGCCGGCAAACACCGGATCCTCGCCTGCATGCGCCACCACCGGGGCCGGCGCCGGTTTGGGCATCATGGAAGTCAGATACACCGCCATCGCCCGCACATCCGCCGCCGGCACCGTAGCCAATTCCGCGGTAACCGCCGTCATCGGCCCGGCCGCCGCGCCATGACCGGCATCGAACCCGGTACGCAGATAGGCTGTCAACGAATCCACTGACCATCCCTGACGCGCCGGAGAAGCCGCCTGCAACGGCGGCGCGTACCAGTTCTCCGCCTCGCCACCCGCCAGCGCCTGCCCGTCTGTCTCCGCACCAAGGACGTTGCGCGGCGTATGGCAGCCGCCGCAGTGGCCGACCGCTTCCACCAGATACGCCCCCCGGTTCCAGTCGGCATCGTGCGCCGGATCGGGCTGCCACGCCCCGGGACGGAGGTACAAATGATCCCACCCCGTCAGGACGAAACGCTGGTTCAGCGGAAATGGCAGGCGGTTCGGCGGGGTGTCGGCATGCACCGCCGGCCGGGTCATCAAAAACGCATAAAGCGCCGCGATATCCCGATCCGTCGCCCGGGTGAAATGCGGATAGGGGAACACCGGGTAGAGATTTCGGCCATCCCGATCCACACCCTCCCGCATAGCCCGGCGGAACGCGGACTCCGGCCATGTGCCGATCCCGGTTTCAGGGTCGGGCGTGATGTTCGTGGCATACACCACGCCGAATGGCGTTTGTACGCCACGCCCGGAGGCATAGGGGCGGCTGCCTTCGGTCGTATGACAGACCGAACAGTCGCCAATCGCGGCGAGTTCCGCACCCCGCGCAATCTGCCCGGTTGGAAATTCGGCCGGACCCGCGACCGGCGGGATGGACGGATGCCAGACCGTGTCGCAACCGCCAGTCATAAGTATCGCCGCGAACACCGAGGCACCCAGAGCCCTGGATAATTTCATCCCCGTATTCACCCTTCGTGCGGGCGCAAGCATAGCGTACGCTGGCCGATCCGCAATTTCCCGCTCTCGCTCCGTCGGTTATCCATGGACTCGCCAGCGGCGGTTACGCTCGCCAGCCATGTCGGGCAAGGGATGCCCGTACACCGCGTCCGACGCCATCACCGCCAGCGCAGAAACACCCGCTCCAGCCGGCCGATCGCCCATGACACGATCAGCCCCAATACCGACAGCACCACGATCCCGGCCAGCAAATTGTCGGTGTCGTACAGGTTGCCGGCCGACAGCACGAAGGCGCCGATGCCTTTTTCCGCGCCGATCATCTCCGCGGCTACCAACAGCACGATGGCAATCGAACTCGTCACGCGGAACCCGCTGAGGATCGCCGGCAGCGCCGCCGGCAGCACGATCTTGCGGACGATGGCGGCATGCGACAGGCCGAAGCTCTGGCCCATGCGGATCAGGCCGCGCGGCACGTTGTCAACCGCGCCCGCGGTGGCGATAACGGTCGGGAAGAACACCCCGAACGCCAGGGTGGCCAGCTTCGATCCCTCGCCGATCCCGAACCAGACAATGAACAGCGGCACCAGCGCGATCTTGGGGATCGGGAACAACGCCGAAACGATCGCCATGCCGGGCGATCGCAGGGCCGACCAAAGCCCCACCGCCAGCCCCATGCCAATCCCGAACACGGTGCCGACGATCCATCCCACCGCCAGCCGTATCAAGGACACCGACAGATTGGCCCACAACTCCCCGCTGACCGTCAACGCCCACAGCGCGCGAACAATCGACACCGGCGCAGGCAGGAACATCGTCGGGATCAGCCCGGCCGAGGCCCCGGCCTGCCACAACAGCACGATCCCGATCAGCGTCGCCGCCGCCGCCCGGGCCCTGTCGCGCGGTGCGAAGCCGCCGCCGCGAAACACCACCGGCCTGTCAGGCATGCACCGTCTCCCGCTCCGCCTCGGCCGCGTCGTCGCGGATCATCCGCCACAGGCGCTGTTCCAGGGCGATCAGTTCGGGGTCCGCCAGGTCGCGGCCGGCCAGCGGACGATCCACCCGCAAAATGTCACGGACCCGGCCGGGCCGGCGGGACAGCACGACGATCTGGTGCCCAAGGCGCACGGCCTCCGCCAGATTATGCGTGACATAGACGGTGGTGATCCCGGCGGCCGCGATCAACGCGGAGAACTCATCCAGCAGCAGGTCGCGGGTTTGCGCGTCCAGCGCCGACAACGGCTCATCCAGCAGCAGGCACGCCGGCCGCACCGCCAGCGCCCGGGCAATGCCGACGCGCTGCTTCATGCCGCCGGACAGTTGCCGCGGCCAGGCGGCGGCGAATTCCGTCAGGCCGGTCAGCGCCAGCACCTGTGCCACGCGGGCAGCGCAGTCCAGCTTCGGCAGCCTGTCCTCCAGCACCAGGGCCACATTGCCGGCGACGGTGCGCCAGGGCAGCAGGGAGAAATCCTGGAACACATAGGTCAGTGCGTTCAGGCAATCGGGGGGCACGCCGCCAACACAGGTCACCGCCCCCTCGGATGGCGCCAACATCCCGCCCATGATCCCCAGCAGCGTCGATTTGCCGCAGCCGGACGGGCCGACCAGCACCATCACCTCACCCGGTTCGGCGGTCAGCGAAATGTCCCGCAGCGCCTGCATCCCGCCATAGCGGTGGCTGACGCCAGTCACGGTCAGCCGCGGCCCGCTGCTGGTGTCGCGTGTCATCGGGCCGGCAGGAACCGGGTATCGAGCATCGAGGCCGGATCGGCATCGCCCTTCACCAGCCCCTGCTGCCGGAACCAGCGCACCTGATCCAGCACGTCCTGCACATCCAGCGCGCCGCCGGCATCGTAATAGCCGACACCGTCCAGCACCTTGCGCCGAGCATCGGGATCGCCGGTAAAGACGTATCTGGTCAGCAACGGGATGACGGCGTCGGTCGTGGCATCGACGATTGGATGCCCGGCGGCATCCAGGCGCAGGAACGCCTGCCGGTAATCCGCCACCCCACGTTGATACGCCGCGGCGAAGTGCTTCAGTACGTCCGGCCTGCCCGCGATCATGGCTGGGGTGGTGAACACGGCAGTCAGTTGATACGGCACGACATCGCCGGCCCAAGCGACGATATGGGCCTGCTTCGCCTCCGCCAGCGGCCTGGCCATGGAGGCGACCGCGATGGTGGCGTCCACCTGCCCGCTCGCCACCGCCGCGACCATGTTGGAAATCTGCTGCACCGGCCGCAGCGTCACCGATTTCAGATCGAACCCGCCCGCTTCCGCGATCCGCCCGATCATGTAGTGAAACGAGGATCCGTACTGCGTGATCGCGAAGCTGTGCCCTGCCAGTTTGTCCAAGCCGGTCAACCCGCCGTCGAACGCCTTGTCAGAGACCAGGACCGCAGCGCCATGATAGCCTTTTTCCTCATGCAGCCCGCCGCCAATGACCTTCAGTGTGCCCTTCTCCGCCAGATTGAAGAACCCGCCGGTCAACGCGGTCACCCCGACATCGATATCGCCCGCCACGGCGGCGGCGGCGATGGGCTGCGCGGCCTGAAAGAACCGGAATGTCGCATCCAGGCCCTCGTCATGGAAATACCCGCGCTCTTGCGCGATATACAGCGGCGCGGGCGACAACGTGTGCAGCAGGCCCAGCCGAAGGGGCTCGTCCGCCCGCGCCGCGGACACTGACAGCAGGCCGGCCAGCAGGATTTTCCCCGGGATTGATCGCAACATGGCGCCGACCTGTCACACGGCCAGAGATCGTACGCAAGGTGCCGGCTGCCGATCCCCCGGTTCACAACCGGCCCCGCTGCGTGTATTTGCGGCCGGTGAAGGCAGAACCGGTTGACACCGATCAATGGCCGCGATCCACAACGAGCCTATCGTTGCGCGCGCTGGGCGGCTGTTCACCGACCGGCCTGACGCACAGGGAAGTTTACAGCGAACAAGGGAACAGTCCGTGGCAGACACCGCACCGACGCCGGAACAGTTTTTTCCAGTCCGAGACGACTTCGCCAGAACGGCGCATGTGAACGCCGCCAGTTACCGGGAGGCTTATCAACAAGCCGTCGAAACCCCCGACGCCTATTGGGCCAAGGAAGCGGCCCGGCTGAGCTGGATGACCTTCCCGACCAAGATCAAGAACACCAGCTTCACCGGCAATGTGTCGATCAAGTGGTTCGAGGACGGAGTCCTGAACGCCTCGGTCTCCTGCCTGGACCGCCATCTGGCCGAACGCGCCGATGCCACCGCCATCATCTGGGAAGGCGACGATCCGTCGGTCAGCCGCCACGTCACCTACCGCGAACTGCACGACCAGGTCTGCCGCCTGTCCAACGCGATGAAGACCCTGGGCGTGAAGAAGGGCGACCGCGTCACCATCTATCTGCCGATGGTGCCGGAAGCGGCGGTGGCGATGCTGGCCTGCGCCCGTATCGGCGCGATCCACTCGGTCGTGTTCGGCGGGTTCTCCCCCGACAGTCTGGCCAACCGTATCCAGGATTGCGATTCCACCCTTCTGATCACCGCCGATGCCGGCCGGCGCGGCGGCCGTTCGGTGCCGCTGAAGGCAAACGCCGACGCGGCGCTGAAGACCTGCCCAAGCGTGAAGAATGTGATCGTGGCCTCGATTACCGGGGCGAAGGTGGATCATGTCGCCGGCCGCGATCATGACTACAGCGCCCTGCTGGCGGCGGCCTCCCCGGTCTGCGCGCCGGAGCCGATGTCGGCCGAGGACCCGCTGTTCATCCTGTACACCTCCGGCAGCACCGGCAAGCCGAAGGGCGTGCTGCACACCACCGGCGGCTATCTGGTGTGGGCCAGCTACACGCATGAAAACGTGTTCGACTACCGCCCCGGCGACGTTTACTGGTGCACCGCGGACGTGGGCTGGGTGACCGGCCACACCTATATTCTGTATGGCCCGCTGTCGAACGGCGCGACGACGCTGATGTTCGAGGGCATTCCGAACTACCCCGACAGCAGCCGTTTCTGGCAAGTGATCGACAAGCACAAGGTCAGCATCTTCTACACCGCCCCAACCGCGATACGCGCGCTGATGCGCGATGGCGAGGGACCGGTGAAAAAGACCTCGCGTGCATCGCTGCGCCTGCTGGGCAGCGTGGGTGAGCCGATCAATCCGGAAGCGTGGCTGTGGTACTACAACGTGGTGGGCGAGAAGCGCTGCCCGATCGTCGATACCTGGTGGCAGACCGAAACCGGCGGCATCCTGATCAGCCCGCTGCCGGGTGCGACCGGCCTGAAGCCCGGCTCCGCCACCCTGCCGCTGCCCGGCGTGAAGCCGCTGCTGGTAGACGGCGACGGCGTCGAACTGACCGGCGCGACCGAGGGCAATTTGTGCATCGCAGACGCGTGGCCCGGCATGATGCGGTCGCTGTATGGCGACCACGAGCGCTTCATCCAGACCTATTTCACCACCTTCAAAGGCCTCTACTTCACCGGCGACGGCGCTCGGCGGGACAACGACGGCTATTACTGGATCACCGGCCGGGTCGATGACGTCATCAACGTGTCAGGCCACCGCATGGGCACCGCTGAAGTTGAAAGCGCCCTGGTGGCGCATCCCAAGGTCGCCGAGGCGGCGGTGGTGGGATTCCCGCACGACATCAAGGGCCAGGGCATCTACGCCTACGTCACCCTGAACGCCGACGAGGAACCGACCGAGGAACTGCGCAAGGAACTGGTGGCCTGGGTCCGCAAGGAAATCGGGCCGATTGCCTCGCCAGACGCGATCCAGTGGGCACCGGGGCTGCC
>JAJZEV010000281.1 GCA_021805665.1 Pseudomonadota bacterium
TGTGCCCGAACACATGGAGCAGATGAAGACGCACGGAATCGCGCCGATCGATCTGGTGGCCGTGAACCTGTATCCGTTCGAGGCGACGGTCGCGAAGGGCGCGCCATACGACGATTGCGTGGAAAACATCGATATCGGCGGCCCGGCGCTGATCCGCGCGGCGGCGAAGAACCACGATTTCGTGACGGTGCTGACCGACCCGGACCAGTACGGGGCGGTGCTGGAGGAGATCGAGGCGGTGGGCGGCACGTCGCTGACGCTGCGGCGGCGGCTGGCGGGCGATGCCTATGCGCGGACGGCTGCGTATGACTCGGCGATCGGGGCATGGTTCGCCGGCCAGCGGGAGGAGACTTTCCCGAAGCGGCTGACCATCGCGGGTTCGTTGCGCCAGACGCTGCGGTATGGCGAAAATCCCCATCAAACGGCAGCGTTCTACGTGTCGGGCACACGGCCGGGCGTGGCGACGGCAGTGCAGGTGCAGGGCAAGGAACTGTCCTATAACAACCTGAACGACACGGATGCGGCGTTCGAGTGCGTGGCGGAGTTCGACGCCCCGACGATCGCCATCATCAAGCATGCAACGCCGTGCGGCGTGGCCTCGGCCGGGCGGCTGGTGGATGCGTGGGACGCGGCGTTCCGGTGCGATCCGGTATCGCCCTATGGCGGGATCGTCGCGGTGAACCGAACGCTGGATGCGGCGGCGGCCGAGAAGATCGCGGCGATTTTCACCGAGGTGATTATCGCACCGGATGCGGATGAGGCGGCGCGGGCGGTGCTGGCGCGCAAGAAGAACCTGCGGCTGTTGCTGACCGGCGGGATGCCGGATGCGGCGGCGGGCGGGCTGACGTTCCGCAGCCTGGCGGGCGGCTTCCTGGCGCAGACCCGCGATGCCGGGCGGGTTGGCGCGGGCGCATTGCAGGTGGTGACGAAGCGCGCGCCGTCGGATGCCGAGATGGCGGACCTGCTGTTCGCGTTCCGGGTGTGTAAGCATGTGAAGTCCAACGCCATCGTCTATGCCAAGGATGGCGCGACGGTTGGGATCGGGGGCGGACAGCCGAACCGCGTGGACTCGGCACGGATCGCGGCCTGGAAGAGCGAGGAAGCAGCGAAGACGGCCGGGCTGCCGGAGCGGTTGACCCGGGGCAGTGTGGTGGCGTCCGACGCCTTCTTCCCGTTCGCGGATGGGCTGGAAGTCGCGGTTTCGGCCGGGGCGACGGCGGTAATCCAGCCGGGCGGGTCGATCCGCGATGCGGAGGTGATCGCGGCGGCGGATGCGGCCGGGTTGGCGATGGTGTTTACCGGGATGCGGCATTTCCGGCACTGAGGGAGCGGGAAGACCCGGGGGCCTGTCCGTTGTCCCCGCGGGGGCCACGGTCATCCCGGTCCTGAATCGCGCCGCCGATGGAAACGCATCCGAAATCAGCGGCGAGGGGCGTCGCACCCCGCTGAGAGTCAGTGTGACAGTGCGGTGTCACCCATTCGCGCCAGTTCTTCGATCCTCCGCCGGGTGTACCGACAAATTGCCGCCCAAACTGCTCGGAACCCTGGAACTGGCTTCCCCTCTCACCACCAGTGCCGAACGTGACACCGTCACCGTGCAAGTCTTTCCAGCGGCACCCTCCCGGTCTCCGAGGAAACCAGGCCGGGTGCGGCCGAGACACAAAACGCGAAGCCCCGCGCCCGGGACTACCCGTAGATGAAAGCCTCATCGTCCATTTCGATTGCCGGGAACTCGTCCTTTTCCGCCCAGTAATCCTGGTTGTGCTGCCATTCCGGCTTGTCGCCGCGCTTCGGCAGCAGGTGCATGCCCCGCATGATGTAGCCGGGATTGAAGTTCTCCGGATCGATCCAGGGCAGCAGCGGCATATCCTTGTCGCGGGGCCGCAGTGCCGGGGTCATCCGGTGGTAGCCGTGTTCGTCCATGTGCTTCAGCAGCCGGCACACGAAATCTCCGACCAGGTCGGCCCGTAGCGTCCAACTCGCCCGGAAATACCCGAACACCCACACCATGTTGGGCACGCCGGTAAACATCATGCCGCGATAGGTCACGGTATCGGAAAACCGCAGCGGTTCCCCGTCGATCGCGAATTCGATGTCGCCCAGCACGTTCAGGTCGAAGCCGGTGGCGGTCACCACGATGTCGGCTTCCAGCACCTTGCCGGACTTCAGTTGCACGCCCTTCTCGACGAACCGCTCGATTTCATCCGTCACTACCGAGGCCTTGCCCGACGCGATGCCCTTGAACAGATCGGCATCGGGAATGAACGCGATGCGCTGCCGCCAGGGCCGGTATTTCGGGGTGAAATGGGTTTCGATGTCGAAGTCCGGCCCCAGTTCGGCCCGCACCGCGCCCAGCAGTTCCTGCTTCACGACTTCCGGTTCCACGAAGGTGCGGCGGGTGAACGCGTCCTGCTCATACAGGATCTTGCGGCGGACGATTTCGTGGATCCATTCTTCCTTGATGCCCAGGGTGCGGAGTTCCTCGGCCAGGGCGATCGCATTGCGGCCGGTGCGGAAATACGTCGGGGAGCGTTGCAGCATCGTCACATGCGCGCATTTGCCCGCGATCGCCGGCACCAGGGTCGCGGCGGTGGCGCCGGAACCGATCACCAGCACGTTCTTGCCGGTGTAATCCAGATCCTCTGGCCAGGTCTGCGGATGCACCACGGTGCCTTTGTAGTCCGCCATGCCGTCCCACTGCGGGGTGTAGCCCTTTTCGTGGCGATAGTAGCCCTGGCACATGTACAGAAAATTGGCG
Organism: Pseudomonadota bacterium; assembly: GCA_021805665.1. GTDB lineage: Bacteria > Pseudomonadota > Alphaproteobacteria > Acetobacterales > Acetobacteraceae > Rhodopila. Next base: position 2,759 of record JAJZEV010000281.1, read on the forward strand.
GTAAACCGGGCGGTTTCGCCGGTATCGGTGCGGGTGGCGGTAATGGTCCATAGGTTGTCGGCGCTGGACCAACTGGCGTTGGTGATCTTGTGGTGATAGCGGATGTGCCGCCCGAGGTCGTTCTCCTCGATTACTTCCCCCATATAGGTCAGGATTTCCTGCGCTGTCGCGATCGGGGCGCTGGTCCAGGGCTTGAAGCGATAGCCGAAGGTGTGCAGATCGCTGTCCGACCGGATGCCAGGGTATTTATGGGTCCACCAGGTGCCCCCGAAATGGTCCTGGACTTCCAGGACCACGAAGGTTTTGCCTGGGCATTGCTGGGTCAGGTGGTAGGCGCCGCCCACACCCGATATTCCGGCACCGACGATCAGAACGTCGAAATGCTCGGTTTTTTGGTCCGATCGGGCGAATGTTACCGTGTCGTTCATGGTGCGGGGTCTTTTCTTGATATGGCGGATGGCTGTGGACGTAACCGGAAGGCGGCTGGCGACGATAGACGGTGTCGGGCAGGCAGGAAAAGGTCAATGCCGTGACATGTGGGCAACCAAGCCCAGCTTTCCGTATCCGCGGGTGCGCGCCTTGATCCAGATCAATACCGGACGGGCGATCCGCCGGTTGCCGCGACAAACCCTTGACGGCTGCGAAAACTCGTCTAGCACCATCGGCCGAATGGGAACGGAGATGCGCCGATGCCGCAACTGATTGCCGGAAACTGGAAAATGCACTGCCTGGCGGCGGATGCCATTGCACTCGCCCAAGGCATTGCCGCCGGGGCGGCTGGCATTGAAGCCGAACTGCTGGTCTGCCCAACCGCGCTGCACGTCGCGGCCGTGGCGGCGGCGTTGCGGGGCAGTTCGGTCGCCGTCGGGGGGCAGGATTGCCATCAGGCCGTGCAGGGTGCGCATACCGGCGACATCGCCGCACCGATGCTGCGCGATGCCGGTGCCTCCCGGGTCATCCTGGGTCATTCCGAACGCCGGCAGAACCATGGCGAGACGGACGAACTGGTGCGGGAAAAGTGCCTGGCCGCGGTGGCGGCGGGTCTGATGCCGATCGTCTGCGTGGGCGAAACCGCCGATCAGCGCGCGAGCGGCCAGGAAACCGAGGTCGTGGGCTGGCAGATCGCCGGCAGTCTGCCCAAGCCGTTCAGTGGCGTGGTGGCCTACGAGCCGGTTTGGGCGATCGGCACCGGCAAGACCGCGACCGACGAAGACGTCGCCACGATGCACGCTTTCATCCGCGAGGAACTGGTACGCCAGTTCGGCGAAGCGGGGCAGACGATCCGTATTCTGTATGGCGGGTCGGTGAAACCGTCCAACGCGGCGGCCCTGCTGGCGGTGCCGAATGTGGGCGGTGCGCTGGTTGGCGGCGCCAGTTTGAAGGCGGATGAATTTCTAGCGATTGCCCGAGCGGCGCAGGGAGGGTAAGAGGCGCGCGCGGCGGCGTGCGAATGTCCGCCGCCGTATCCGTTTGAAAGTTTGCCGCGTTGAGCACCGTTCTGCTGATCATCCATTTATTCGTCACCCTGGCCTTGATCGGCGTCGTGCTGATTCAGCGCAGCGAGGGCGGCGGGCTGGGCGTTGGCAGCTCCCAGGGCATGGGTTCGTTCATGTCCGGGCGCGGCACGGCCAACTTGCTGACGCGGACCACCGCGATCCTGGCCGCGATGTTCATGGTTCTGTCGCTGGCGCTGGCGTTATTGAACCGCGGTACCGCTGCCGCGCCCGGCCGTTCGATCTTGGATGCGCCGGTTTCCTCCAGTCCGGCGCCCGCCAGTTCGGCGCCGGCCGCTCCGCCGACGCCCGCCGCGCCGTCAGGCCCGTCCGCGCCGACAAACTGATAGTTCCTTCAATGTACGATTTTTCACCGACGGGCTTCCCCAAGCCCGAGTCGGCTCGCTATGGTGGGCGCCCATGACGCGATATGTGTTTGTCACTGGCGGCGTGGTCTCATCCCTCGGCAAGGGAATCGCAGCGGCTGCGCTCGGCGCACTGCTGCAGGCGCGTGGCTTCAAGGTTAAACTGCGCAAGCTGGATCCGTATCTGAACGTCGATCCGGGCACCATGAGCCCGTATCAGCACGGCGAGGTGTTCGTCACCGACGACGGCGCCGAAACCGATCTGGATCTGGGCCATTATGAGCGTTTCACCGGCGTGCATGCCACCCAGCTGGATAACGCCACCACCGGGCGAATTTATCAGGACGTAATCGCCAAGGAACGGCGGGGCGACTATCTGGGCGCCACCGTGCAGGTGATTCCGCACATCACCGACGCCATCAAGGAAGCCGTGCTGCGGGAAACCGCCGAATTCGACTTCGTGCTGGTGGAAATCGGCGGCACCGTCGGCGATATCGAAAGCCTGCCGTTCCTGGAGGCCATCCGGCAGATGGGCAACGAACTCGGGTCGGAGCAGGCCATGTTCGTGCATCTGACCTTGGTGCCCTACATCCCCTCGGCTGGCGAGTTGAAGACCAAGCCGACCCAGCATTCCGTCAAGGAACTGCTGAACGTCGGCATCCAGCCGCAGATGCTGCTGTGCCGCTGCGACCGCCCGATCCCGGAGAACGAACGCCGCAAGATCGCGCTGTTCTGCAACGTGCGTCCCTCCGCGGTGATCCCCGCGCTGGACGTGGCAACCATCTTTCAGGTGCCGATCGCCTACCACGAAGAAGGCATGGACCGCGAAGTCCTGCGCCATTTCGGCCTGAACGCCGATGTAGAGCCCGACCTGTCGCGCTGGCGGAACATCGTCGAGAACGTGCAGACTCCGGAAGGCGAAGTCCGCATCGCCGTGGTCGGCAAATACACCAACCTGCTGGACAGCTATAAGTCGTTGGCCGAGGCGCTGGCCCATGGCGGTATCGCCAACCGGGTGAAGGTGCGTCTGGACTGGGTGGACAGCGAGATTTTCGAACAGCCCGACACCGTCCATCGCCTGGAAGGCGTTCACGGCATCCTGGTCCCCGGCGGCTTCGGCGAACGCGGCACGCCCGGCAAGATCGAGGCCGTGCGCTTCGCCCGCGAACATAAAGTGCCGTTCTTCGGCATCTGCTTCGGTATGCAGATGGCGGTGATCGAAACCGCGCGGAATCTGGCTGGCATGCCAGAGGCGTCCTCGACCGAATTCGGCCCCTGCGACATACCGGTGGTCGGTCTGCTGACCGAATGGGCGCGCGGCAATCAGGTCGAACGCCGGACGGAAACCGACGCCAAGGGCGGCACCATGCGACTCGGCGCCTACCCGGCGGCGCTGAGCGAAGGCAGTCTGGTGCGCCATATCTACGGCGATGCGCCGCTGATCCAGGAACGCCACCGCCACCGCTATGAGGTGAACGTCAACTTCAAGGCGCAACTGGAGGAAAGTGGCCTGCGCTTCTCCGGCATGTCGCCCGACGGCGTGCTGCCGGAAATTATCGAGCGGCCGAACCACCCCTGGTTCATCGGGGTGCAATACCATCCGGAGCTGAAGTCCAAACCCTTCGCCCCGCATCCGCTGTTCGCCTGTTTCATCGCCGCCGCCGTCCGTCAGGCCCGGTTGGTCTAAGCATCCCGCAGCGCCGATGCCAGACTCGGTTCCCGAAATTCTGGCAGCGGCGATCGACCACCACAACGCGAACCGGCTGGCCG
>JAJZEV010000069.1 GCA_021805665.1 Pseudomonadota bacterium
GTATTCCGATGGCCCAAAAGTTCGGCATGACCCACTTCGTCAACCCGGCCGAGGTGCAGGGCGACCTGGTCCCGTATCTGGTCGATCTCACCAAGGGCGGCGCCGATTACACGTTCGAGTGTATCGGGAACACCAAGGTCATGCGTCAGGCGCTGGAATGTGCTCATCGCGGCTGGGGCAAGTCGATCGTCATCGGCGTGGCCGGCGCGGGGCAGGAGATATCGACCCGCCCATTCCAATTGGTCACCGGCCGCACCTGGATGGGCACCGCGTTCGGCGGCGCGCGCGGGCGAACCGATGTGCCAAAAATCGTGGACTGGTACATGGATGGCCGCATCGATATCGACGACCTGATCACCCACGTCCTGCCGTTCGAACAGATCAACGAGGGCTTCGACCTGATGCGCCGCGGTGAATCGATCCGGTCGGTCGTCGTCTTCTAAGGGATACGTCGCGAAATAACCGCTTCGATCGACGCCCGGTAGGTGAAGACCGTCATGGCGGGCGCAGGCCCGCCATCGACGCCTGCTTCCCGCGATATGGACCCGCGGATGGCAGCCCCGCGCTCGCTGCGACAAACGGGCATTTGCACCGCCCGCGCCAACCCCATATGCAGGGGCACATATTGTAAAGAGAACCTCGCTTCATGGATGAGCCTATTCAACTGACCCGCCTGCCGTCCGGTCTGACCGTCGTCACCGAACGGATGGATCGCGTCGAAACGGTCTCGATCGGCGCCTATGTCGCCTCCGGTTCGCGCAATGAATCGGCCGAGGAAAACGGCGTCTCCCACTTCCTGGAGCATATGGCCTTCAAGGGCACCACCACCCGCAGCGCAGCCGAAATCGCCGAGGAAGTCGAAGCCGTCGGCGGCCACATCAACGCCTATACCGCCCGCGAGCAGACCGCCTACTACGTCAAGATGCTGAAGGAAGACACCGCGCTTGGGTTCGACATCATCGGCGACATCCTGACCCACTCGGTCTTCGAGCCGGAGGAGCTGGAGCGGGAGCGCGGCGTGATCCTGCAGGAAATCGGCCAGGCCAACGACACCCCCGACGACATAATCTTCGATCATTTCCAAACCACCGCCTATCCCTCCCAATCGCTCGGGCGTCCCGTCCTGGGGTCGGAGAATGGCATCCGCAATATGGCAAGGTCGGTGCTGACTGGCTACATGCGCCGCAACTACACCAACAACAACGTCGTCGTCGCCGCCACCGGCAAACTGCGGCACGAGGAAATCCTCGACCTGGTGCAAAAGCACTTCGGCGACCTGCCCGGCGATGCCCCCCCGCCATCCGAACTGGCCACCTACACCGGCGGCGAGTTCCGCGAGGAGCGCGACCTGGATCAGGTCCACGTCGTGCTGGGTTTCCCCTCCGTCGGCTATGCCGATCCGGACTACTATCCCACCGTGCTGCTCTCCACCCTGTTGGGCGGCGGCATGTCTTCGCGCCTGTTTCAGGAAATCCGCGAGAAGCGGGGGCTGGTCTATTCGATCTACTCGTTCGCCTCCCCGTTCAAGGACGGCGGCCTGTTCGGCATCTATGCCGGCACAGGTGAGTCCGAGGCCGCCGAACTGATGCCTGTCATGCTCCAGGAGCTTGGCAAGGTCCAAGGCGATATCTCGGAGAAGGAACTGAACCGGGCACGGGCGCAGCTGAAAGCCAGCCTGCTCATGTCGCAGGAAAGCACCGGCAGCCGCTGCGAGCAGTTGGCTCGGCAGATCCAGACCTTCAACCGGGTGATCTCCACCGAGGAAACCCTGGCCAGGATCGATGCTGTCACCGACGCGGACATCAGGCGCGCCGCCGCCCGCCATTTCCGGGCAACGCCAACCCTGGCGACGGTAGGCCCGTCAGGGCAGGTGCCAACGCTGGCGGAGATCGCGGGGATCCTGGCGTCGTAAGGCGCCCCGGCCTCTCATTGTCATGGCGGCCTTGTGCACCGACAGGCGCTAAAGTCAGGTCTCAACGACAGTCACCCCGAGGTTGCCGATCTGGCTAACGTGTTGGCGGAACACGATCCTTCCCGTCCGTCATAGCCGGGCGCAGTCCCGGCTATCTTCGCACGCACGGTAGAAGCGCGGATGGCCGGGACACGCTCGGCCATAACGACGAGAGGAAAAATATGATTTTTTCCAATGGGTTATCATATCCATCAGCGAACACCCGCCTCATCGGCGGGACGGAACAGCCGCAGGCCCGCCGCCCTGTTTGAACGCCTTTCGACCTCCGCCCGCCAACACGGTCTCCATCGATCATGTGTTATCCCGCCGGGGCGAACAGATCCTCGATATCTGCCTCGGTCAGGCTCAGCGCCCCGCCATGTTCGGCATCCATGACGCTGGCGACGATGGCGCGCTTCTTGTCCTTCAGGACTTCCATCTTCTCCTCGATGGTGCCCAGCGTCACCAAGCGGTGAACGAACACCTTCTTCGTCTGTCCGATACGATGCGCCCGGTCGGTCGCCTGATCCTCGACTGCCGGGTTCCACCATGGATCGTAATGAATAACGGTGTCGGCGGCGGTCAGGTTCAGGCCCACGCCGCCCGCCTTCAGGCTGATCAGGAACAACGGCACGTCGCCAGCCTGGAACGTCTTCACCGGGGTCGAGCGGTCCTTGGTATCCCCGGTCAGTTTGACGAATGCGACCCCGTCTGCCTCCAGCCGTTCCTGGATCAGCGCCAGCATTTCGGTGAACTGGGAGAACAGCAGAACCCGCCGGCCCTCGGCGAACATGATGGCCAGCATTTCCATCAACCGGTCCAACTTCGCCGATCCGGCCTTGGATTTGGCTACCGTCTTCAGCTTTAGCAACCGAGGATCGCAGCAGGCCTGGCGCATCTTCAACAGCGCATCCAGGATGATGATGCCGGACCGAGCGAGACCCTTGGCGGCGATCGCGGCCTGCACCTTGGCATGCATCGACAGCCGGATGGCTTCGTACACAGCGCGCTGGTTGGCCTCCATTTCCACCGGCTCGATGATCTCGGTCTTCGGCGGCAGTTCGGTAACGACTTCCTCTTTCGTCCGCCGCAGCATGAACGGGCGGATACGACGGGTCAGCAGGGCCTGCTGCTCGACATCGCCGTGCTTTTCGATCGGCGTGCGATAGCGCGATTTGAACGATTTCTGACCGCCCAGGAAACCCGGCGCGAGGAAGTCGAACAGCGACCACAGCTCGCCCAGATGGTTCTGCAACGGGGTGCCGGACAGGCACAGCCGCTGCCTGGCTTTCAGCCGCAATGCCTGCCGGGTGGTTTCCGCATTGGGGTTCTTGATCGACTGCGCCTCATCCAGGATGACCATGTGCCAATCCTGAGCCAGCAGCACATCGGCATCGCGTGTCAGCAGCGGGTATGTGGACAACACCACATCGTTGTCCCCGATCGCCTTGAAGCTGGCCTTCCTGGCCGCACCATGCAGCGCCAGCACCGACAGCTCCGGCGCGAAACGATGCGCCTCGGCCATCCAGTTGGGGATCAGGCTGGTTGGGCAGACGATCAGCGATGGCCGGTCCAGGCGTCCCGCCGCCTTTTCGATCATCAAATGGGCCAGCGTCTGCACGGTCTTGCCCAGCCCCATATCGTCGGCCAGCACGCCGCCCAGCCCGGCCGAACCCAGGAATTGCAGCCAATCGACGCCCTGGCTTTGATATGGCCGCAGCATTGCCAGGAAGGTATCCGGCACTACTGCCTTTGGGATGCCACCGGACTGGCGCAGCGCCCGGCCAAGGTCGCGCAGCGCCTCGCCGCCGCGCCAGATCAGGCCGGTGCGTTCCTCCAACGCCGCCAGATCGGCGGCGTCCAGCGGGGTGAAGCCGATCCTGCCGGACTCGGCGTCGATCCCGCCGCCAGCCCATAGTTCCAGCAATGCCTGCAAGGTGGGCCGGATGCGCGACATCGGCAGCGACAGCAGCCGTCCGTCCAGCAGCGGCAGCACGAACGGCTTGTCGTCGGGGCCTTCGATCAGGGCAGCCGCCTCAGGCCGAGCGATGAGGCGGACGATGGCGGGGACCAGATCGACCTGCTGGCCATCGACGGTGACACCCAGATGCAGTTCCAGCCAGTCGATGCCGGAGCCTTCGATCAGTTCGGCGGCGATATCGTCATCGGCGGACAGGACCTGAATGGGGAAGTCCTCGTCGATTTCGACTGTCCAGCCGTCGTGGCGGAGCCGGGGCACGTCCTCGGTCACGATTTGCAGCCAGGTCGGGGTCGCACCGTACTCCCGCAGGGCAAAATCGTCGGTGTGGGCATGCTGGTAATAGACCGGCACGACGTCATGCACCGAAACGAACCCGAGTCCGGTCAGATCGGCCAGGGCGCGTGCCTCGGCGGCAAGGTCGCGCTCCACCTCATACAGATTGCCATCACGGACCGTTATGCGGGGTTGTGGCCTGACGCTGCGCGGGAGGTCGATCGGGCCATACCGATAGGACAGCCGTACCAGAGGCACCGCGTACAGGCCGCGCCCCAGCACGCGAGACGAACCGCGGCCGTGGCTTGGATCGCTGGGCAGGGTGCCACTGATCAGCCGCAGATGCGGGTGCATCGGTCCGCGCACCGGCTCTGGCGGTTGCAGTTCGGCGGGCACGGGCATCTTCGCGGCCGGCATCCGTTTCGAAAGCTGCTCGCGCACCTCCGCCGCCGCTTCGGGCGGGATGGACGGCGCGTTCAGCAGCCGGGTCACCATCCGCCGCGGCAGGTCGAAGCCGATGGGACCCATCGTTCCGGCGGCCGGATCGGCGTACCAGGGTTCCGGAATGCGGACGCCGGTCAGGCCTTCGTCCAGCGCCAGCGCGGCCTGCTGCGACGCATCGGGGCGGGTGATCCAGGTGATCTGCCCCTGCCGCTGCGGCCCTAGCGCCAACGCGGGCCCTTCCGCGCTGCCCCATCGGGCGCGGCCGGTTGCGAGAATACGGCGCAGCGTGTCGGCGGGATCGTCGTCAGGCGTCGGGCCACCGACAGCCGCGCGTCGGGCGAGCCGGCTGAGGATCAGCAGGTCGGACGGGCGGATATATTTGGCCGGTGTCTGAACCTGATGCGGCGCGTACCGCTTGATCGTTCCGGGCGTGTTGTCCTTGAGCAGCGTGACCGTCATCGTGTCGATGCGCAGTTGCGGCACGCTGCCCGACTGCGGCGCGGCGTCCAGAACGTAGAACACCCGGGTACGGATGGTTGCGGGGTATTCCTCGGTCGGTTCGTCGTCTTCGTCCTTGTCGAAATCGGCCAGCCAGGTCTGTATCTGGGTTGGCAGCGCGGCCGGGGCCGGGGTCTTGGGAAACAGCGTCTGTTGTTGCCGCGGAACATGCGTCTCTTTCCGCTGGGCGGCGATCAGGACGGCGGCGAGGTGTTTGCAGCCGCGTCCCACCGGGCAGGAACAGGCGCCCGCGACGCGAATTCCGTTGGTTGGGGAGTGGGAGATTTTCAGGCTTTGAACGTAAGGATCGGGCCGCGTCCCTTGCGTCGTGGCCCTTATCACCGCGCCCCGTTCGGCGATATCCAGATCCTGGACGCGGCCCCGCTGTTCGTACGAACGGCCGGCGTTGAACGTATTGGGCGGGAAAAGCCGCCGAATATCGCCGTCGCGGATGGCAAGGGTCGGATCGATGTCAGGGGCGATGGGCACGATATGCATATACATAGGATGCGTGCCGGTATCGAGTCGTGGCCAGAGGCGGAGGCCTGACCCAGGGTTGGCGCGTTCCGGCTGTCTCGCTGGCGTCTCGTTGGCCGACGTATGGGATTTTGTATCTTTTTTATACTATTGGGGTTGGTTACGCGGAGCAGTGCCGCTTCAGATGGCTTGCACCACGAGCCAGCGGCCGGTTGACGGGTTGTGGTGAAGCGAACCGATCGATGAAGGAAGGCGCCGGCCTGTCACCGCCATCGCGGGCGGAACGTCCGGTTCGGGAGTCCATGGGCGGATTCGGTCTATGCTCCGGTGTCCCAAGTTCGAAATTCTAGCCGGATATAGGAAAAATGTCAAGAATTTGCAGACGGTAACGATGGCGGGCCGCCCACGATTTGGGGCCGGGGGTTTCGAAGCGGGCAAACCGGACGGCCCGCGAAAGCAGAGGGAGCTTTGGTTCCGCGTTATGCGTGGCACGCCAGGGACCAAACCGCCTAACTCCGACAGCGCGGTACGTTGCGGCCTTTCGCATCGTGGAGGCTGTCCACCCATGGACGCGCTCCCCGCATTCCGGCGATATTCCCGGGAAACCGCCGTCATCGCGCTTTCCGGCCTGATCGGTGGGCACCGCCCCCGGGTGCGGTTCGGGCGGATCGGTCCGGGCTTAGCGCGGCAACGGCTTACGCCTAACCGCCCCGGTCGGCACTGTTGACGCGGGCAGCGTGGGAGG
>JAJZEV010000252.1:0-2219 GCA_021805665.1 Pseudomonadota bacterium
ACCTGTTCGGTCTGAAGGAACTGGGCAACATCTATACCCGCATCATGAATCCCACCTGCGACGCGCTGGAACAGCGGCTCGCGGCGTTGGAAGGCGGCGTGGCGGCGCTGGCGGTGGGGTCCGGTCAAGCGGCGTCGGCCTTTTCGGTGCAGAACCTGGCCAAGGCCGGCGACAACATCGTTGCCTCCACCGACCTGTATGGCGGCACCTGGAACCTGTTCGCGAACACGCTGAAGGACCAGGGGATCGAAACCCGCTTCGTCGATCCGACCGACCCCGAGGCATTTCGCCGGGCGACCGACGACAAGACACGGGCGTATTATGCGGAAACGCTGCCGAACCCGAAGCTGATCCCGTTCCCGATTGCCGAGGTCGCCGCGATCGGCCGGTCTTTCGGTATTCCGCTGATCATGGATAACACGGCGGCGCCGCTGCTGGTGCGTCCGTTCGATCATGGGGCGGCGGTGGTGATGTATTCCACCACCAAATACATCGGCGGCCATGGCACCTCGATCGGCGGTATCGTCATCGATGGCGGCAACTTCGACTGGGAAGCCAATCCCGCCCGCCAGCCGGCGCTGAACACGCCCGATCCGTCGTATCACGGCGCGGTCTGGTCGCAGGCGGTCAAGCCGCTGGGGCCGATTGCCTATATCCTGAAGATGCGCGTCACCCTGCTGCGCGACCTGGGTGCCGCGATGGCGCCGTTCAACGCGTTTCAGTTCATCCAGGGCGTGGAGACGCTGGCGTTGCGGATGCGCGAGCACAGCCGTAACGCGCTGGCGGTAGCCAACTATCTGGCGGATCGCAAGGACGTCGCGCGCGTGATCCATCCGGCGCATCACACCGGTGTCGGCGCGGATCGGACGGCGAAATACCTGCCGCACGGCCAGGGCGGATTGTGCGGCTTCGAACTGGTGGCCGGTGCGGCCGCCGGCCGCAAGTTCATCGACGCGTTGAAGATGTTCTACCACGTCGCCAATATCGGCGACGCGCGCAGCCTGGCGATCCATCCCGCCAGCACCACCCATTCCCAGTTGTCGGAATCGGAACAGGCGGCGGCTGGCGTGACGCCCGGTTACGTGCGGCTTTCGGTGGGGATCGAGCATATCGACGACATCCTGGGCGACCTGTCGCAGGCCCTGGACGCGGCCAAGGCTTGAACGGGGAGCCAGCCCGGGTCGCGTTGATCGGCGGCGGTGCCAAGGGCATCGGCGCCGGGATCGCGGCGCGGCTGGCGCGCGACGGCTGGCGGGTGGTGGTCGCGGATCGCGAACCGGGTGGGGCTGCCCCGCCCGGTGGCCGTTATGCCGTCTGCGATGTAGGCGATGAGGCGGCGGTGACCAGGCTGGTGGCGTCTGTTGCCGCCACCGAACAGCGGCTGGATGCGCTGGTCTGCAACGCCGGGTTCATGATCCGCAAGCCGATCGCCGATCTGTCCCTGGCGGAATGGTCGTCGGTGCTGACCACCAACCTGACCAGCACCTTCCTGTTGGTCCGCTCGGCCGAGGCCCTGCTGCGAGCGGCAAGGGGCGCGGTGATAACGATTGCGTCCTCCCGGGCGCGGATGTCGGAACCTAATACCGAGTCCTACTCGGCGTCCAAGGGTGGCTTGGTCGCGCTGACCCATGCGCTGGCGATCAGCCTGGGGCCCGATATCCGCGTCAACTGCATCAGCCCCGGCTGGATTTTGACCCGGGGGCCGGAACCGACCGCCGAGGAACACGCCTTCCATCCCGCCGGTCGCGTCGGACGCCCCGACGACATCGCCGGCTTGACCGCCTTCCTGCTGGGGCCCGACAGTGGCTTCATCACCGGGGCGGAGTTCGTCGTCGATGGCGGCGTGACCCGGAAGATGATCTATCCAGAGTAACTGCCCTTTCGCGGGAGCGCGGCATGAGCGGAACCATCGATCGGCAGGGATACTGCTACATCCCCGGACCGTTTCAATACTCCGCCGGGGTCGCCGCCCTGCCGGGCTATGCGATCGAGCGGGTGCGTTTCGCCAACCCGGTGCCCTTGATGGAAGGCTTTCAACGGATCGAAGCCTGGCTTGGCCGGCGCGGGGTGCCCCTGACCGCGTTCTGCGCCTGCGAACTGCGCTCCCCGGCGCCATTCACCGATGCGGGGTTTACCGCGTTCAACCGGGACTATGTCGGCACGCTGGCGCGCTGGGGGGTATTTGCCAACGACCAGAATCCGGTGGCACGCAGTAACGT
>JAJZEV010000252.1:2929-6324 GCA_021805665.1 Pseudomonadota bacterium
CGGGAGAAGAACAAGCGCATCGAACCGGAGGTGATCGCCGAACTGGGCGAACTGGGCGTGTTCGGCGCAACCACCCCGGCCGAGTGGGACGGCAGCGAGATCGACCCGGTTACCTACGCCCTGCTGCTGGAGGAAATCGCGGCGGGCGACGGATCGGTGTCCACCATGGTGTCGGTGCATAACTCGCCGACCTGCATCGTGGTCAACAACTACGGCAACAACGCCCAGAAAGACCGCTGGCTGCGCAAGCTGGCGACCGGGGAGCATGTCGGTTCGTTCGGCCTGACCGAACCGCAGGCGGGGTCGGACGCGTCCAACCTGAAAACCAGGGCGGTGAAGAAGGGCGACCGGTATATCGTGAACGGGGCGAAGCAGTTCATCAGCAATGCCGCCCATCCCGGCAGCCTGGTGTTCTTTGCCGTTACCGACCCGGGCGCCGGCAAGAAGGGGCTTTCGGCGTTCGTGATCGACAAGACCCATCCGGGATTTTCCATCGCCCGGATTGAGGAAAAGCTGGGGCAGAAAGCCTCCGACACCTGCGCGCTGTCGTTCGAGGATATGGAAGTCCCCGAAGACCAGCGCATCGGCGCCGAAGGCGAGGGCTACAAGATCGCCCTGTCCACGCTGGAATCCGGACGCATCGGCATCGCCGCCCAAAGCGTCGGCATGGCCCGGGCCGCGCTGGACTACGCGATCGGCTACGCCCGCGACCGCAAGGCGTTCGGCGGCGCGATCATCGACATGCAGGCCGTCGGGTTCCGCCTGGCGGAAGCAAAAACCCGCCTGGAGGCCGCTCGGCAGTTGACGCTGTATGCCGCCCGCTTGAAGGCCGAGGGCAAGCCCGCCCTGGAAGCCGCCTGCATGGCGAAGCTGTTCGCGTCCGAAGCGGCCGAGGCGATCTGCACCGCCTCGATCCAGACCCTGGGCGGCTACGGATTTCTGTCCGACTATCCGGTGGAGCGGATCTACCGCGATGTCCGGGTCTGCCAGATCTACGAAGGCACCTCCGACGTACAGAAGCTGATCCTGCAGCGGATGCTGTAGGTTCGGCCGATGTTGCATCATCTGTTGCAAGGGCTGCGCAAACCGCTGACGGAAGCGCCGCCACCGGTCGATCGGGAATTGGAGGCTCTTGCTTCGACCCTGGACCAGACCGCCCGCAAGCGGCTTGGCCGCAGCCTGTCGATCCGCGAGGTCGATGCCGGGTCCTGCAATGGGTGCGAACTGGAAATTCACGCGCTGAACAACGCGTTCAACGATCTGGAACGCTATGGGCTGCGGTTCGTCGCCTCCCCGCGCCATGCCGACGTGCTGCTGGTCACCGGTCCGGTGACGAAGAATATGCAGGAGGCGCTGGAGCGGACATGGCGCGCCACGCCCAATCCCAAATGGGTGGTGGCGGTTGGCGATTGCGGTGCCGATGGCGGCATGTTCGCCGGCAGCTATGCCGTGGCCGGCGGGGTATCGGCCGTGGTGCCGGTCGATCTGGTCATTCGCGGCTGCCCGCCGACGCCGAAACAGTTGCTGCGGGGGCTGCTGTCGCTGCTGGGGTGACCTGGTCGCAACCGTTGCGTGGCGGCCGGGATTTCCTGCGTCTTGAAACGGCCCCGGCGGCGAACCAGTTACGCTGCCGTATAGCTTTTTCTGGCCTTGCGTGGCCTGACCGGGCATAGCTTCGTTTCGCGCATGCCGACCGTTCGGCCAGGATGCGCCGCGGGAGTGTCGATGCGCTTATCCATTTCATGGCTTCGTTTCGGTCTTGCGGTCGCTGCTGCCATCCCAACGGCAGCGCGCGCGCAGACGCCGCCCTCCGGACAGCCCGCTAACGGGCTTGGGATCGCGCCGGCCGGCGCTGGCACCCAGCTGCCGGCGGTAGCCGCGGCCCCGGCAAACGCCGATCCGGTGGTCGGCAGTGTCGAAGGGCATCTAATCTACCTCAGCGAGTTGGGCGACGCATCCAAGACGCTGCCGGAGGACTTGCGCGGCATGCCGTTCGACACGCTGTATCCGGTGCTGCTGGATCGCATGATCGACCACGAAGCGCTTGTGATCATGGCCAGACGCGCCGGCCTGGAACAGAAGAAGCAGGTTCAGCACGATATCCAGGTCGCGACCGAACGGATACTGGAAGGCGCCTATCTAGGGGAGGTCGCCGCGCCGCTGGTCACCGAACAGGCCATTCAGGCCCGCTATAACCGCCAGTACGCCAACCGCCCGGCGACCGAGGAAGTGCGTGCCCGGCACATTCTGGTCACCTCCGAAGCCGAGGCGCGCAAGGTTCTGGAAGACCTGAAGAAGGGCGCGGACTTCGCCACCATTGCCCGCGTGCTGAGCAAGGACCCCGATGCGTCCAAGGGCGGCGATCTGGGATTCTTCCGGCGCGAACAGGTCTGGCCGGGGTTCGCCGATGTGGCGTTCGCTTTGCAACCGGGTCAGGTCGCGCCGAACCCGGTGAAGAATGAGTTCGGCTGGCATGTGATCAAGGTGGAGGAACGCCGCCTGGTGGCGCCGCCCAGCTTTTCCGATATTCATGACCAGTTGAAGCAGGAGCTTCTGGCCGCCGCTGTACAGCAGACGATCGAGAAGGCCCGCGCGCAACTGGCGATTCACCGGTTTAATTTGGACGGGTCGGAACTGGACACCGGACCGAAACTCAACACGGAGGCGATCCCGGGGCGATAGTACCGGACGGCGCAACGGCGACCCGCGTTCGACCTTATCCGCGTGGACTGTCACCGCGTTGTCGCGACGTGATGGGATCGTGGCTAAGTCCCCGGCCAACGGCAACCGCTAGAAGCGGCAGCGCCGGAAAAGTCCTAAAGTCATGTTGTAAAAGGTATCTTTCTGACGTTCTGACGCATTTATTCGTGGGCGTTGCCTGAGAAAACCAATTGTTCGACGCAAGCCAGATGTCGCCGGGCCACGGATCGAAAACCGAGTCCGTGCCCCCTGCTTCAAAGCCGTTGGCAGCCGCGCAAACCACCCTCGATGGTCTTTTGCTACCTACCGGTGCCCTTTCACTGGCCGCATGGCTTGGGCGCGTCAGGTGTACCGCAGTTGTTCGAATTCGGTACGACCGACCCGTTATAGCCTGGTTGGGTATTATAGCCGGGTTGGGCATAGGGATAATACGGCTGCGGTGCGTAATATACCGGCGGTGGGTAGTAGTACGGCTGCGGCGCATAGTAGTACGGCGGAACAGCCAGCCCGAAAGCCGGGCCACCCCAGCCCCAGCCGCCCCAGCCGCCGCCCCAACCCCAGCCGCCCCAGCCGCCACCCCAGCCCCAACCGCCGCCGCGCCAGCCATCGCCCCAGCCGCCGCCGCGCCAGCCGTCGCCGCGCCATCCGCCACCCCAGCCGCCTCCGCGCCATCCGCCGCCGCCGCCACGCCAGCC
>JAJZEV010000025.1:0-1851 GCA_021805665.1 Pseudomonadota bacterium
CTCACGCTTTCGCGGGCGCCATGCATCGCTTTCAACAACGCCGCGTAGAACAGCGGCTGGTCCTGGTTGGGTATGCTGCCGACGATGCGTACTGTCTCGGCTCCCATGGGCGGCAGGGTTGGAAAGAAATCGCCCGGCGGCAGAGCGGGGCCCTTCTCATGCGCCCAGTTGGCCAGGAACAGTTTCTGCAGCTCCGCCACAGCCGGCCCTTCGATCCGCGCGTCGGTGTCGCGCCAATAGGCATGGGCGGTGTCTCCTTCGGCCGCCGCGGCCGGGTCGCGCTGGTTCTCATAGACGTGGTCGAGATTGACCCCACCGACAAACGCGACCCGGCCGTCGATCACCATGATCTTGCGATGGTCGCGATCGTTGGGATTTTGCAGCTTCAGGGCCGACTGGGGATCGAGCGGATGGTATTCCAGCAACTTCGCGCCGTTCTGGCGGAGGCGTTCCAGAAATTCCGGTTCGGCCTTCAGCGAGCCGAACCCGTCATAGCTCACCGCGACGGCCACGCCCTGGTGCAGCTTGGCCACCAGCAGGTCGCCCAGCGTGGTGTCACCCACGCGGACATTCTCGAAGGTGAAATATTCCAAATGGATGTGGTCCTTGGCCGCCGCCATGGCCTTGAACATCGCCGGCAGCGTCTCCACTCCATCGCGCAGCAAACGTACCTGATTGCCCGGCACGGCGTGGCTGCCTTGCAACCGTGCATCCAGCGCCAGTTGCTGCACCAGCGGGTCGGCATCGGCATCTGGACCGAGCGGGATGATGGGGGCCGTGGTGCAGCCAAACAGGCTCAGTAACAGAAGCAAGGCGAGGCGGCTGCGCATGAAACTTTCCATGGGAGGAGTCACTATACGATTTCTACGAAATCGTACGCTAGTTTCACAGACTCGCACTCGTCGATAGCGGAGTCTGTTGGTCACGAGGGGCGGCTCGTTCCAGCACCTGGATACCGGTCATCTCGTCCATCGAAACGGTTCGCACACTTTGTTCGGCGGCGATTGGGGCGGCCTGATCCATCGCGCGGATATCGGCGCACTTCGTCTCGAAGTCTGGATCGGGCTTGGCTGTCAGCCAGTAACTGTTGCAATGCGGCTCCAGGTCGGCCTTCTGCTTGGAAAACGCCCGACAGAGCCGTGCGAGATGTTGTTGACGATGCAACGGGCCGCGAATTGTCGGGCCAGTTCGCTTTGGCTCCAGCGACTGATCGGGATCACCGAGCGCCTCGGGATCCTCGCAGGCAAGCGCCGTGATCTGGCAGACCGCGTCCGGCGCACGCAGGCGGGGTGCGTCGCTCAGGCGCGCCGCCACCCCGGCGGATACCGCCGCGTTCCGCCGTCGGCGCCGCCAGTAACCGGCCGTCTTCCGCCAAACCCCCAGTTGCCGAGCTGTCTCGGCGATCCCAGGGCCGGCTGAGGCCACCATGATGATCCGAGCCCGCGCCGCCAATCGCCGCGGGGTTGAATGCGCCCGCACCAGTTGGTTCGGTTCCCGTTCAAGCTCTGACGATAATTGCAGCGGTGAAGCCTTGTGAGCCGCCATGATATCCTCCCATTTCGGTCGAGAGGACCGACTCGCATAGCAGATGGATTGACGCCCATGGCCTATAGTGCCGTGACGCTATTTTTTGGGATCGGCGCGGAAAAGACGACTCGGTTCGCTATTGCCGGTCCAACCGAGTCGCCAATTCCGGCGAGGTAAACTAGGTTTGGGTTCGAAGAGCCCTGCCCAGAAGGAACGCATCATGGCTTATGAAAACATTATCGCCGAAACACACGGACGTGTCGGCCTGATCCGCCTGAACCGTCCGGCGGCGCTGAACGCGCTGTGCGACGCGCTGGTGCGCGA
>JAJZEV010000025.1:2155-6313 GCA_021805665.1 Pseudomonadota bacterium
GTGATCCCCGGTGCCGGCGGAACACAGCGCCTGACGCGGGCGGTTGGCAAGTCGAAGGCGATGGACATGGTGCTGACCGCGCGGATGATGGATGCCGCGGAAGCCGAACGGGCCAATCTGGTGTCGCGGGTGTTCCCGGCGGACGAACTGCTGCCGGAGGTGATGAAAATCGCCGAAAAGATCGCCAACCTGTCGCCGGTCGCGGTGCAATTCGCCAAGCAGGCGGTGAACCGCTCTTTCGAGATGACGCTGGTCGAAGGCGTGCGGCACGAACGGGCGTTGTTTCTGTCGCTGTTCGGGACCCCCGATCAGAAGGAAGGCATGGCGGCGTTCGTGGAGAAGCGCAAACCCAGCTTTCAAGTGGGATAGAACACGCCTGTCGCGATGCGTGACCGGGCGATGTCCGGTCACGCATCGCCCCGTATATATGCAAATACTATATGCGTCGCCCGCAAGCGGCATCGCATCTATAGGCGCTGAACGTCTATTTCCCGGATCGTACTGAACGATCTTTGGCCGGATGTCCTGACACTGGCCCCGGGAGCACCGATATGTATGACATTATTTTTCTGTTGACCGGCGCGGCATGTCTGGGCGCTTGCGGACTGTACGCATTCGCCTGCGATCGGCTATAGGACCGCGACGATGATCTTTGACTATGCGCTGGGCGCGCTGGTGACGGTTTTTCTTCTTGGCTACCTGGTTGTTGCCTTGATCAAGCCGGAACGCTTCTAGCGCGCGATCCAGACGGCGGCGCCGCCGCCATCGCGACCGAACCTCCCCAGTGGGAACCACACCATGACATTGAACGGCTGGCTCCAGGTCGCGCTTTTCTGCGCCCTGCTGATTCTCCTCACGAAACCGCTGGGGGGCTACATGACGCGCGTGTTCAGCGGGGAGCGAACGCCGCTGTCCCCGGTTTTAAGGCCCGTCGAACACGGCCTGTACTGGATCTCCGGCGTGGATGAAGCCGAGGAACAGCACTGGGTCAGCTATGCGATCGCGATGCTGGCGTTCAGTTTTGCCGGCTTCGTGGTGCTCTACGCGTTGCAGCGCCTGCAGGCGGTGTTGCCGCTGAACCCACAGCACTTGGACGCGGTTTCGCCGGATCTGGCGTTCAACACGTCGGTCAGTTTCGTGACCAACACGAACTGGCAATCCTATGTGCCGGAAACCACCATGAGCTATCTGGTCCAGATGGCGGGGCTGACCGTGCATAATTTTGTCAGCGCGGCAACCGGTATCGCCCTGGCCCTGGCGCTGATCCGCGGCTTCAGCAGGCGATCGGCGAAGACGGTCGGTAATTTCTGGGTCGATATGACTCGCTGCACGCTGTATGTGCTGCTGCCGATCTCCATCCTCGCCGCCCTGATCATGATCTGGCAGGGCGTGCCGCAGAACCTGTCCGCCTATACCGATATCACCACGCTGGAAGGGGGCAAGCAGCTACTCGCCCAGGGGCCCGTCGCCTCGCAGGAGGCGATCAAAATGCTGGGCACCAACGGCGGCGGGTTCTTCAACGCGAACTCCGCCCACCCGTTCGAAAACCCCACGGCGCTGACCAACCTCTTGCAAATGGTGCTGATCTTCTCGATCGGCGCGGCACTGACCAACGTGTTCGGCCGCATGGTCGGCGACCAGCGCCAGGGCTGGGCGATTTTCACCGTGATGGGGCTGCTGTTCCTGGCCGGAACCGGGATCGTCTACTGGTCGGAAGCATCCGGCAATCCGTTGCTGGCGCATCTGCCGCTGGACCATATGGGCGGGAACATGGAGGGCAAGGAAGTCCGCTTCGGCATCGCGAACTCCGCGCTGTTCTCCACCATCACCACCGATGCGTCCTGCGGCGCCGTCAACGCGATGATCGACAGCCTGACCCCGCTGGGCGGCATGATCCCGATGATCGACATCATGCTGGGTGAAATCATCTTTGGCGGCGTCGGATCCGGTCTTTACGGGATGCTGCTGTTCGTCATCGTGGCCATGTTCGTGGCCGGGCTGATGGTCGGGCGCACGCCGGAATACCTGGGCAAGAAGCTGGAGGCCAAGGAGGTCAAGATGGCCATGCTGGCGATCCTGA
This sequence comes from Pseudomonadota bacterium, assembly GCA_021805665.1. GTDB lineage: Bacteria > Pseudomonadota > Alphaproteobacteria > Acetobacterales > Acetobacteraceae > Rhodopila. The sequence goes on from JAJZEV010000025.1 coordinate 4,236, forward strand.
TCCTGCCGCTGTCGATCCTGGGCTTCACCGCGCTGGCTGTTGTGATTCAACCGGGGTTGTCGGCGCTGTCGAACGCCGGCCCGCACGGGTTTTCCGAGGCTCTGTACGCCTATGTCTCGGCGACCGGCAACAACGGCAGCGCCTTCGCGGGGCTGTCCGCGAACACCCCGTTCTGGAATTCGACCCTGGGTATCGCGATGTTCGTCGGACGCTTCCTGATGATCGTGCCGATGCTGGCGATCGCCGGGTCGCTGGCCGCCAAGAAGATCGTGCCAGCGTCGTTGGGCACCTTCCCCACCCATGGCGGATTGTTCGTCGGACTGACCATCGGTGTGATCCTGATCACCGGCGGCCTGACGTTCCTGCCCGCCCTGGCTCTCGGGCCGATCGTCGAGCATCTGTCGATGCTGGCCGGTTCGACATTCTAGTCGTCAAGTAACGAATGACATACCTGGCTCAGCATAAGGCACACGCCATGGAATCCCGCTCCCGCGACCAGACCTCCAACCTGTTCGACCCCGCCATCCTGGTGCCGGCGGTTGGTCAGGCACTGACAAAACTCGACCCAAGACTGATGATCCGCAATCCGGTGATGTTCGTGGTGGAAGTCGTCGCCACGCTGACCACCATCATCTTCCTGCGAGACCTGCTGTCTGGCGGGGAACACCTCGGCTTCACCTTCCAGATCATTCTCTGGCTGTGGATCACTGTCCTGTTCGCCAACTTCGCCGAGGCGGTGGCCGAAGGCCGGGGCAAGGCGCAGGCCGCCTCGCTGCGCCGGGCCAGGACCGATACGATGGCCAATCGTATCACGGCAGCGGGGATCGAAAGCGTTCCAGCCCCGGAACTGCAGCAGGGCGACATCGTGGTGGTCATGGCCGGCGAACTGATCCCCAGCGACGGCGAGGTGGTCGAAGGTATCGCCTCGGTCGATGAATCGGCCATTACCGGGGAATCCGCACCGGTCATCCGCGAGAGCGGCGGGGACCGATCGGCAGTGACTGGCGGTACGAGGGTGCTGTCGGACCAGATCAAGGTGCGGATCACCGCTGCCCAGGGCTCCACGTTCCTGGATCGGATGATCGCACTGGTCGAGGGCGCGGAGCGCAAGAAGACGCCGAACGAAATCGCGCTGAACATCCTTCTGGCAGGCCTGACCATCATTTTCGTCTTCGCCGTCGCCACCATCCCCAGCTTCGCCACCTATGCCGGGGGCGAGATTTCGGTGGTGATCCTGGTCGCGCTGTTCATCGCCCTGATCCCGACCACCATCGGCGCACTGCTGTCGGCCATCGGTATCGCCGGTATGGACCGGCTGGTGCGGTTCAACGTCCTGGCGATGTCCGGACGCGCGGTGGAGGCGGCCGGCGACGTCGATACCCTGCTGCTGGACAAGACGGGCACCATCACCCTGGGCAACCGTCAGGCGACCGAATTCTTCCCGCTGACCGGCATCACCGCCCGCGAACTGGCCGATGCCGCGCAGTTGTCGTCGTTGCCGGACGAAACGCCGGAAGGGCGATCCATCGTCGTGCTGGCAAAAGAAAAATACGAAATTCGCGGCCGCGACATGGCCCCGATGGATGCTCGGTTTGTCCCCTTCTCGGCGCAAACCCGGCTGTCCGGGATCGACTACGAGGGCGTTTCCATCCGGAAAGGCGCGGTGGATGCGGTGCTGAACTGGGTCCGCGGATCCCGGGGGGCGGAACGCGGCGGCGTCGCCACGGCCACCCGGATCGACGCGGCGGTGAGGGAACTGACTGCCAAGTCGGAGGAAATCGCCAGGTTGGGCGGAACGCCGCTGGCAGTGGCCAAGGATGGCAAGCTGCTGGGCACGATTTATCTGAAGGATATCGTGAAGGGCGGCATCCGCGAACGCTTCAACGAATTACGCAAGATGGGCATCCGCACGGTGATGATCACCGGCGACAATCCGCTGACCGCAGCGGCCATCGCCGCCGAGGCCGGGGTGGACGACTTCCTGGCCCAGGCAACGCCGGAGGCAAAGCTGAAGTTGATCCGCGACGAACAGGCCCAAGGCAAACTGGTGGCGATGTGCGGCGACGGAACCAACGACG
>JAJZEV010000044.1:0-10711 GCA_021805665.1 Pseudomonadota bacterium
TTCAGTCGGTGGCCAGCAACGCGATCGCGGGCCGGTCCATGGCCTGCCCCCGACTTGACCGCGAACCGGTGGACGTTTGGCAATCTACCGCCTAGTATATTTCCGCTTGAGGACTAACGGTGGACTCGCCCGACGAAGGCTGGCCGACGCTGACCCCGGGCATCGTTGACCGCGAAACGCAGACCATGGGCAGGAATCCGACCTTGACGCACGCTCCCGCGAACCAGAACGCATGGAAAAATCACGCCGCCGAGGCACTCGCCGGCACTGGTGTTCAGGCCTCCCGCCCCGTTCATGCCAACCAGACCGCGCCCGCCCTGGTAGCGGAATCCTTGCGCCGCCACGAAGGCCGCCTATCGGTCGATGGCGCGCTGATGGTGGAAACCGGCGTCCACACCGGCCGTTCCGTACAAGATAAGTTCGTTGCCGACGAACCGTCCGTCACCAACGATATCTGGTGGGGCAAGATCAACCAGCGGATGCCGGTCGAGAGGTTCAACGCGTTCAAGGGCCGCGTCCAGGCCTATCTGCAAGGCCAGGAACTGTTCACTCAGGACCTTTATGCCGGCGCCGACCCGGAACATCGCGTCCGCGTCAGGCTGGTCACCACGCAGGCATGGAACGCCCTGTTCGCCCGCAACATGTTCATCCGCCCCGCCGAATCCGACCTGCCCGCGTTCGAACCCGACTACGTCATCCTGCACGCGCCGCTGTTCCAGACCGACCCGAAGGTCGATGGCGTGCGTTCCTCCACCACCATCGCGCTGTCGTTCGAGCAGAAGCTGATTATCATCGCCGGCAGCGAGTATGCGGGCGAAGTGAAGAAGTCGATCTTCACCATCATGAACTGGCTGCTGCCCGCCAAGGGCGTGATGCCGATGCATTGCAGCGCCAACCAGGGCAAGGACGGCGACGTTGCGCTGTTCTTCGGCCTGTCCGGCACCGGCAAGACCACCCTTTCGTCCGACCCGCACCGCAAGCTGATCGGCGACGACGAACACGGCTGGGGACCGACCGGCACCTTCAACTTCGAAGGCGGCTGCTATGCCAAGGTGATCAATCTGTCGCAGGAAGCCGAACCGGAAATCTGGGCCGCATCCAACCGTTTCGGTGCGGTGCTGGAAAACGTGATCGGCGACAGGCACGGCAACCTGGACCTGACCGACGGCTCGCTGACCGAAAACACAAGGTCTTGCTATCCGGTCGAGTTCATTCCGAACGTCAATCTGTCCGGCCGCGGCGGTCAGCCAAAGAACGTGTTCATGCTGACCTGCGATGCGTTCGGTGTGTTGCCGCCGATTTCCCGCCTGACCCCCGCGCAGGCGATGTATCACTTCCTGTCCGGCTATACCGCGCAGGTCGCCGGCACCGAAAAGGGCCTGGGCAAGGAACCGAACGCCACGTTCAGCACCTGCTTCGCCCATCCATTCATCCCGCGCCGGCCGGAAGTGTACGGTCAGATGTTCGCGGACCTGATCGCCAAATACGACGCCACCTGCTGGCTGGTGAACACCGGCTGGAGCGGCGGGCAATTCGGCGTCGGCCATCGCATGGCGATTCGGCATACGCGCGCGTTGCTGCGTGGTGCGTTGGATGGCTCTCTGACGCAAATGGAATTCCACCGGGAACCGTTCTTCGGCCTGTCCATCCCCGCCCATGTTCCCGGCATCCCGGATGAAGTCCTGGACCCGCGTCAGGCCTGGGCCGACAAGTCCGCCTACGACCGGATGGCGAAGCACCTGATCGAGCGGTTCGAGGCCAATTTCGCCACGTTCGAGGCCGGTGTCGGCGACGACGTCAAAGCCGTCGCGATCCGCGTCGCGGCATAGGCGGCGATGCCGGCTGGCGGTATCGCCGTACGGAAAGCCATCTTGCCCGGGTCGCGGTTGGATATCCTTGCCGCTCCCATCAACGAAGTCGCGCGGCCAACCGTCCGCCGCCCTCCATCGTGACGGGCTGTCCCAATAAGCCACGGCGACCGTCTGCTTCACCTTGACCAAACGCGGCCATGCTCTAGAAGCGCACCCCGCAAGGAGAGCCCGTTTTGAACATCGCACCCGGCGTAAACAGCCTGCGCACCGGCCCCAACGAACGGGGCCGCTTCGGAGAATTCGGCGGCCGCTTCGTCGCGGAAACGCTGATGCCGCTGATCCTGGAGGTCGAGCACGCCTATAATCAGGCAAAAGCCGACCCGGCGTTCGACGCCGACCTGAAGCGCCATCTGAAGGAGTATGTCGGCCGTCCCAGCCCGCTGTGGTTCGCGGAACGGCTGACCAGGCACCTCGGCGGGGCGAAGGTCTACTTCAAGCGCGATGAGCTGAACCACACCGGCAGCCATAAAGCCAACAACTGCATGGGTCAGATCCTGCTCGCCCGGCGGATGGGCAAGACCCGGATCATCGCCGAAACGGGCGCCGGCCAGCATGGCGTCGCCACCGCGACGATGTGCGCTTTGTTCGGCCTGCCCTGCACGGTGTACATGGGCGCTACCGACGTCGAACGTCAGGCCCCGAACGTGTTCCGCATGAAGCTGCTGGGGGCGGAGGTGAAAGCGGTCACCTCCGGCGCCGGCACGCTGAAGGACGCGATGAACGAGGCGATGCGCGACTGGGTCGCCAACGTCACCGACACCTATTACCTGATCGGCACCGTCGCCGGCCCGCATCCGTATCCGATGATGGTGCGCGACTTCCAGTCGGTGATCGGCGAAGAAGCCAAGGTGCAACTGCGGGAAGCCGAGGGCCGCCTGCCCGACGCCGCGGTCGCCTGTATCGGTGGCGGATCGAACGCCATGGGCCTGTTCCACCCGTTCCTGGATGACACCTCGGTGCGCCTGATCGGTGTCGAGGCCGGCGGTCACGGCATCGAAACCGGCGAACACGCCGCCAGCCTGACCGGCGGACGGCCGGGGGTGCTGCACGGCAACCGCACCTATCTGCTGCAGGACGACGACGGCCAGATCATCGAGGCACACAGCATCTCCGCCGGTCTGGACTACCCGGGCATCGGGCCGGAACATTCCTGGCTGCACGATATCGGGCGCGTCGAATACGTCTCCGCCACCGATCGGGAGGCACTGACGGCATTCCAGCTTTGCACCCGGACCGAAGGTATCATCCCGGCGCTGGAACCGGCGCACGCGCTGGCCCATGTCACCAAGCTGGCGCCGACGATGGGCGCGGACCAGATCATTCTGATGAACCTCTGCGGCCGTGGCGACAAAGACATCTTCGCTGTCGCCGAACACCTGGGGGTCAAGCTGTGAGCCGTATCGCCGCTAAGTTCGCCGAATTGAAGACACAAGGCCGCGGCGCGCTGATTCCGTTCCTGGAAGCCTGGGATCCGGATCAGGCGACCTCCATGGCGCTGCTGCGCGGTATGCCCGCGGCCGGCGCCGACCTGATCGAGATCGGCATGCCGTTCACCGACCCGATGGCGGATGGGCCGATCATCCAGGCGGCGGGAAAGCGCGGCCTCGCCGCCGGGGTCAAGGTCGCCCATGTGCTGACGATGGTGCGGGAGTTCCGCCAGGACGACGCGAAAACCCCGGTCGTGCTGATGGGCTATCTGAACCCGATCCTGTCCTATGGGCCGGAGCGTTTCTGTGCCGATGCGGCGAAGGCCGGCGTCGATGGCCTGATCATCGTCGATCTGCCGACCGAGGAAGCCGACCTGCTGCTGCCGTTCAGCAATGCCAACGGGCTGGATTTCATCCGGCTGATCGCCCCGACCACCGATGAGGAGCGACTGCCGCACGTCCTGAACGGCAGTTCGGGGTTTGTGTATTACGTCAGCATCACCGGGATCACCGGCACCCGTAGCGCCAGCGCGGAGCATCTGCAGGCCGCGATTCCCAGGCTGCGCAAGGCGACCGATCTGCCGATCGCCATCGGCTTCGGCGTGCGCACGCCGGATCAGGCCGGATCGGCATCGCGGATCGCAGATGCGGCGGTGGTTGCCTCCGCGCTGATCGATACGCTGTCGGCCAATCTGGACGAACACGGCAAGGCGCTGCCGGGTGCGGTGGAAAAAGTACTGGATCAGGTGCGCGGACTGGCCGCGGCGGTCAGGGGCTGACAGGCAAAACTTGCCCCTGGTTCCGAGGCCGGGGCAAGTCCGTTACAACCAAGTCGATATAACCCCGAGGTACCGAGCGGCGGCCTTGGTAGAACGGGCCGCCGATACAACGCAATCGGTAGCGACCCATTTCCGCCCCGGCGTTAGGCCCGCCCGAACCCGCCGCCGCCCGGTGTTTCGATAACGAACACGTCCCCCGGCAGCAGCTCCGCCCGATCCGTTCCGGTCAGCGTCTCCCGCGATCCATCCGCGCGTTCCACCCATTGCAGCCCCGGCTTGCCGTCGGCGCCACCGTCCAGCCCGAACGGCGCGACCGTCCGGCGGGAGGATACGATCACCGCCGTCATCGGGTCCAGGAAGCGAATGCGGCGGATCGCGCCGTCGCCGCCATGCCACTTGCCGGCGCCGCCCGAGCCGTGGCGGATGCCGAACAAATCCTGGCGCACCGGGTAACGCAATTCCAGGATCTCGGGATCCGTCATGCGGGTATTGGTCATATGGGTCTGGATCGCCGCGGTGCCGTCGAACCCCGGACCCGCCCCGGTACCGCCGCAAATCGTCTCGTAGTATTGCCGCGTCGCATCGCCGAACAGGAAGTTGTTCATCGTCGCCTGGGAGCAGGCGATGACGCCCAACGCCCCGAAGATGGCGTTGCAGGTGGCCTGGGAGACTTCGGTGTTGCCAGCTACGACCGCTGCGCCCGGGTTGGGCGACAGGAACGTGCCGGGCGGGATGATCAGGGTCAGCGGCTTCAGGCAGCCATCGTTCAGCGGAATATCGTCGCCGACCAGGCAGCGGAACACATACAGCACCGCTGCCCGGGTAACCGCCGGCGGCGAATTGAAATTGCCCTCATGCTGCGGACCAGTGCCGGTGAAATCGACAGTGGCACTACGGGTTGTCTTGTCCACGCTAATCGAGACGCAAAGATCGCGCCCATTGTCCATCTTGTAAACGAAACGGCCGGAACCGATGCGGTCGATCACCCTGCGCACCGACTCCTCGGCGTTGTCCATGACGTGGCGCATATACGCGCTGACCACCGGCCAACCGAACTGGGACACGACGCGCCGCAGTTCCTGCACGCCCTTCTCATTCGCCGCCACCTGCGCCTTGATATCGGCGACGTTCACGTCCGGGCTGCGGGCGGGATATTTCGCGCCGGCCAGCACCGCCCGGAATTCAGCCTCGCGGAAATGCCCGCCATCGACCAGCAGGAAGTCGTCGATAACGACGCCCTCTTCTTCCAGCGTGTGCGACATCGGCGGGGTCGAGCCCGGGGTGATGCCGCCGATATCGGCATGGTGGCCGCGGCTGCCGACGAAGAAGACGATCTCCTTGCCCGCCGCATCGAAGACCGGCGTGATAACCGTTACGTCCGGCAAATGGGTGCCGCCGTTGAACGGGTTGTTCAGCGCCACCACGTCGCCCGGCTTCAGCGTATGGCGGCGTTGGTTCAGCACGGTGCGGACGCTTTCGCCCATGGCGCCCAGATGCACCGGCACATGCGGCGCATTGGCGACCAGCGCGCCGGCGGCATCGAAGATCGCGCAGGAAAAGTCCAGGCGTTCCTTGATGTTCACGCTCATGGAGGTGTTTTGCAGCACCGCGCCGGTTTGTTCCGCGACATTCATGAACAGGTTGTTGAACAGCTCCAGCAGCACCGGGTCCGGCTTCTCGCCGCCAGCGGCGACGCGGGTCGGCAGGGCCTCTGTGCGGCGCAGGATCATGTGATCCAACGCGGTCACCTCGGCGGTCCAGCCGGGTTCGATAACGGTGGTGGCGTTCGCCTCACGGACCAGCGCCGGGCCTTCGATCCGGTCGCCGGACAGCATCGATGTGCGCTCGAACACCGGGGTTTCGTGTTCGGCGCCATGCGTGAAGATGCGGACGCTGTCCACCGGTTCGGGCGTGCCGCTCTCGCGCGCCGGCAGGATCGCTTCCTCGGCGGCAGTGCCGGGCAGCGTCGCTTCCGCCGCCACGGTTTCCGCGATCGCCTGCCGCTCCGGCGTTGCGAACCCAAACCGCGCGCGGTGGGCGGCGGTGAAATCGGCCAGGATCGTTTCCAGGTCCGTCAGAGGAACGATCAGCGCGGCTTCGGTGCCGGCATAGCGCAGATGCAGCGATTTCGCGGTGGAAACGTCCTCCGGCTTCGCGCCCTGATTCGCCAGGGCAGCCACTGCATCGGCGGCCAGTGTATCCGCCAGCGCCCTGAGTTGGGGAAGCGTGTCGGGGCCAAGCGGGATTTCGACCGCCTGTTCCTTCATCGTGGTCTGGTCGGCAAGGCCCATGCCATAGGCGGACAACACCCCGGCATAGGGGTGGATGAACACCGTCTCCATGCCCAGCGCATCGGCCACCAGACACGCATGCTGGCCGCCCGCGCCGCCAAAGCACTGCAAGGCGAAACGGGACACGTCATGGCCCTTCTGCACCGACACCTGCTTGATCGCGTTGGCCATGTTGGCGACGGCGATTTGCAGGAAACCCTCCGCGGTTTGTTCCGGCGTGCGTCCGATCTCCTTGGCGAGCTCCGCGAACTTCGTCCGGACGATATCGGCATCCAGCGGCTGGTTGGCGTGCGGACCGAAGATCGGCGGAAAGTGCGCGGGCTGGATTTTGCCGACGCAGACATTGGCGTCGGTCACGGTCAACGGGCCGCCGCGCCGGTAGCAGGCCGGCCCGGGATTGGCGCCAGCGGAATCAGGCCCGACCCGCATGCGGGCGCCATCGAAATGCAGGATGGACCCGCCGCCGGCCGCGACGGTGTTGATCGCCATCATCGGCGCGCGCATCCGCACCCCTGCGACCGCCGTTTCGAACGCACGCTCGAACGCGCCGGCATACAGCGCCACGTCGGTCGAGGTGCCACCCATGTCGAAGCCGATGATCCGGTCGAAGCCCGCCATCCCGGCGGTGCGGGCCGCACCAACGATGCCACCGGCCGGCCCGGACAGGATCGCGTCCTTGCCCTGGAAGCTGTGCGCCTCGGTCAGACCGCCGTTGGACTGCATGAAGTAAAGCCGCGTGCCGGTCAGTTCCGACGCCACCCGATCGACATAGCGGCGCAGGATCGGCGACAGATAGGCGTCCACCACGGTGGTATCGCCGCGCGGCACCAGCCGCAGCAGCGGGCTGACGGCGTGGCTGGCGGAAACCTGGGTGAAGCCCGCCTCGCGCGCCAGTTCGGCCAGACGCCGTTCATGGTCTGGATATTTCCATGCGTGCATCAGCACGATGGCGCAGGCGTCGATGCCCGCGGCCTTGGCCTTGGCCAGGGTTTCGCGCGCGCTGGCTTCGTCCAGCGACTCGATTTCCGTCCCATCGACGCCGACGCGGCCCTGAATTTCGGCGACCTGCTCATACAGCATCGTCGGCAGGGTCAGCGCCAGATCGAACAACCGGGGACGAGCCTGATTGCCGATGCGCAGCGCATCCGCGAACCCGTTGTTCACCAGCAGCAGGGTGCGATCGCCCTTACGCTCCAGCAGCGCATTGGTCGCCACCGTGGTGCCCATCTTCACGGCGTCGATCAGGTTCGGCGGGATCGGGGAATCCAGCGCGATGCCCAGGATCGACTTGATCCCGGCGATCGCGGCGTCGTTGTAGCGTTCGGGATTCTCCGACAGCAGCTTGTGGGTGGACAGCTTGCCCTCGGGATCACGGGCGACGATGTCGGTGAAGGTGCCGCCGCGGTCGATCCAGAATTGCCAGGTGCTCATGGTGCTGTCCTCTTTCCCTCGTGCGGTCCCGCGTCGGCAAGGCTGCGCAGCTCCTGTCCGCTGGTTTCCGGTAGCATCAGCGTGGCGATAATGACCAGCGCATAGGCGCTGCCGGCGAACACCCCGACCGCGACACCCAGCCCCAGCTTCGCCGAGGCGGCACCCACCAGTGTCGGGAACAAAGCCGCGAAACCACGGCCGAAATTATAGCAGAATCCCTGTCCCGATCCGCGCAGTTCCGTCGGAAACAACTCGGTAAACACCGCGCCCATGCCGCTGAAGATGCCGGATGCGAAGAAACCCAGCGGAAAGCCCAGGACCAGCATCAGACCGTCGGAGATCGCGATCTGGGTATAGAGCAGCACCACCGCCATCGACCCGACCGCAAACGTCAGAAAGGTTCTGCGCCGGCCCAATATGTCGTTCAAATAGGCGCTGACGATGTAGCCGCAGAACGATCCGGTAATGATCACACCCAGATAACTGCCCGTGCTCAGCACCGACAAGTGCCGCTCGGTTCGCAAAAACGTCGGCAGCCAGGTGGTGATTCCATAGTAACCGCCCTGCGCGCCCAGCGCGAGCAAGCTGCCCCTGGCGGTGATGCTCAAAAAGCGCGGCGAGAAGATCGCCAGCATCGAGGTGTGGGCTTCGGCCCGCTGATAGACCGCGGGTTCGGGCACCAGCCGGCGAATCAGGAACACGCTAAACGCCGGCAGCAGACCCAGGAAGAACAGCACCCGCCACGCATATTCCTTGGGCAGCAGCGAGGCCGACAGCGTGGCCGCCAACGCCGCGACACCCCACCCCACTGCCCAGGAGCTTTGCACGAAACCCACCGCCTTGCCGCGATGGCGGGCAGCGATCACCTCGCCGATCAGCACCGATCCGGCGGCCCATTCGCCGCCGAAACCCAAACCTTGCAGGCCGCGGGTGACCAGTAGCTGCTGGAAGCTGTTGGTGAAGCCGGACAGGAAGGTGAACACGGCAAACCAGACGATTGTGATCTGCAAGGTGCGGACGCGCCCGATCCGATCCGCCAGCAACCCGGCGATCCAACCGCCCGCCGCCGACAGAATCAACGTAGCGGTCGCCAGCATCCCCGCCTGGGTATTGGTCATCCCCCACAGCCCGATCAGAACCGGGACGACGAACGAGTAAACCTGCACATCCATCGCATCCAGGGCGTAGCCGCCGAAGCAGGCCCAGAAAGTACGTCGTCCATCGCGGTCGAAGCCGCGATACCAGTCGAACATGGCTTATTCCCTGCGTTTCAGGCGCGAATCACGGGAATTTCCCATAGGTGCAATCCCCACGTATGGATAATCGTATGTCGTGATGCGTCGAGATAAGCGCCGCTTATAATTCCGCCGCCACGTCCCGGGCAACATCCGCGATCGTTGCCGCTGGGCCGGGCGGATGGGTTGCCAGGAAACTGGCGGTGAAGCGCAACGGCGGCAGCCCGGGTTCCACCGCCAGCTTCCTCAGCCGGCCGGCCGCGACCTCGGCCGTTACGATGACGTCCGGCACAACGCCGATGCCAATGCCGTCTATCGCCATGGTCACGATCGAGGCAAGGCTGCTGCTGGAGAATATCCTCACCGGCGGCAGTTCTGGGCGCGCAAACAGCGCCATCAGTTGCGCATGCGGAAGCGTGCCGCGTGCATAGGATAGCAGAGGCCAGCCCGCGAGGGCCGCCAGGTCCATGGGGCCGTCGTCCAGTCCCAGCGCAGGGCTGGCGACCCAGGCCATGTCGTAGTCGCCCAGCAGCACACTGCGAACGCGCGGATCGTTGACTGGACCCAGCAGCATGGCGACATCGAGTTCGCCAGTCAGCAGCATGGCTTGCATCGTGGGGGAAATATCCACGGCGATCTCGGGCGTGATGCCCGGGTACAGCCGATGCAGGCGCTGGATCATCCGCCCCAACAGGGTGTGAACCAGGGTTTCGGCCACGCCGATGCGAATGATGCCGTAATGATCTGTCGTTCCGGTGAGTTGCGCCTCCAGTTCCGAACGCAGCGCGAGCATCCGCTCGGCGCTGGAGTAAAGCGCCAAGCCTTTCGGGGTGGGCATTGTGGCGCGATTGGGCGCGCGATCCAACAGTCGCACACCGTAGCGCGCTTCCAACTGACCGATGCGGCCCGACACCGCCGGCTGCGTCATATGCAAACGCTCTGCCGCTCGGCTGAACCCGCCCAGTTTGACAACCCAGAAGAAGACTTCCAGCGACCGCAGATCGATCATCGTCACCCTCCTGTTTCGCCCGGCGGGCTGGCTCCTATGATGGCGTATTCCGCATGTGTTCGCCCAGGGCCTGGATTTGCGGCAGAATTTCATCGCCGAGGGCGGTATCGGCGACCGTGTCGGTCCATGCCTGGCGAAAGCACGCAAGCCAGCCGCGTATCTCCTCCGAACCGATGCGCGCTGGCAGATGCCTGCGGCGCAGCATTGGCGGCCCATGCTTGTCGGTGAACAAAGGCGGCCCGCCAAGCCAGCCGGAGAGGTACTCGAACAGCTTTTGCTCGCTGTTCGCGAGGCTGGGCGGATGGATCGCCCGGCAGGCCGCCGCGTCCGACCGGCTGTCCATCAGAGCATAGAACCGCGAGGTCAGGCGGCGAATACCGGCAGCGCCGCCGATCCGGTCGTAGGGCAGTTGACCCGGGGTCGGGATTTCGGACAAACCCATGCCGGCACGCGCTCCTGCTGATCAATCGGGGCGGAAGGCGTCCACCCGGTTCGCTTATTGCCATCCGAGCACCGGCACAGATACCGCCCGCCGCGCCACGGCAGCTATGCCCGGAAACCATGGATACCCCGCCGTTTATCGTTATGATGCGCGCCGCCGTCAGTGAAGGAGTCCCGATGTCCGCCAGCACGTTGCCGAATGCGACCTTGACCGAGGCTTATCTGGC
>JAJZEV010000044.1:11090-23709 GCA_021805665.1 Pseudomonadota bacterium
TACACCGGCCGGCCGAAGCTGGTGCGGTTCCGCGGGCATTTCCATGGCTGGCATGACCACATGACCAACGGGTATTCGAATCATTTCGACGGCAGTGCGACCAGCGGCGTCTTGCCGGGCGTCGCCGATAACGTGCTGTTATGCGATCCCAACGACGTCGCGGGCATCACCCGGATCTTCAATGACCACAAGGACATCGCTGCACTTATCCTTGAACCGACCGGGGCCAATTTCGGCAAGATGCCGATCCTGCCGTCGTTCCTGACCCTGCTGCGCGACCTGACGCGGCAGGCCGGCGCGCTGCTGATCTTCGATGAGGTTGTGACCGGCTTCCGCGTATCCCCGGGCGGCGTACAAGCGGCCGTGGGGATCGTGCCGGACATGACCACCCTGGCGAAAATCGTGTCCGGTGGGATGCCGGGCGGGGCGGTCGTCGGCCGCAAGGATATCATGGACTGGCTGGACTTCGCCGCTGCCAAGGCGGCTGGAACCGAAAAGGTCGCGCATCTGGGCACATTCAACGCCAACCCGATCTCCGCCGCCGCCGGCCTCGCCACGCTGGAAATCGTCAGCTCCACCGATGCCTGCGCCCGCGCGAATGCATTCGGCGCGGCGGTTCGCACCAAGCTGAACGAAGTGCTGATCGAGGAGAAAATGAAGTGGGCCGCGCATGGCACCAACTCCGGCTTTCATATTTTCACTAATCCCGACGGCGATGACGTCGTACCCGGCGCATTCGACGCCGCGGCATTCATCCCCAAGATGCTGAACAAGCCGCGCGGCGAGGGCGTCACCGCGCAGCTTCGGATGGGCATGCTGGTGAACGGCGTCGATATGAACTCCGGCCCGTCGGCCTGGATTTCCGCGATGCACGGCGAGGAAGAGATGGCAACGACGGTCGAGGCACTGCGGGCGACGGTGCGGGCGTTGAAGCGGGAGGGGGTTGTTTCGTAGCTTGGGATTACCCCAGGTCCTGGCTCATCAGCTTCACGATCTCCGGCCTGATCTTCAGTTCCTTCGCGACGTCGTCCTGCTCCTTCAGCATCCGGTTGCGGATGTCGGTTGCCCCGGCGGGCGTCAGATCGACGAAGCGCACGCCATGGCTTTCCAGGATGCCTCTGGCGCGGTCCTGGCTGGCGGCCTGGTTCCTGCGATAGGTCGAAATGTTATCCGCCCACAGGTCGGTCATCAGCGTCCGCAGGTCGGGCGGCAGCTTGCTCCAGAAGCCGCCGCTTACCATGGGGATATAGGCGGCGAAGGAGTTGTGGTCCTGGATCGCATAGCGCACCCCGGCCTCCCACAACTGGGCGCTGACCAGGCTGTCGCTGGTGGTGATCAGGCCATCGAATGTGCCCTGGGACAGTGCCAGCGGCACGTCGGGCCACGAGGTGATATTCGGGATCGCGCCGAAGAAACGAGTCCGCCATGCCTGTCCCGCACCGCCGGAGTTGCGGATTTTCAGGCCTTTCAAATCCGCGAGACTGTTCAACGGAACTCTAGTGGTGAACCAGTTACTGTAGCCGTTGTCGATCCAAGGACCCAGCACATGGGTTCGTAGCTTCTGTTCCAGTTCGTCCGCGACCATGTCACCGGATTTTCCGTCGGTGACGCGGTGGATCGTCTCGATCGGCTGGTCGTACAGGGCAGGCAACTGGAACAGATCGGAATCCTGCACGAAGTTAGTCACGGTCCAGACCCCGGGCGCGGCCATGTCCACCTGCCCCTGCAATAGCGCCTTGCTGACGTTCAAGTCCGCGAACAACTGGCCGCTGGCGAACAATTCCGGCTTGATGCGCCCATCCGACGCCGCTTCCAGCTTGTTGAAATAGTCCGCGATCGAGATGTTGCGGCCGTGCGTCGGCGCGGTATCCAGCGAGCAGCGCGGCCGGAGCGGCTCGTCCGCCCTGGAGCGTCGGATGGCCGGAAGAGCCAACAGGCCAGCGGTGGCAGCGCGGCGCGTGATATTCGACATTGTTTTTGCCCTTGGACGCCTCGTGACCGATCGGGCGGCCCGTTACTTATCCCGCAATCCGCGCATCGCCAGATAGTAGCCCAGCACGCCGAAACCGGCGACGATGCCCAGGCTAACAGTGGCCGTGTCCGACACCGGCCCGCGACGGACGGGGTTGGAGATATGCACCTCGATCACCGGGAAAGTGACCTGGCCGATCGCGGCCGTCAGCGCCGGATAGCCGCGCGAAAATCCGGCCGGATTGACCAGCGCGCCGGCAAATCCTTCGTCGTTTGCCGCGTACAGCCGGTTTATGACCTCCCCTTCGATGTTGGAGTGAAATATCTCCACTTCGACATCCAGGTCTTTTGCATACTGGAGTATGTGCTGGTTGTATTGGTCCAGCGTCATGGTGCCGAAAATCTCGGTTTGCGTTTTGCCGCGCATATTCATGCCGGCCCCCTGGACAACGAGGATTTTCATGGCGACGTTTCCCTTGATATCGAACCGGACGAACGGTAGGCGCCCGGCCAGAGGGTGACAAGTACGGCCAATAAGGGGGACACGACCATGACCGAAGACAGCCTGATCGAGGCATTTTGGCAGCAGCGCCAGAACGGCGTTTATTTCCCGCCGGCTTACTATGGCAAACTCAGCATCGACCAGTCCTATGCCATCCAACTCGGGCTGATCGCCAGGCGTTGCGCCGCCGGAGAAAAGCAGATCGGCTGGAAAGTCGGCCTGACCGCCCCCGCGATCCAACAGCAGTTCGGATTCCACGAGCCAGTGTTCGGCTGTGTACTGGAAAGCCAGCCGTCAGGTCATGTTTTCGAACCGAACAGCCTGATCGCGCCGGGCTTTGAAAACGAACTCTGCATGCGACTGCGTGTCGATCTGTCCGGGACCGTCAGTTTGGAGGAAGCCCGCGCGGCGATCGACGTGGTTTATCCGGCGCTGGAGATCATCGAAACCCGCGGCCCGTTCACCGAACAGATCGCGCTGGCATTGGCGGATAATGCCCAGCAGAAGACTGTGATCCTGGGCGAACCAACGGCGCTGCCCGCCAATCTGGCTGGGATCGAGGCGCGAGTGTCGATCGACGGCACCCCCGTAGCGACGGGGACCGGCGATGCCGTTCTCGGCAACCCGTTGAATTCAGTCGTATGGCTCGCTGGCAAGCTGGGTGCCTACGGCCGGAGGCTGAAGGCCGGCGAGATCGTCATGACCGGCTCGTTTACCCGCCAGTTTCCGATCGCCCCTGGCAATCGGATCGAAACCGTCTTTTCGGGCATTGGCGCGGTGCGTGCCGGGATGGCGGCCTAACGTCCCCGGGGAAATGGCTGGCCCGCGAACCGACCAGCCAACTCCCTGCTTTCGGATGACGGTTATCTTGACATCGACGTCAATCTTCACCACTGTCCTCAATAGAAGTTTGAGATGTCTCCACATCCCATCCTCCACGAGTAAGCCGGCCGGGCCAATTCCCGGCCGGTTTTTTCGTATTAGGCGAAATGTCTGAACAACGGGTTAACGCCCCCCCGAAGCCAAGCCGGCCACAATCGGGGTTGCCCCGCGCCGGAAGGCTGCTTACTGGGCATCCCGCAACCATTCAGGACTCTCGCTCCATGGCCACGATCCGCGCGCTTCAACTCCTTGGCGACCGTCAGGTCGAACTGGTGGAACGTGACGCGCCGCCCGCCCCCGGACCGGATCAGGTCCAACTGCGTATCCGCGCGGTGGGATTGAACCACATCGACGTGTGGGGTTTCCGCGGAATGGCCTTCGCCAAGCGCCTCTATCCGCTGACCGTGGGCGCGGAAGCCTCGGCCGAGGTCGTGGCCGTCGGTTCCGGCGTCGCCAACGTCAAGCCCGGCGACCGCGTCGTGCCCTATTCCGCGTTGACCTGCGGCACCTGCCCGGCCTGCCTGCGCGGCCGCGACAATGTGTGCGAAAACGTCGGCGGCGTTCGTGGCTTCCATATCGACGGCTTCGCCGAAGACCTGACCAACCACCCCGCCCGTCTGTTGGTGAAAATCCCCGACGGTGTGTCCATGCTGGATGCCGCTTGTGTCTCCGTCGCCTATGGCACCGTGGAGCACATGCTGTTCGACAACGCCCATCTGGAACCGGGGGAAACCGTCCTGGTCCATGCCGGCGGCTCCGGCATCGGCAGCATCGCCATCCGCATCGCCAAATCCATCGGCTGCACCGTCATCACCACGGTCGGTTCCGCTGACAAGGCCGAGAAAGCCAAGGCGCTCGGCGCCGACCACGTCATCAATTACCGCGAGGACCGGTTCGAGGGTGTCGTCCGCAAATTGACGAAGAAGAAGGGCGTCGATGTGGTGTTCGAACACACCGGCGCCGACACCTGGAACGGTTCGCTGCTGTCGATGAAGCGCGGCGGCCGGCTGGTGACATGCGGAGCGACATCCGGCCCCACCGCCAGCCTGAATCTGATGCAGTTGTTCCAGCAGCAGTATCGCATCACCGGTTCGTTCGGCGCCCCAATGTCGGCGCTGGCCCGCGCCCTGGACCGGATCGCCAGCGGAGTGAAACCGGTCATCGACACGGTGTACGGATTGCCCGACTTCCGCGCAGGGGTGGACCGGCTGGAAACGCGGGACGTGTTCGGCAAGATCGTGGTCGAACTCTGACCCAAATGCGCCGCCAGCTTGCGCTGTACGGGGACCGTATCCTCGGTCGTTTGGTCAAGTGGGCCATTCGCCTGCTGCGGCGCGCCGATCCCGATCGCACCTCCGACGTCTGCGGAACCATCGCCCGGCGGATCGGACCCTGGCTGCCCCAGCACCGCATCGGTCAAGCGAATCTAAGGACAGCTTTCCCCGAAAAGGATGCCGCCTGGATCGAAGCAACCCTGCGGGAGGCATGGGAAAATCTTGGCCGCGTAGCCGGCGAATACGTTCACATGGCCCGCATCTGGGACTACGACCTGAATAACCCCAACACCGGCCGCATCCAGACCGACAGCGTGCCGCTGTTCGATATGTTGCGCACCGACGGCAAGCCGGGATTGTGCTTCGCCGCCCATCTGGCGAACTGGGAACTGCCGGCCGTGGCCGCTGCGGCGCACGGCCTCGCCTCGGCCGTCGTTTACCGCATGCCGAACAATAAGGCGGTAGCCAAGGAGATCATCCGGATCCGGGCACCGTTGATGGGTCGAATGATCCGAACCCGGGCGCAGGCGGCGGTGGAGATGGCAGCCGCGCTGTCCGTCGGCGAGCATCTTGGGATGGTCGTCGATCAGCATTTCTCGCGCGGCGTCGATATCACGTTCTTCGGCCGCCCCTGCAAGGCCAACCCGTCCATCGCCCGGCTCGCCCGCCGGTTCGATTGTCCGGTGGTGGGTGTGCGGGTTGTGCGGTTGCCCGGTCACCGCTTCCGGATCGATGGTTTCGGGCCGTACGAACTACCCCGCACCGACAATGGCGAGGTCGATGTGCAGGCGACGACCCAGATGATCGCCGACGTGATCGAGGGCTGGATACGCGAGAACCCGGGCCAGTATCTGTGGTTCCATCGCCGCTGGCGTTGACATGCTTGTAGGTGGCCAGCCCGCACTTCGTCCGCCCGGCCGTTAGCTGCTATAAGCCCCGGGGATAGTGACCAGGAGCTTGAACCCATGCACATCCGTCTGCTTTGTCCCGCGATCCTGCTGGCCCTGTCCGGCACGGCGATGGCCCAATCCGCCCCGCCGCCGCCCCAGCCTCCGGAATCCACGCCCGCGGTAGAGCCCGGCGACCGGCCATCGGACTACCTTCGGGCGGCGCAGGGCGCGCTGGCGCTGGGTCACGATGGGGAGGCGAAGGAGGCCCTGGAAATGGCCCAAACCCGCATGCTCGACCGCTCCGTGCCGCTCGGCCAGACCGACCGCCCGAGCGATAATCCGACCGTCGGGCAGATATCGCAGGCCATGCAAGCACTGGCCATGCATGACAGGTTGACCGGCATGCAGGCGATCCAGCACGCGCTTGCGTCGGCTGCCGCGCAGGGCCAGTAAGCCCCGCGCGCCGGCCGGGCCGTCCGTGGGGAGATTACCGAGCACTCAGCTCCGGAAAATCCTCCTCGCGGAATTCGCCCTCGCCACGCTGCCCGGCCTTGGCCAGCGCCTCCTCCGCCTGGCGTAATTCCACCCGGCGAATTTTGCCGGAAATCGTCTTCGGCAGCCCACCGAAGGTAATGCGCCGGATGCGCTTATAAGGCGCCAATGTGCCCCGCAGGTGCTGGAAGATCGACAGCGCGGTCTCCCGTGTCGGTTCGAAGTCGGCTGCCAGCGTCACGAACGCCTTCGGCACCGCCATGCGCACCGCGTCGGGGGCGGGCACCACGGCCGCCTCGGCCACCGCCGGATGCTCGATCAGCGCGCTTTCCAGCTCGAACGGGCTGATCCGGTAATCCGACGCTTTGAACACGTCATCCGCTCGGCCGACATACGTGTAATACCCATCGGAATCGCGCGTCGCCACATCCCCGGTGCGATAGGCCAGATGGTTGCCGGTTTTGATCCCCAGTGGCGCGAATGTCCCGTCGTCCTTCTGGTAGCCGCGCATCAGACCCACTGGCGCGGGGTCCAGTTCGATGCAAACTTCGGCCTCCTCGGCGTCCTGGCCGTCGGCATCCAGCAGAGCTATCCGATAACCTGGAGCTTCCACCCCCATCGAGCCGGGCTTCACCGCCAGGCCGGGGAACACCGCTATCTGCACGGTGGTTTCGGTCTGGCCGTAGCCTTCGCGCGGTGTCTTGTTCCAGACTTTCTGAACGTGTTCGATCACCTCGGGGTTCAACGGCTCCCCGGCGGAGCAGACTTCCCGCAGTGAGGTCTGCCACTTGGTCATGTCCTCTTGCACGAACATCCGCCAAACGGTTGGCGGGGCGCAGATCGTGGTGACCTTGTTTTCCGTGATCGAGTCCAACATGCCCGGCGCGTTGAACCGCGGCTGGTTGGCGATGAACACCGTCGCGGCGGCGTTCCAAGGCGCGAACACGCAGCTATAGGCATGCTTGGCCCACCCCGGCGAGGAGATGTTCAGGTGCATGTCGCCAGGACGCAGTCCGATCCAGAACATCGTGGTCAAATGGCCGACCGGGTAGCTTTGATGGCTGTGCTCCACCAGTTTGGGGCGCGAGGTGGTGCCGGAGGTAAAATACAGCAGCAACGCATCGGTGGCCTTGGTGGGCGCGTCCGCTTGGAATTCGGCCGAACCCTCCAGCAGCGTGTCGTAGCGGTGCCAGCCCTCGGGCGCGTCGCCCACGGCGATTCGGGTGACCGACGGATCGAGACCATCGAACTTGGCGGCATCTCCGGCGCTGGCGATCAAATGGCGCGTGCGGCCCCGGTCGAACCGGTCTGTCAGGTCGGCGGGCGCCAGCAGGGTTGTCGCGGGGATGACCACGGCGCCGAGTTTCATCGCGGCCAGCATGGTTTCCCACAGCGGCACGACGTTGCCCAGCATCAGCAGTATCCGCTCCCCGCGCTTGACGCCCAGCGCGCGCAGCCCGTTGGCAACGCGGTTAGAGGCGTCCGACAATTCCGCGAAGGTGCGGGTGGCGGCGCCCTCCCCAGTGATTTTCAGTGCCAGGTCGTTGGCATGGTTGACCGCGAGTTCGGCGTCGAACCAATCCAGCGCGTAGTTGAAATGCTCCATGTCCGGCCAGCGGAAGTCGCGGTGGGCCGTGGCGTAGTCTTCGCGGTGGGCGAACAGAAAGTCGCGCGCTGCCTTGAATGCCTGAGTGCTCATGTTTCGTACGTTCCCCGCGTGGCCCGATGCTGGGCGTTCTGCCGTTGCACCGGGTTATAGCGGGGTTTTAGGGGGCGGGGAACGGCCCGCCCCTTATGTCGCGTCAATCCCGCTTTTGTCCCGCCAACCAGCGGAACACCACGGAAAAGTCCTTTCCGCCGTCGCCCTGATCCACCACTTTCTGATAGAAAGACAGTGCCTGCGCCGCCAACGGGGTTGGGGAACCGGTGGCCTCGGCCGCGGCCTGCGACAGCTTCACGTCCTTCACCATCAGCGCCGTGGCGAAACCCGGCGCATAGTCGCGGTTCGACGGCGCGGCCGGCACCGGACCCGGGGCCGGGCAATAGTTCGACAAGGCCCAGGAATTAGCCGTCGCGGTCGAGCAGATCTGGTGCAACTTCTCCCAGTCCAACCCCAGCTTCTGGGCCAGCAGGAAGCCTTCCGACACGCCGACCATGTTGATCGCCAGCATCATGTTGTTGCAGATCTTCACCGCCTGACCCGCGCCCGGCCCGCCGGCATGGAAGATGTTCTTGCCCATCGCCTCCAGCACCGCCTTGCCGCGGGTGAACGCCTCATCCGTTCCGCCGACCATGAAGGTCAGCGTCCCGTTCTGCGCGCCCGCCGTGCCGCCGGAAACCGGGGCATCCAGCATCGCCAGCCCGGCGGTTTCGGCCGTCGCGGTAACGGTGCGGGCGCTATCCACGTCGATGGTGGAGCAATCGATCAGCAGCGGCTTGGCGTGCTTCACCAGATCGATCACGCCGCCCTGGTTCAGATACACATCGCGCACATGCTCACCCGCCGGCAGCATGGTGATCACCACGGACGCGCCGGCAATCGCCTCTCTCGCGCTGGAGGCTGTCTTGCCGCCGGCAGCGGCCAGCGCATCCAGGGCCACCGGGTTCAGATCGAAGCCGGTGACGGTATGACCGGCTTTCACCAGGTTGGCCGCCATCGGCCCGCCCATGTTACCCAACCCGATAAATCCAATTGTCGCCATGATCAGAGCACCTCGAAGATTTCGTAAACCGGGCCTTCGGGCGGACGGCTGCCGGACCCGATGCCGATGATTCCATTCAGCCAGGCATATTTCGGCGAGGCGGTTTCAAAATTCACCGCCGTGCGGAAGTAATAAAGCGACGGATCGACGAACTCGCCGCCGTTGACCTTCGCCATCACGTCGGCGGGACCATGCCGCAGCCCGCGATAGGTCAGGCCGATCGCCGCGCCGTCGTCGGTTTGCAGCACGATCCGCACGTCCAGCGTGGTCACGCCGTCCGGGCGCCCGATGATCCAGTCCGCCCCGCCCGGCAACACGGTGCCGCGTAGCTTCGGTCCCTCGAACGAGCCGCCGGCCACCAGGCCGACGCGGCGGTTGCCAGCGGGCGTCTCCCCGATCGGCTGCATGCCGTTCACCGCGAGCTTCAACGTCAGCAGATGGGATGTTCGTATCTCGGCCATATTGGTTCCTCTCCCTTGGGCTCCTGGCGGTTTTACGGCCGGGAGGTTCGTCGGGCTAGGGGGTGAAGAACCGCAGGAACCAATCCAGCACCTGCTCTGGCGCTTCCTCGTTCACATAGTGTCCGCTCGGCAGGGCCTCGCCGCGCACATCGTCCGCCCGCTGCGCCCACAGACCCAGCGGATCGGGGAAGCGCCTGCCGACGCTGCTTCGGGCACCCCACAGCACCAGCAGCGGCATCGGTATCTTGCGACCCAGATCGGCGGTATCCAGTTCGCAGTCGATCGTCGCCGCGGCCCGGTAGTCGCCGCACGATCCGCGAATGGTCTTTTCGTTGAAGCACCGCACGTATTCGTCCCAGACCGCCGGCGGGATGTGGTTCAGGTCGGCGGTCAGCTTCAGCAGCTTCTTGCGCATGAACCAGTCGGCCGGAACGCTGCCCAGCATCCGTTCCGGAAAGTCCGCCGGCTGCGCCATGAAAGGCCAGTGCCAGGCGTCGATTGCACCGGCCTTGTCCATCGCCGCCCACATATCCAGCGTCGGCACGATGTCGATCGCACAGGCCTTGATGACCTTATCGGGATGATCCAGACACATCCGATGCGTGGTACGGCCACCGCGATCGTGGCCCGCAACGAAAAACCGCTCGTGACCCAGCGCCCGCATCACCTCCACCTGATCCTCGGCCATTGCCCGAAACGAATAATTCGAGTGATCCGGCAATTCCGGCGGGGCCGAGCTGTCGCCGTAGCCCCGCAGATCGGCGGCCACGACATGGAACCGTTCCGCGAGACGCGGGGCCACCTTGTGCCACGCGACATGGGTCAGCGGATTTCCGTGCAGCAACAGCAACGGTGGCCCGCTGCCGCCATGCCGCAGGCGGATGCGGGCGCCACTTGTCTCTATGTCCGTCACCGTGAACCCGGGCATGATATCCATGGGCTGTTTCCCTCCGCTGCCACGCAAATCATGTCATCCGGGGACGGAACATGCCAGCCCGGGGTTTATGCGGCAATGAATACAGTCAATTTCTCCGTTCATGGCAGAAGTCAAAATATCTTATAGTTGCACGACCTGTTTCTACGGCGGTCACGGACTATACAGCCCTGCGATGAGCCATTGGCCTGGCTTGTCAGAGCAAACCACTGCCGATCGACTGGTTTGTGTTCGGCGGCTGGCCATACCTGCTGGGACCGCTTCTCCGGGGCGTCTTTCCCCGCACATTTACCCCTGGCACTTGAGCAAACCGCCAGACGGGCCGATTATCTCGCCACGTATCCGCAGGAGGAACACAGCATGCCCGAGAGCCCCATGGCCGATCAGTCGGCCGATCAGGCGATGTTTGCCGCCAGCCAGACCCGCCTGCCGCTCAACGGCATCACGGTTCTCGATCTTACGCTCGCCCGGGCGGGGCCGACCGCGGTGCGCCATTTCGCCGACTGGGGGGCGGATGTGATCCGGATCGAACCGCCGGCCACCGACGGCGAAGACGTCGCCGGCCGCCGCCATGGCTTCGACTTTCAGAACCTGCACCGTAACAAGCGCGCCGTCACCCTGAACCTGAAATCCAAGGAGGGGCATGAGGCATTCATGCGCCTTGCCGCCAAGGCCGACGTGATCCTGGAGAATATGCGGGCCAACGTGAAGCACCGGCTGAAAGTGTCTTACGAGGACGTGAAGGCGATCAACCCGCGCATCGTCTATGGCAGCATCTCCGGCTTCGGGCAGGACGGACCATACGGGCCGCGCGCCGGGGTGGATCAGATCGCGCAAGGCATGGGTGGCCTGATGTCGATCACCGGGGAGCCCGGACGCGGCCCGATGCGCGTCGGCATCCCGATCGACGACCTGACCGCCGGCAACCTGCTGGCGATGGGCTGCATGATGGCGCTGTTCGACCGGCAGCGTACCGGCGTTGGCCGCTGGGTCACCACGTCCTTGCTGGAAGCCCAGATTTTCATGCTGGATTTCCAGGCCAGCCGCTGGCTGATGGAAGGCGAGGTCGCCGGTCAGGCCGGCAACGATCACCCCACGGGCATCCCAACCGGCGTGTTCCCGACCAGCGACGGGCATATCAACATCGCCGCCAGCTCGTCGCGCGTGTTCACCCGCTTCTGCGAAGCGATCGACCGCAAGGACTGGCTGGAACGCGACGACTGGAAGACCCAGGTCGGCCGCAGCAAGGACCGCAAGGCGATCAACGCGGCGATCGGGGAGATCACCCGCACCAAACCGTCCAACCACTGGATCGAGCTGTTCGAGGCCAATGGCATTCCGTGCGGCCCGATCTACAACATCGACCAGGTGTTCGCGGACCCACAGGTCAAGCACCTTGGCATGGCAACGAAGATGGCCAGCCCACATGTGGGCGACGCGGAAATCGTTGCATCGGCGATCAACATCTCCGGCTTCTCCAAGGCGATCCGCACCTATACGCCGGATGCCGGGGAGCACAGCGACGAAATTCTGAAAAGCGTCGGGTACACCGATGCCGAATTGAACGATATGCGACAAAAAGGAGTTATCTGAATGCTGCCGGATCGTGCGGAAACGCGGGCCTTCGCGAACGGAAAAATGCTGGCGGCGAAGGATGACGGGGTCGGCCTGATCACCTTCAACCAGCCGGAAAAGCGCAATGCCATTTCGATGGAGATGTGGACCGGGCTGGGCGATATCCTCGACGAATTCAGCGAGGACAGCGGGGTCAGCGTGGTGATCCTGACCGGTGCCGGCGACAAGGCGTTCGTTTCGGGCGCCGATATCAGCCAGTTCGAGAAGAACCGTAACAGCGCGGACGCGCAGGCGGAATACGACCGGGCAAACAGTATCGGGCGTAACAAGCTGATCGACTTCAAGAAGCCGGTCATCGCGCGCATCCAAGGCTTCTGCATGGGCGGCGGACTGGCGATCGCCATGGCAACCGACATTCGGATCGCCTCGGCCGACAGCCAGTTCGGCATCCCGGCGGCGCGGCTGTCGATTGCCTATGCGCCGGACGCGGTTCGCCGCCTGATCGATCTGGTTGGGCCGGCCCATGCCCGGATGATCCTGTACACCGCCAAGCGGATCGATGCGGCGGAAGCGGAACGCATCGGGTTGATCAACCGGATGACGGCGAAAGAGGCGCTAAACGACGTGGTGCTGGATATCGCCCGGTCGATCGCCGACAACGCACCGCTATCGGTGGCGGCGTCGAAGCTGACGATCAACGAGATGCTGAAAGATGGCAGCCAGCGCGATATGGCGGCGATACAGCTTGCCGTGGACGGGTGCTTCAACAGTGCCGACTACAAAGAAGGGCGGACGGCATTCATGGAAAAGCGCGCACCGAAGTTCGTGGGGCGATAGCGGTCAATAATGCCGGCGGCCAATACGGGGGAGGACTTTCGACGCGGTAGTACCTCCCCCGGTGTCGGGGCCGGCTTCTCCAAGACAAGCAATGGAGGT
>JAJZEV010000079.1 GCA_021805665.1 Pseudomonadota bacterium
GCAGCGACGGGTCCGATCGCACTGTAACCTGCCTGCCGGTGCGCCGGAAAAGATCGCCCAGCGCGACCGGATCGGCCTGCAACGCCGAAACCACCGCCGGATTCGCCCGGATCGCCGGCAGCCCGCGCGGGTCCCGATGGAATGCCGCCATCGCCGCCCGCAGCGCCGCCAGACCGGCGGCCAGCGGCCCCGTCAGCAGCTCGTGCAGCGGCGGATGGATACGCGGCCGCACGATCTCCGCCAGCCCCAGCGCGGTGAACCCCAGAAACCGCGGGTGCAGCGGATCGCCCGTCAGTGCCGCCGAAAAATCTGGCCCCAACGCCGCCCGCTTGCGCGCCGCCAGTCCCGCCAGATCCACGACGATGGCCCCAGACAGGTTCCGCAGCCGGATCTGTTCCGCCAGCACCGGTATCAGCGCACGGTTGATCACCCGATGGCGTGCCGCGGCGGCCGCCGGTCCCGCCAGACTGCCGCCGGCATCCACGTCGATCGCCACCAGCGCCGGGGTCGGGCAGACCGAAAGCGACGCACCGCCGGGCAGACCGACGTGCGGGCTGGACAGGGCGTCGATCGCCTCCGCCACATCGTCATCGAACACGTTGGCTTCCACACAAACGCGCGCCGCCACGGGTCGTAGCGATGCCGCCAGCGCCACGTCGTCCACGATAACAGGAGCATCGGGAAAACGGGCCGCCAGGCGGGCGATCGGATCCGGACCGCGCCGCAGCAGCGCAACCGATCCGCCGCCAGCCAGGTCCACATCCCTTGCCGACAGTCGCGGCCCCTTATTGCCCTGTGCTGCCCGGGTGACCCGAACCGCCAGCATGGTGCCGGCGGTCAGCCCTTTCGCGCCCTCGCTGTCGGGCAAAAAACCCTCGGCACCGGCAATCGCCACGAACGCACCGGCCATGCCGGGCACCTGGGCGACGATGCGCCCCTGGTGAATGTCGCCCACGCCATCCGGCGCGCCGGGCCGCCACAGGATATAGTCGATCGGGCGATTACCGCTCACAGCCGCCACCCGAACCTCGCCCGGGCTCGCAGCCGCTCGGATTGAAACAGTCACGGCACCTGCCAGCCATGACCTCGCAGCAACTGCGCGGTCTCGAACAACGGCAGCCCGACGACGGCGGAGTAACTGCCCGACAGGAACCGAATGAAACTGGCGGCATGGCCGTTGATCGCATAGCCGCCGGCCTTGCCCTCGCCCTCCCGGGTCGCGACATAGCGGTCGATCTGCGCATCGGTCAGCCGGTTGAACGTGACGGCGCTTTCCACTACCCGTTCGGTGATCCGCCCGTCCGGTGCGGCCAGTACGATGGCGGTCAGCACCCGGTGACGCCGCCCGGACAGCAGAGTCAGGCAGGCACGAACCTGTGCGGCATCCTCCGCCTTCGGCAGGATGCGCCGCCCGGCGGCCACGACGGTATCGGCGGCCAGAACCAGGCAATCCGCCGATGGTACAGCAGCCGCCTTCGCCCGGGCCATGCGTTCAGCATACAGGCGGGGGTTTTCGTCTCTGGCGGGGGTTTCGTCGATATCGGGGGAAACGACCTGACCCGGCACGATGCCGATCTGCTTCAGCAGCATCAATCGTCGGGGGCTGGACGATGCCAGGATCAGCGGGAGCGGTTTTACCCCGCCGGAATCGCGCATTGCTGAATGCGGCCTGCTACTTGAAGCGGAAGGTGATGCGGCCCTTTGACAGGTCGTACGGCGTCATTTCCACGTTCACGCGGTCGCCGGCCAGAACCCGGATGCGATTCTTGCGCATCTTACCGCTGGTGTGGGCCAGAATGCTGTGCTCGTTATCCAATTTCACCCGGAACATGGCGTTGGGCAGAAGCTCCATCACCGTGCCGCTGAATTCGATCATGTCTTCTTTTGACATCAGGCCCCTTGGTACTGTTGATTCGGCGGGAACATGATGATCGCGGGCGTGCAGGTCAAGTCAGGTGTGGCTGTTTGGCCGCGGTTTTGCGCGTTTGTGCGCCGGCCGTCACCATTCCGGGCACCGGGTGCCCCGTGCGGCCGTGATACTCAGCCATATCGTTGGGCGGCACCGGTTCCGGAATCGCCCCCGCAACCCCCAATAGCCGTGGCGCGGAGGCGTTCCCGACCGGCCGGTCAGGGACGGGCGTTCATACCCTCGGCCCGCATCGCCGCATCGGTGGCTTTTTGCTGGGCCGGAGGCATTGTCGTGTACAATGCCATGAAAGCGGCATCCATCCACTGCATTGCCCGCGCATGCTGGGCGGCGATCTCGGTCAGCGAATGCATATTGTCCGCGGCGGTCATCCCGGGCAGCGCGGCCCGCCGTTGGGAAAACAACCCACCCATCGTACGGGCGTTGGACCGAACGACATCGGCGAACTGGCCCCATAGTTTCTCTTCGTCCGGCGTAATGCCGAACTCGGTGTGCAGCCTGGCAAGCCGCTGCTCGACCCGTCCCCCGATCGTCGTGGCGGATGCTCCGCCGACCTTGGACGGCGGTTGTGCGCCAGCGGCCGCCGGCAAGGCCAAAGCGGCCAGAACGGCACCGATAACGATGGTTGGTTTCAGTATCATGGTCCGGTCTCCATAAACGCTTCTACCGCTTGGCGCGGCCATTCGATCCTGTTCGCTCACCACGTAGGGCGCTCGTGGGCAGTGTCAATCGTCGTCGTCTTCGCCTTCTCCGAACCCGCCGCCGAAGCCGCCGTCGAAGCCGTTCATAAAGCCGAAACTGGGTGCATACATGCCAGGGCTGTCTGCATAGCCCCCGCCAAATGCCGGCCCTTCCATGCCAAATCCTCCCGGCGCGAAGCCTTCGCCGCCGAAGCCTTCGCCGCCAACGCCGACGCAGCCTGCCAACAGGCATAGCGTGCCGAAGAGGCCCAGCCATTTAAACGGTCTCATTTTCATCGCTCCCTGCGATCGGTCTTGTTTCTGTCGATCCAATATCGGTTCCGCCGGCTGTCTGTCTGTCGAACCCAGCCAAACCGCCGCCATCGCGCCCCGCGGCCGCTTACTGGAAGTGATGGTGATGGTGGTGGTGATGGTGGTGGTGGAAATAGGGCCTCCGGTAATAATAGCCCGGAGGGTAATACGCAGGCGGAGCGTAAGCCGGCGGATAGGCCGGCTGCTGATAATAAGGCTGCCCATAGTAGGGCAGTTGAACCCGCTGGATTGCCCCGCCGTCGGCGGCATCGCTTCGCGGCGCTGCCTCCGCCGCTCCCTTCAGAATGGCCAGTGCATCGGGAATCGGCCGCAGCAGATCGGTGTAGCTGTCGATCTGCGACAGCGTTTCCCGGGTAACCGGTGCCAGCGCGGCTTGCGCGGGCACCGCCGCCGCCGCCGAGGTCACCGCGCCAATCAACGCGATCAGGTTTTTATCCATCGTCGTCCTCTCTCTGATGCCGCCTTCAACGTGCAACCCGGCCTTGCCCCGAATCGCCCGGCCCCCCGGGGTCGGACGCGTCCGGACGCCAAGATTAGCCCGGGCCGCACGCAGGATGCACGTATGAACGTGACAAAATTATGGGACCGATCCGTCCGCGCTCAAGGGGGCCGCTCCCGCCCGATGCGGTCGGCCGCCGATTGGCCGGTAACCCCGCGTCGTTGCATTCCTTTGACAAAATTCCTAATTCTTGCTACTCTTGTAATCGCCTGCATCAGAATGCCGCCCATCCTTCGTCCCATATTCGGCACTATCGAAATATGTAATAAATGATATTTAGAACTAATTTCGCGCTTCTGAGACATCGTTTGGACACAAGACGAACCGCCAGCCTTGCACCCCCGACGATCTAGGCTCTACGACAGCACAAAACGCATCCAGGATCGACCCAATGACCGAAGAACTTCGCTACGAACAGCGCGACAGCATCGGCTTCGTCACCCTCAACCGCCCGCAGGCCCGCAACGCCCTGACCTTCGCGATGTATGAACGCCTGGCCGAAATCGCCGCCGCCCCCGGCGATGTCCGCGCCCTGGTCATTACCGGCGTCGGCGAGAAAGCCTTCGCGGCCGGCACCGACATCAACCAGTTTCGCGCCTTCGACGGCGCCGCCGATGCCATGGCCTATGAATCCCGCATCGACCGCGTCCTGGGCACCATCGAACGCTGCCCCGTTCCCACCGTCGCCGCGATTGCCGGCGCCTGCACCGGCGGCGGCGCCGCCATCGCCGCGTCCTGCGATCTGCGGATTGCCGCCGCCAACGCCCGCTTCGGCTTTCCCATCGCCCGCACCCTGGGCAACTGCCTGTCGATGTCCAACATCGCCCGGCTGAATGCCCTGGTCGGCCCCGCCCGCGTCATCGAGATGATTTTCACCGCCCGCCTGCTGTCCGCCGAGGAGGCCCTGTCGGTCGGCCTCGTCACCGAGGTGCTGGCCGATCACGGCGCTTTGCAGGCGCGCGCAACCGAACTGGCGGCGCTGCTGGCCGGCCATGCCCCGATCACCATGCGGGTCACCCGCGAAGCCCTGCGCCGCCTGCGCGACAACCTGCCGCCCGACGAGGATCTGATCGAGCAAGCCTACACCAGCCAGGATTTCCGCGAGGGTATGGACGCGTTCCTCACCAAACGTACCCCGGTATGGAAAGGCCAGTAACCGAAAATTTCATCCCCGGTATGACGCGATTCTGAATCATTTCCCGCCTTCTTTCGCCTATATGGGCGGGGTGAGATTTCTGACAGACTTCGCCGATCAGGCGGTCATCGTGCCGCTGGTGCTGGCCGTTGCCCTCGCGCTGGCCATCCAGGGCTGGCGGCGCGGCGCGATCACATGGCTGCTGGTCGTGGCCGCGGTGTTTTTCGCGACCCTGGTCTCCAAACTCACCTTCCTCGCCTGTTCCCCGCTGTTCGGTCCGTTGGCCGTCCACAGTCCCAGCGGTCACGTTGCCGCCGCTGCCGTCACCGTCGGCGGCCTCGTCGCCATGCTCACCGACCGGCGATCCGCCATCATGCCGGCCGCGATTCTGGCCGCTATCGTCATCGGCATGTCACGGCTGCTGCTGGGCGCCCATTCGGTGCCCGAGGTGGCGATCGGCGCAATGATCGGGCTGGCCGGCGCCGCTGCCCTGCCACACTTCGCCGGCCCGCCACCCCGGTTGCGCCTGGTGCCCCTGGCCGGGGTCGTCGTGCTGGTGGCCATCGTATTCCACGGCCTGCACCTGCCGGCCGAGGCCGCGATCCGCCATACCGCGTTCCGAGCGGCCCGGTTCATCCCGGCCTGCCGCGGCACCCCGGAATTCCTGCGCTATCCGGCGGAAGGCTGACCATCCAAGCCGAAACGGCATGGCTGCACTTCATGGACATGTGACAGAACCATTGCTAGAAGCCCGCTTGTTTCCGGCGCCCCGACCGGTTCGGTCCTTTTTTCAGCGGTCCTGCTCATGAAGATCGTCGCCTGCAACAGCAACCGGCCCCTCGCGGAGGCTGTCGCGGCCATCCTTGGCCTGCCGCTCACCAAGGCTTCCATCCGGCGCTTCGCCGATATGGAAGTGTTCGTCGAAATCCAGGAAAACGTGCGCGGGGAGGATGTGTTCGTTATCCAGTCCACCTCGTTCCCGGCCAACGACAACCTGATGGAACTGCTGGTCACCCTCGATGCCCTGCGCCGTTCCAGCGCCCGGCGCATCACCGCCGTGATCCCGTATTTCGGCTACGCCCGCCAGGACCGTAAATCGGCCCCGCGCACGCCGATTTCCGCCAAGCTGGTCGCCAATCTGATCACCGAGGCCGGCGCCAACCGCGTTCTGACCATGGACCTGCACGCCGGCCAGATTCAGGGCTTCTTCGACATTCCCGTGGATAACCTGATCGCCGCCCCGCTGTTCAGCCGCGATATCGAGGAACGCTACCGTGGCCGCGACCTGATGATCGTGTCGCCCGATGTCGGCGGCGTGGTCCGCGCCCGGGCCATCGCCACCCGTCTGAACTGCGATTTGGCCATCATCGACAAGCGCCGCGAACGCGCCGGCCATTCCGAGGTGATGAACATCATCGGCGATGTCGTCGGCCGCGACTGCATCCTGGTGGACGATCTGGTCGATTCCGGCGGCACCCATTGCAACGCCGCCGACGCCCTGGTGAAGCGCGGTGCCCGCTCCGCCAGCGCCTACGTCACCCACGGCGTCCTCTCCGGTGCCGCCGTCGCTCGGATTTCATCCTCGCCGATCGAGATGATGACCATCACCGACTCGATCCTGGCCACCGACGACGTCAAGCGCTGCGGCAACATCCGCGAACTGACCATTGCCCCGCTGCTGGCCGAGGCCATGCGCCGGATCAGCGACGAAAGTTCGGTCAGTTCCCTGTTCGATTGATGGCGGGTGCGGTCGATCGGGGCCGCGCCAACTGGACGGCGCGGCTGCAACCCGGCATGGTCCGCCAAAGATCGGCCCTTCGTATGCGGACGCTTGTTTGTTCGCGGTTAGGCTACATCTACACCTGAACGACTGACGACGACCAGGAACACGCCCAATGGACCACATCATCGGCCAAACCCCTTCGGCTGCATCCCCCAATGGTGCCGCAATGATTGTTGACGGCGATCAGAAGACCTTCATGCAGGACGTGATCGAGGCATCGCGCTCGATCCCCGTGCTGGTGGACTTCTGGGCGACGTGGTGCGGACCGTGCAAGCAACTGACCCCCACGCTGGAAAAGGTGACCAAGGCCGCCGGCGGACGCATCAAGCTGGTGAAAATCGACATCGACGCCAACCAGCAACTGGTTCGCCAGCTCGCCCAGCTTGGGTTGCCGATGCAGTCCGTGCCCACCGTCGCCGCCTTCTGGCAGGGCCAGATCGCCGACATCTTCCAGGGTGCCCAACCCGAATCCGAAGTGAAACGCTTCGTCGAAGCGCTGCTGAAATCGACCGGCGGGTCGATGCCCGGCGCCGATCTGCTGGCCGAGGCGAAGGCGGCGCTTGAACAAGGCGATGCCGAACAAGCCGGCCAGTTGTTCAGCGCCCTGCTGGGCGAGGAACCGGAAAACCCCGACGCCTGGGGCGGCCTGATCCGGTCGCTGATGGCCATGGATCAGGAGGAAGCCGCCGAGGAGGCATTGGCCCAGGTGCCGGAGAAAATCCTGGAACACGCCGAAATCGCCGGCGCGCGTAGCGCCCTGGCCCTGGCCAGGGAAGGTCGCGCCGCGACCGACCAGCTTCAGTCCCTTCAAGCCAGGCTGGAAGCCGATCCGGCCGACCATCAGGCCCGCTACGATCTGGCGACCGCGTTGAATGCAATGGGCCAGCGGGAGCAGGCGGCCGACGCATTGCTGGAAATCGTCCGCCGCGCCCGCACCTGGAACGAAGGCGCCGCCCGCCTGCAACTGCTGAAGTTCTTCGAGGCGTGGGGCTTCGACGACCCTGCCACCAGCGCCGCCCGGCGCCGCCTGTCCGCGCTGCTGTTTAGCTGAATGCCGCCATTCCACCCGCGGCCGGAGGATCTGCCCGATGAGTTCGCGGTCTTTCCGCTGACCGGGGCGTTGCTTTTGCCGCGCGGCAAGCTGCCGCTCAATATCTTCGAACCGCGTTATCTGGCGATGGTCCAGGATTCGCTGGCTGCTGGCCGGATGTTCGGGATGATCCAGCCCGATCCGCAAGGAGGCCTCTACCGGGTAGGGTGCCTCGGCCGTCTGTCGTCGTTCAGCGAAACCGACGATGGCCGGCTGCTGATAACCCTGACCGGCGTAGTGCGGTTCTCGTTCGCCACCGAGTTGGAGGTGCGAAAGGGCTATCGGCGGGTTCGCGGCGATTTCAGCCAGTACTGGGGCGATTTGGCGACCGATCGGCCGCCGGCAGATATCCAGCGCGACAAGATACTGACGGCTCTGCGGGTCTATTTCGGCCACCGTGGGGTGGAGGCCAACTGGGACGCGATCCGCGGCCTACCCGACGATGCACTGATCGTCACGCTGGCGCTGGCCTGCCCGTTCGAGCCGGCGGAGAAACAGGCCCTGCTGGAAGCCCCCGACGATGCCGACCGCGCCGCAACCTTGCTGGCATTGCTTGAAATGGGCGCCACCGGCCCCGACCGGCCGTCCGGCTACCCGGTCAGCTAACCGGTTTGAGCATGTTCTGACAGCGCCGCCCCCGCGGCGCCGACGACCGACCCGAACCTGCTGGAGGCCGGGTCGGCCCAAGACCTATCCAACCCGATGGATATGCCCGGTATGCGGGTCCATGGTGAATTTGGCCACCACCGAACCCTCCGGCGTTGTCAGGCTGAAGCCGATCGGGCCGTCGGCCGTGGCCGC
Source organism: Pseudomonadota bacterium (assembly GCA_021805665.1). Lineage (GTDB taxonomy): Bacteria > Pseudomonadota > Alphaproteobacteria > Acetobacterales > Acetobacteraceae > Rhodopila. The sequence goes on from JAJZEV010000079.1 coordinate 8,249, forward strand.
CACGTTGGTAACCTTCCAGGTATGGTTGCCGTGCCACAGCAGAAACGCCTCGGCGATCTTCTGGACGTCGGCTTGGGTCAGGTTACGGTCTTCCTGGCGATAGATCAGCGCGAAATCCCCCGGGTGGAACGGGCGTTCGTGCATCCAGCCCATCATGCCGGGGTGTGGCGGCATGCCCTCCATCTGCTGGTTCGGCGCGGGTTGGGCGTGCGACACGACGGCGCCAGCGGCAATGCCGCCGATGACGAATGCCGCAGCGGCGGCGAGAATGGTGCGATGCATCGGGGAAGTCTCCATGTTAGCAGCGCCGCATACATGCGTCCTTTCCGGGCCTCTGACCCGCTCGGTCTGGCGACAAATTGCAATAAAATGCAACGGCGGTACCGAACCGCCTGCGTCCTGGACTATGTTACATTGCATGGACCAGACCCCGCACATCCTTGTCATCGACGACGATCGCGAAATCCGCGATCTGCTCGCCCGCTTCCTGGAGAAGCAACGATTCCGTGTCACCGCCGTGCGCGATGGCAAGGAAGCCCGGCGCGCGTGGCTGAACGGGCATTACCATCTGGTGGTGCTGGACCTGATGCTGCCGGGCGAATCCGGCCTGGATCTGGCGCGCTGGCTGCGCGGCGAGGGCGAAATCCCGATCGTGATGCTGACGGCAATGGGGGAGGAGACGGACCGGATCATCGGGTTGGAACTGGGCGCGGACGACTACCTGTCCAAGCCGTTCAACCCGCGTGAATTGCTGGCGCGCATCCGCGCGGTGCTGCGTCGGTCGGGCGATCAGGCGGATACCAGGCACGATCCGTCGGTACGGGGTTTCAAGTTCAACGACTGGACGCTGGAACCGACCAGACGCCGGCTGCTCAACCCCGAAGGGGTGGAGGTCGCGCTGACCGGCGGCGAATACGATCTGCTGCTGGCTCTGGTGGAGCGGGCGAACCGCGTGCTGACCCGCGACATGCTGCTGGACTTGCTGCGCGGGCGGCAGGCCGGCCCGTTCGACCGGGCGATCGACGTGGCGGTGTCGCGGCTGCGGCGCAAGCTGGAGGACGACGGGCGCAACGCCCAGCTTATCAAGACCGTACGCGGCGGGGGTTACGTCCTTGCCGCGACGGTGGAGAGGGTATGATCAGCCGGCTGTGGCCGCGCAGCCTCGCGACCCGTACGGCACTGGTGCTGCTGCTGGGCCTGGCGATCGTGCAGATGGCCGGTCTGACCATCCACGCGCTGGATCGGCTGGATGTGCAGCGCCTGGCGCAGGCGCGCGACATCGCGATCCGCGTCGTGGGAATCTATCGCTCTGTCGCGCTGACGGATCCGGATCGGCGGGGCGCCGTGATCGCCGATCTGCATCGCGGGCCGGATTTGCAGTCGGCGCTGAGCGATTCGCCGCCGCAGGTGGATCTGCCTGCGATGCCGATCCAAGAACAGCGGCTGCTGCGCATCAACATGAACCTTGTGCCGCTGGGTGCGCCGCAGTTGCGCTGGCGGGAACTGGTGATTTACGGCGGTCATGGATGGCACCGCGCGGTTATCGGTATGCGGCTGCCGGATGGCGAATGGGTGAATGTGACGGCGGAGTTGAAGCCGCTGCGGCCCTGGCACTCGCCGACCTTCCTGGCGGCGTTTGTGTTGATGACCGTTGCGGCGGCACTGCTGACACTGTGGGCGGTGCGCCGGCTGATCGCGCCCGTGCGCGCCTTGGCGGATGCGGCGGAGGCACTGGGGCGGGACGTCAACGCCGCGCCGCTGCCGGAAGGCGGGCCGACCGAGGTCGCCGTGGCGGCAGTGGCATTCAACACGATGGCGGGGCGTATCCGCCGCTTCGTGCAGGACCGGACGGAGTTGCTGACGGCGATCGGGCACGATCTGCGCACCCCGATCACGCGGCTGAAGCTGCGGGCGGAGTTCGTCGATGACGAGGAACTGCGGGCGAAGATCCTAACCGATCTGGAGGAACTGGAGGCGATGGTATCCGCCACCCTGGCGTTCGGACGGGATGCGCGGACGACGGAGCCGGTTTCTCCGCTGGATCTGGCGGAACTGCTGCGGACCATCTTGGATGAGACCGGGGATGCCAATCCCGACCTGCTGGACAAGCTGCACTACGAGGGGCCCGCCCACCTGACGGTTCGGGCCAGATCGCTGGCGTTGAAGCGTGTGCTTGTCAATCTGGTCACCAACGCGGTGAACTATGGTGGTTCCGCATCGGTTCGGCTGTCCGCCGATGGCGAGCATATGGTGGTGGTGGAGATCGAGGATGACGGGCCGGGGATTCCCCCGACCGAACTGGACCAGGTGTTCGAGCCGTTCCATCGCGGGGAACCGAGCAGGAATCGCGAGACGGGCGGGGTTGGGCTTGGGCTGCCGATCGCGCGGAATATCATGCGGGCACACGGCGGCGACGTAACACTGGCGAACCGGCCGGCGGGCGGGGCGAGGGCTACGGTGACGCTGCCGGTCTAGCAGGGGGAGCAGCCGCCATATCCGGCGTGGCCGGGCATGGCGGCTACGATCTGCCTTATCCGACTTCGGCCGCCAGTTTGTTCAGGTAATAGGCCGGGTCGCCGAACAGGCGTTCGATCACCATGCAGCGGCGGAAGTAATGGCCGACGGCGTATTCCTCCGTCATGCCGATCCCGCCGTGCATCTGCACCGCGCTTTGCGAGACGTAGCGCCCGGCCTGGCCGATGCCGACCTTGGCCAGCGCCATATCGTGCGCGCGCTGGGCCTCGTCGGGATTGTCCACCGACATGGTGGCCAGAATCGCCATCGAGCGGCCCTGTTCCTGCGCCATGAACATGTCGGCCATCCGGTGCTGCACCACTTGATAGGTGCCGATCGGCTGGCCGAACTGAACGCGGGTCTTGCTGTATTCCAGCGTCATTTCGTTCATCGCTTCCATGGCGCCGACCGTTTCGCCGGCGGTGGCGGCGATGGCCGCGTCCACCACGCGCTGGATCGTGGCCAGGCCCTTACCGACCTGCCCCAGCACATCGGCATCCGACACCGACACATTCGACAGCGAAATATCCGCCGCGCGCGAATCGTCGCGGCTGACGTAGCCGCGCATGGCGACACCGGGGGCCTTGGCATCCACCAGGAATAGCGTGATGCCATCGGCATCGTGGCGATCGCCGCCGGTGCGCGCGCTGACGACGAGTTTATCCGCGGCCTCGGCATGCGACACCACGGTCTTCGACCCGTCCAGCACCCAGCCATTGCCGCTGCGTTTGGCGGTTGTAATGACATCCGTCAGATCGTAGCGCGCCTGCCGCTCGCTGTGGGCGAACGCCATTTTCAAGGAGCCTTCGGCGATCGCGGGGATCAGCGCCGATTTCTGATCGGCGCTGCCGGCGACATTCAGCGCGGTGCCGCACAGCACGACGGTGGGCAGGAACGGTTCCAGCACCAGCACCCGGCCGAATGCCTGCATCACCAGCATGACTTCCTGCGGCGTGCCGCCGAAGCCGCCGTATTCCTCGGCGAACGGCAGGCCCAGCAGGCCCTGTTCGGCGAATTGCGCCCACACCGCCGGGGAGTAACCCTCCGGCAATGCCTGATAGCCCTTGCGCTGGGCGAAACTGTAGGTGTCGCCGAGCATACGGGTGACGCTTTCGACCAGTAGCCGCTGGTCGTCGGAAGGTTCGAAGTCCATTACAGCCCCAATACCGCTTTAGTCAGGATGTTCTTCTGGATTTCGTTCGTGCCGCCGTAGATGGAGGCGGCGCGAAGCATCAGGTACGCACCCGTTCCGGCGCTGCTGGCTTCCAGCATGTCGTCGGGCTCGTTCAGCGCCTCCAGCTCCTGCGCCCAAATCGGCGTGGCCATCGGGCCGGAGACATCGACCGCCAGTTCGGTGGTGGCTTGCAGCAGTTCGGTGCCTTTGACTTTCAGCACAGAGGACAGCGGATCGGGTTTGCCGGCGCCCTTGGCCTTATCGTAGGCGGAGACGACGCGGTACTGGGTGATTTCCAGTGCCTTCATATCCACCTGCAACTGCGCGACCCGCTGGCGGAAAATCTGGTCCTGGATCAGCGGCTGGCCACCGAAGTTGACTTCTTTCGCCATCGCTACGGCCGCGGTGACGCGTTCGCGCGATTTGCCCAGGCGGGCGATGCCGGTGCGTTCGTTGCCCAGCAGGTATTTGGCTACGTCCCAGCCTTTGTTTTCAGTGTGGACGCGGTTTTCGACCGGGACGCGGACGTCGTCGAAGAACACCTCGTTCAAATGGTGGCTGCCGTCGATCGAGATGATCGGGCGCACGGTGATGCCGGGCGTCTTCATATCGACCAGCAGGAACGAGATGCCTTCCTGGCGCTTGCGCGCGTTCGGGTCGGTGCGGACCAGAACGAAGCACCAGTCGGCGTTATGCGCGGTGGAGGTCCAGATTTTCTGGCCGTTGACCACGTAATGATCGCCGTCGCGCTTGGCCGCTGTTTTCAGCGACGCGAGATCGGATCCGGCGCCGGGTTCGGAGAACCCCTGGCACCACCAATCGTCGAGGTTGGCCGCCCGCGGCAGGAAGCGGCTTTTCTGCGCGTCGGTGCCGAACTGGATCAGCACGGGACCGAGCATGGTGATGTTGAAGGAAAGGAGTTCCGGGGCGGGGGCCATCAGATTCTCTTCCAGGAAGATCATCTTCTGGATCGCGGTCCAGCCGGGGCCACCCCATTCCTTGGGCCAGGAGTAGGCACCCCAGCCCTTGGCATTGAGGATGCGCTGCCAGCGCACGGTGTCTTCCTTGCGCGGCGGATGGCCGAGTTTCATCCGGTCCCGCGTGTCGGCGGGCAGGTTGTCGCGGATAAAAGCGCGGACTTCCTCACGGAAGGCAAGCTCTTCCGGGGTAAAGCGAAGATCCATTGGATGTATCCCTCCTACTGGCGGGTAAGTCTAAGCGGGGTGGCGGGCGGACGCAATCTGGGCCGGGTGGCTTTAGTCTGCCAGGACAGGAAGACCGATCGCGATCCTGGTACCCGACGTGACATCGCTCTCAACCCGTAACTCGCCACCGAGCAATCGCACGATAGCCGCGGCAACCGCCACGCTGATTTGCGCGCCCTCCAGACCACGTGCATATATCGGGTTGCCGGTTCCGAAAGGCTCCAGGATATCGTTCGCGGTGTCCGCGGAAAGTACCAGCGCGGCGCATCGCAACACGATCGATGCTGGCGGCCCGCCACCCGTTGTGGCTTCGACCCTCGCGCCTCTCGGTGCCCTGTTGACCAGTTCGCAGATCAGGGTGACGAGCGCCTGGCGGAGCAGGACTGAATCCACGTCGATAACCGCATCGCCGGCTGAACGCAGCGAGATCGACGTCGTCCCTTTCGCTTTCACCCTGGCATCCGCGCGGCGGATGGCATCCTCCATTATGGTGGAGAGCCTGGCCGGGGCGCGATGCAAGGGCGGGCCTGCTTCCGTCATTTCCATATAGGTGCGCGCATCGTTGACGAGTTCCAGCAGGTGGAAAGCGGCGGCGTGGATGTCGCTAAGATACTCGCTCTGCCGGGGTTCGGGTTGACCGCGTTTGTCAGCCATCAGCAGCAATTCGGCAAAACCGGTGACGATGCCGATCGGGGTCCGGAACTCGTGGTTTATCGCTTTCAACAGGCGGGTTTTCGACAGGTTCGCCGCCGAGGCGGCAGATAAGGCACGCTGCAACTCGACCTTGGCTTCGACCCGACGGGTAACGTCGCGTTGAAACCCGACATAGTGTCCGATTCGGCCGTTGGTATCGCCCAGCGGTGCGAGGCGGACTTCGTTCCAAAACGCACTGCCATCCCGCCGATAGTTCCGCAGGATGACCGTTGCGGCCGTTCCTTCGCCGATCGCGGTCCGCATGGCGGCAATTTCGGGTTGTGTGCGGTCGTCATTCTGCAGGAAACGACAGTTCCGCCCCAGGATTTCGGCTGTGCGGTACCCGGTCAGGCGGACGAACGCCGCATTGGCATAGACGATAGGGTGGCCCGGCCGCAGGTGGTCCGTTACCAGAACGCCATCGGCGGACTGGTCCAGAACCGCCAGGGCCTGATCCGATGTCAGCATCCCCGATGCGGCTTCGTCATCTCGCAATGATATCGACCCCGAAGAAAAAATAAACCATTATCAATTAGTTATGCTAAAGTTAGCGCCAATTTGCAACGGATGCAATACCCTGGCGAAATGGTTCGGGGAGCTTTCCAATCGACCCGCGGACAGCGGTTTGCGAAGGAATCGGCTTCTGGCCCTGGCACCATTTCAGCAAACAACACCAGAGAGGAAAATGGCTCGGGCGGTAGGATTCGAACCTACGACCAATCGGTTAACAGCCGATTGCTCTACCGCTGAGCTACGCCCGAACACGCACCCGGCAGCGGTGGCCGGGAGGGCGCCTATCTAGTGTCCCCGGCCGGGGCGGTCAACACGGAAAGCGTCTGTTCGGCGAGGAAGTTTGCGAACACCCCCGAACCGACCCCCGCCCGGGAAAATGGCAGGCCGTCTTAGGGTGTCCGGCGGCCGCGCCAGCGGTATGGCCAGACCGTCCGGCGAGATTGTTTTGTGCCGCGGTGCGGACGCGTCTCGACAGGCGGGTTCGGTCTTGGCATAAGGCGCTTTCCGTGGCGGGTGTGGCGGAACGGTAGACGCAGAGGACTCAAAATCCTCCGCACGTGAGTGTGTGTCGGTTCGAATCCGACCACCCGCACCACGGTGGTTTTAGGAATGGCGGACGGCATCGCATGGGATGCACCCTATTTCGCTATGTCGGTAAACCCGGCACCGGTCAGACGAACCAGATCGGCCGGGGACAGGGCGAAGACCGCGTTCGGTGAGCCAGCCGCCGCCCAGATGGTCTCGTGTCGCCGCAGGTCCTGATCGAGAAAGATCGCCGGGGCAGTCACATGCCCAACCGGCGAGACTCCGCCCGGGGCGGTGCCGGTGTGGGCCAGCACGTAATCGGCCTCGGCCCGCTTGATTTTCTGGCCCAGCAGGGCAGCGACCTTCTTGTCGTCCACCCGGTTGGCGCCTGACGCCACCACCAGCACCGGGCGTCCGTCCGCCGAACGGAACATCATCGATTTGGCGATCTGGGCGACATCGCACCCGACCGCGGCGGCCGCCTCGGCCGAGGAATGCGTGCTTTCCTCGAACTCAAGCACGCGGAATTCATCGCCCAGAATCGCTTGAATACGCAGTGCGCCGCTGCTGCTGGCTGGTTTCACGATCTATGTCCCGGTTAAATCCTGCCCGGCGGTGCGGGCTTATGATACGTCGCATCCATACCGAATCCCCGGGCGGAAGACACGACCCTCCATGAGCCGCAGCCGTTTCCGCCATCTGCCGCACAAGACACTGGCCGCGCGCATCGCGCTGCGGAAAGCGCCACGAAAGCCCCCCGGCAAAGGCATCTGGGCCGCGCTGGGGCCAGGGTTGATTACCGGTGCGTCGGACGACGACCCGTCCGGCATCGCGACCTATTCCCAGGCGGGGGCGCAGTTCGGCTTCGCGATGTGCTGGGTGATGCTGTTCACCTTCCCGCTGATGGCCGCGATTCAAGAAATCAGCGGCCGGATCGGGCGGGTCACCGGGCAGGGGATCGCCGGCAACTTGCGCACCCATTACTCCAGGCCGTTGCTGCTGGGCATCGTCGGTCTGCTGCTGGTGGCCAATATCATCAATCTGGGTGCCGATCTGGGGGCGATGGGCGAAGCGGTCGGCCTGCTGGTTGGCGGCTCGTCAAAAATCTACGTCGTCGCCTTCGCGGCTGGGTGCGTGGCGCTGGAGACGTTTTCCCGCTATGGACGTTATGTCGTGTTCCTGAAATGGAGTTCGGGATTTCTGCTGGCCTATGTGCTGACCGCGCTGGTGGTGGATACGCCCTGGGGTCTTGTGGCACGCGATACGCTGATCCCGACGTTCAGCATGAACACCGATTATGTCGTGACTATCGTCGGCGTGCTGGGCACTACGATTACGCCGTACTGTTTCTTCTGGCAGTCCTCGCAGGAAGCCGAGGACGAGCGGATCGACCCGAATGCGAAATCGCTGCTGGACGCGCCGGACCAGGCGCGGGTGCAGATCGGGCGCATCCGCCTGGATACCTATGTCGGGATGGGATACTCCAACCTGATCAGCCTGTTCATCATCATTACAACGGCGGCGACGCTGCACGCGCATGGGATTACCGATATCCAGACCTCCGCCCAGGCGGCGGAGGCGCTGCGGCCGATCGCCGGGCCGCTGACGTTCTGGCTGTTCGCGGCCGGTATCGTCGGCATCGGACTGCTGGCGATCCCGGTGCTGGCCGGTTCCTGTGCCTATGCGCTGGGCGAGGCGCTGGACTGGCCGACCGGTCTGGACCGTTTGCTGCTGGATGCCAGGGCGTTCTACGGCACCATCGTCGTTGCCACGCTGATCGGGGTGGGGATTAATTTTGCCGGGCTGGACCCGGTGAAGGCACTGTTCTGGGCGGCGGTGATCAACGGCGTGGTGGCGGTGCCGCTGATGGCCGCGATCATGGTCATGGCGATGGCGCCCAAGGTGATGGGGCGGTTCACGCTGTCGCGCGGGCTGGCGGCTATGGGATGGCTGTGCACCGGGGTCATGGCGTTGGCCGTGGGGATCATGTTCGCGACCTGGTAGGGTGGCCGCGAGGGCCGCGATACTACCCCACCAGCCGGCGGGCGATGGCGATGATGCGGTGTGCCTCCGACCACAGGCCGTAGGATTCCAGCTTGTCCAGCGGTGCCCACACGGCGGCGGTAACGTCGGTGGCCGCGACGGGATCGCCGGAGACCCAGCGGGCGGCGAAATCCAGGATCGTGTAGTGGAAGCGGACCCGTCCGTCGTCGTCGCGGCGGATGGAGTCCACATGGGCACAGAAATGCAGTTCCCCGACCTCCAGCCCGCATTCCTCCATGAGTTCCCGCCGAGCGGCTTGTTCGCAGGTTTCGCCGATGTCCTGGGCGCCGCCGGGCAGGGTCCAGCTTCCCAGGTTGGGGGGCTTGCCGCGCTGGCACAGCAGGACATGGTCGCCCTTAATGACCACGATCCCGATGCCGACGATGGGGCGGGCGGGATACTCGCGGTCGCTCATTTCTTGTCCGGTGCCGCTGGGGTTTCGGCTTTCAGGTCGTCGATCGTTGGCACCAGCGATTTCTCTTTCCACGCACCGATCTGGTAGAACCAGCCGTTCAACCTGGCATTCAGCTTGTCGGCTTCCGGGGTGCCGGAGGCTGTAAAGCGGGCCCAGACGTCTTTGTCAGCGTTGAACAGGGTGACGGTGACGGCAAGCCCGTCGGTGGTGGTAAAGACGGCGTGACCGGCCTCGGTGCCCGGTGTTTCCACCTTTACCTCGGTGAAGGTCAGGTGTTCCAGCGCCCGGGCGACGCTATCGACCTTGTAGGCTTCCAACGGCGGATGGTCCGCCGGCTTGGTCAGGGCGAATTTGCCGTCCACCTTTCCGAAGGTCAGGGCGCCGTCGCCGACGGAAACCGAGGCGATGCGGTCGTGTGGGATATCGATGACGTTGCGATCCAGCCATGCCGCCGGGTCGGCATCGGCTTGCAGGCTTCCCTCAGCCAGCCAGGACTGGTTGTCGCCGGGGCGGCGAACATAGACTTCATCAGGGCCGTTGCCGTGGGCGCGCACGCGGTTATGGCCGACGATCAGTTCCAGGATGGGTTTGCCAGTGCTGTCCGTCAGGCGTAGCAGAACGCCGGCGGCGGCCGAGCCGTTGGGATCCTCTACACCCAGTCGGCTGAATTCCGAAGGGTTGTTGGTGCGGGGCTCCGCCAGGCGCAGTTCGGTCAATGCGGTCAGCAGGCCGCGCAGTTTAGATGCCTGGATCGGGTAATCATGTATGGAGGCTACGCCCCAGCCGTCGCCGTTCGGGCGCTTTTCGATGATGGTTTGCTTGCCCTGATGGGTGATTTCCAGCTTCGCGGCGGCGGCCAGATTGGGCGCCAGACCCGGGAACATCAGGGTTCCTTGCGTTGCCTGCGTCCGTTCGGCCGGGGTGGTGCCGGCGCCGAAATACCAGCCGCCAATCAGCGCCAGGATCGCGGCGGCGACCAGAATCACAAGTCGGCGTGCGCTCATGACCGGGCCCTCGTTCGGCGGCGCCGCTGGACGATGCCCATGACGATGGCGAGGATGGTCAGCAGCACCGGCACCAGCACGATGGTGAGTATCCGCATCTCATCGGCCAGGGTGGAGATGTCGCGGTTCAGTTCCAACTGCACCGCCCGCAGCTTCTGGCGGGTGTCCAGCACGTCTTGCCGGGCAGCGTCGATGGCGGCGCGCTGTTCGGGGGTGATGACGGCGTCGGTGTTGGCCTTGTCGCCCTCGGCACCGCCGGAACGAAGCGTGCGAAGCTGCTTTTCGGTATCCTCCAGATGGGTCTGCAACGCCTGCTGGGTCTGGCGGAATTTGGTTTCGGCGTCGGCCTGGATGGCGGCGACCAGGGTGAACGGGCGGTTGGTGTCACCGCGGGAGCGCAGGCCAATCAGGGCGTCGCTGCCCGACAGGGTGCCGATCAGGTTGGCGACGAACGGCCCGTTGTCGGCGAACGGGGTCGCGGTCTGCTGGCCGAAGAAATCGGCGGTATGTACCCAGAAACGGTCATCAAGGATGTCGGAGTCCGCGACGACGACCATGTTGGCGGGGGCATCGGTCTGCGCCTTATGGGCGGGGAAACCGGGCGGGCGCTTCTGGTTGTCGGCCAGCGGCGGCGGACCCTGGAAGGCGGATTTCAGGACGCCGTGGATTCGGGCGGCGATGACCCGCGGGCTGCCGTCCGGCTTGAAGCCGGCAAGCAGCTTGGCGGGTTCGGGGATTGCGACCTGCTCGACCGGCAGCAGTGCGCTGCGGTCGCTGCTGGTCAGTAACGGGACGAAGTCGATCGAGGCGTTCGCGGCTTTCGCCAAAAATCCTGAAGAAGCGACAGTCACCTGCTGCAGATCGGCGGTCGCGGGGTCGTCGTGGTTGATGCCGTCGCGGATGTTGAACCAGGCCACATAGCTGACCGCCGGTTCGCCCGCCCCGTTGCCGGACCGAACACGCCAGGCGCCGGTCAGGTCGCCCACGACTTTTGTTGGATCGAAGGCGATACCCCACGCGTCGAACAGCGGCTTCAGGTCGGAATGTGTGTCGGTGGGCGGCATGCCGGTGGGCGAGGGGGCTGCCGCCATTGCCTCGCTCCAGGGGTCCACCATGGCCATCAGCTTACCGCCGCGCATGACGAACTGGTCGATGGCATACAGGGTCCCGGGCGACAGGTCTTGCGCTTCGGCCACCAGCAGCACCTGAATGTCAGGATCGATGACCAGGGCGTCGGTCGGGACGGTCTTCACGGTGTTGGTCTGGCGCAGCAGGACCATGGATGCATAGGGCTGGCCGCCGGGGCCTTGGCCCCGGGTCATCATCATGGTCCGCGGGTCGCCGTCGAGCGGCAGGGAGGACATGACGCCGACGACCGGGCGCCGGGGGTTCGACAGCTCGTACACCAGCTTCGTCAGGTCGTATTCCAGGAAGCGTTCGCGATCGGCCTGGAAGAAAGGAATGGTCCTTTCGTCGTCTTCGAGATTGGTGCCGGCGAGGCCGAAATAGACCTGCGTGCCCCCCTGATCCAGCGGCACCCCTTGCAGGCCATATGCCATCGCCTTGTCTTCGATGTCGCTGAACGGTTCTGGATCGAACAGTTCCACTTTCACTTTGCCGCCGGATCGCGACGCGTAGTCCGCCAGCATCTGGCGAACATGGTCGGCATAGGTGCCATAGGATGGCACGGTGCTGCCGAGATCCCGCGAGTAGAACAACCGCAGGGTGACGGGTTCCTTCAGGCCACGGAGAATCTGCTTCGTGCCCGCGGACAAAGTGTAGATATGACCCTGTGTCAGGTCGAGTTGGACATTCGCCAGCCGGGCGTCGGCGAACATGTTGACCCCGATGGCGATCACGGCGGCGGCGATGACACCGAGGATGGAAGAGGACAGTCGGCGCATGATCTCAGTCCGCCTTCCGTCGATCGACCAGCACGGTGTTCAGGAACAGGAAGAACCCGATAAAGCTGGCGAAGTAGATCAGATCGCGGAGGCTGACGATGCCGCGGGTGAAGTCGGTGAAGCGTTCGATCACCGCGATGCGGCGGGCGAAGGCGCCGAGGGCCGGGATGCCGTGCGACAGGAAGTCGTTGACGATGGGGTTGGAGGCGACGGCGAAGACGAAGCAGACCGCGACGGCCAGCACGAAGGCGATCACCTGGTTGCGGGTCGCCGCCGACATCGCCGCACCGACCGACAGGAACGCCCCGGCGACCAGCAGGCTGCCGAGGTAGCCTGCCGCGATGACACCGTTGTCCGGCGAGCCCAGGATGTTGACCGCGATGACGAACGGGAAGGTCAGCAGCAGGGCGATGGCGCAGAACGCCCAGGCGGCGAGGAATTTCCCCACCACTGCCTGACCTTGGGTGATCGGCAAGGTCAGCAGCAGTTCGATGGTACCCAGGCGGCGTTCCTCGGCCCACAGGCGCATGGTGATCGCGGGGATCAGCAGCAGGAAGACCCAGGGGACGAAGGTGAAGAACGGGCTGAGATCGGCGATGCCGCGATCGAAGAACTGACCGAGGTTGAAGGTCAGCGCGCCCTGCAGCACCAGGAAGATGACGATGAACACGGTGGCGACCGGGGTGGCGAAATAGCCCCGCAACTCCCGGTTCGCGATGGTCAGGGTCTGGGTCATCGTGCGGGCTCCGTCGTCAGCATGCGGAAGACCTCCTCCAGCCGGCCGGATGGGTGGCGCTGCTCCAGTTCCGCGGGCGTCGCGTCGGCTACCATGCGGCCGCCGGCGATGACGATGGCCCGCGTACAGACAGCGCCGACTTCCTCCAGGATATGGGTCGAAATTACGATCGCCTTGTCCGGCGCCATCTGCTCGATCAACGCTCTGACCTCACGCTTCTGGTTGGGATCGAGGCCGTCCGTAGGCTCGTCCAGCACCAGGACGGGGGGGTTGTGCATCAGCGCCTGGGCCAGGCCGACGCGGCGTTTGAAACCCTTCGACAGCGTTTCCACCGGCTGCAGGCGCACGCCGCGCAGTGTCGTCATCTGCATCGCGAGATCGACACGGTCGGCCAGTTCGCTGCCGGAAAAGCCGCGTATCCGGGCGCAGAAGCGAAGAAATCCCTCGACGGTCATTTCCGGATAGGTCGGCGCGCCTTCCGGCAGAAAGCCCAGGACCCGGCGGGCGGCGACACCGTCCGTCTGGACGTCGTGACCCTGAATCCGGGCGGTGCCGGCGGTGGGGGTCATGAAGCCGGCCAGCATGCGCATGGTAGTGGATTTGCCCGCACCGTTCGGGCCTAGAAAGCCCAGAACCTCCCCGCGGCGCACCTGGAAAGAGACGTTATCGACGGCGGTGAATGTGCCGAAGCGCTTGGTCAGGCCGTCGATTTCGATCGAAACCGGCTGTTCCGGTGCGTCCTGGACGCGAGTCGTCACCGTGCGTTCCCCTTGGTCCTGTTGGCCGGCCGGATTAACCGAATTGCCGGCTAATGCAACCAGGGTGACGGCAGGTGAGCGGTTATTAACCTAAATCGGGCGGACATCAGCCGAACAGCGAGTCCACCGCATCCTGCAATAAATCTGGATCGGCGTGCGGCGAATCCGATGGTGCGTCCCCTGGTGCGTCCCCTGGCGCGCCGCCCGGAACAATCGTCGTCAGCATGGTTTCCACCTGCTGCAAGTGCTGGATCGCCCTGCGGATGCGCTGGCCGGTGACATCCTGAAACGTACATGCCTCGAATATCGCGTTCACCCGTTGGGTGACCGCTTCCATGCCGGCGGGATCGTTCTTGCCGTCGCGCAGCCAGTCGCCGATCGCCTCGGCGGCTTCCATGATGCGGTTGGCGGCGGCTTCGGTGGCCTGGACCACGGCCTCCAACTCCAGCCCGCTGTTGCGGGTCGCGGTCATCGGCGTGGCGAGCACGCTGGCGATCTGTTCGCGAATGCCCTTCAACTGGCCGGACAGGTTGGTCTCGCTGAAATCCATGAGATCGACGGTGGCATGTACCTCCATGCTGAGTTCGGCGATCCGCCGATCCATGAAGCGGCGCAGTTCCGCTATTTCCGTCCGGATCGTCGCGGATACGGCCTGCTGGATCTGGTCTGCCTGGTTTGCCACGTCGCCCGCCTGTCGCTGAGAACGGGCGATTTGACACTGGCAGGGTTAATATTCGGTAAACGCGGCGGGGTCTTTAGCGCATCAGTCCGGCGATCGCTTCCAACTGGCCGGGATCGTCGGCGGGCACCACCAGCAGGGCATCGTCGATGCCGGTGTCTTCCAGCCGCTTCAGGCGATCCCGCGCTTCGGCCGGCGAGCAGAACAAGGAGATTTTCGGCACATGGGCGAACGGCAGGCTGCCCGGCGTTTCGCGGAAATCGGTGAAGATGTTCGCCAGCACCGCCCGCTTGCCGCCGGCGGCGCGGAACATACCGACGCCGATGGCGAGATCCTCCCAAGAGGTATGGATGCCCGACGCGATCCAGCCTTGCAGCACCTTGGCGGATAGATCGATCCAGCGCTTGCTGCGCCAGGCGCCCAGCAGGATCGGGGGCCCGCCCTCGGAACCGGGCCACATCGACAAGGCGGGGCCGTGGACGGGTTCGCCGGCCCAGACCCGGCGCATGATATCCAGGTTGGCGGTCAGTGTTTTGAAGCGGGCGTCGTAATCGGCCTGCACGGCGTCGAAGTCGTTTTTCGTGGAACCGCTGCCGACACCGAAGCGGAAGCGTCCGGCGGACAGTGCCATCAGGGTCTGCACCCGCTGGGCATGTTCGACCGGGTGACGCAGGGGAATTTGCACCACGCAGGTGCCGAGTTCGATCCGGCTGGTCTGCGCCGCCATCGCGCCCAGCAGGATCAGCGGGTCCAGGGTAGGTTTGCCGCGCGCGAAGGCGTCGGTGACCCACAGGCCATGGAAGCCCAGCGCTTCGACCTGCCGGGCAATCGCGGCGGCGTGTTCGATCAAACGGGCGCCGACCGCGGCGGCCGAGGGAATGGTGACGATACCGATGCGCATCCGGTTGTTCCTTACTGGCCAGTAAAGCGGGCCGGACGTTTTTCCCTGAATGCGGCAACACCTTCCTCGTAATCCCGGGTCATTCCAGCGGTGGTTTGCAGTTTCGCTTCCAGATCGAGTTGCGCGCTGTAGGTATTGTCCATGCCCTGCCAGTACATCTGCCGGATCAGGCCGATGGAACGCGGGCCCGCGGCGAGGCGATGGGCCATGTCCATCGCCTTCGGCATCAGTTCGGCGTCTTCTTCCATCCGGTTGATCAGCCCCCAGGCGAGCGCGGTTTCGGCGGGCAGGCGTTCGGCGAGCAACGACAGTTCCATCGCCCGGGCCATGCCAACCAGGCGGGGCAGCAGCCACGACG
>JAJZEV010000162.1 GCA_021805665.1 Pseudomonadota bacterium
CGGCTGCTGCCGGCATCAATCGAAGGAACGTGTAAAATGAACGCATCTACAACGACATACAGCCACACCAGTACCACTGCTCATTCCGGCGGTCTGTTCGCTTTTGTTTCCGCCAGGTTGCAAACCGCGCGTGCGCGTTGGGCTGAAAAGCGTGCTCATGACCGCGATATGGCGGATCTCTATCGCTTCAGCGACCGGGAACTGTGGGATATCGGTATCAGCCGATCCGACTTCACGGCCGTCGATAACGGCACTTTCCGGCGCGATTGAAACGACCCGGCGTTTGGTTAAGACCTTGGCGAAACAACCGTGCCGAAACAGGCGCGGTTGCTCGACGCCGTCATGGCCGTGCTCGTCGCCGCCATCCATGCTGCGGCGGGCGCGGCCATCGCGGGTGCGCCAAACCTTGTTTCCGCCGATTTTTTGCCCAGAGGGGCATTCGGGGGCCTGAATACAGAAGCCCGGAAGTCCGGAACCTGGCCAAGGCAAGTCGCGGCAAGTATCAGGCTGCCAACTCCGCCACCGTGGGCACCCCGTCGGAGACTGTCGTGCGATGTAAATCGCGCACCCGGGTTTCGTCATACTCCCGGGCGCGGTGCATCGTGCAGCGGTTGTCCCACATCACCAGATCCCCGACCGTCCAGCGATGCGTATGGACAAACCGCGGTTCGGTCGCGAACTCGATCAGGTCCATCAGCAGCATACGCGCCTCCGGTTCTTCCATCCCGCGAATGTGCCCGGCGTGCGAGGACAGATACAGCGACTTCCGCCCGGATCCAGGATGCGTTCGCACCATCAGTTGCGGCACCGGGGCCATCCTGACGCGCTCCTCCTCCGACCAATCCGTGAAGCCGATCTTCGCCCGGGAGAACAACTGCGTGTGTTCGCAGATCAAGCCGTCCAGAAACGCCTTCTTCCGCTCCTCCAGGGCATCCCAGGCCGCGCGCATATCGGCGAACTGTGTCTCCCCGCCCTCCGAGGGGACAGTGCGCGCCGACAGCAGCGAAAACCTGGCCGGGACGCGCTTGAAACTGCTGTCGGAGTGCCACAACCGGTTACCCAGTCCGTTCAACCGCAAACGGTCGTCTTTTGCCCGAACGCGGTTGTTTTCGTCGAGGTTGGAGATGTCGGAAACATGCGGGTCCAGCCGCGGCACGAAGTCCTTGCGGTAGAGTTTGACGGTGGTTTCCAACGCGCCGAACCGCCGGCTGAACTCCATCTGCTGCGCGTCGTCGATCAACTGGCCGGGAAACACCAGCACACCATACTGGTTGATGGCATCCTCGACCGCGGCGACGGCGGCGCCAGTCAGCGATTCCCGCAAATCCAGGCCAGTGACTTCCGCCACAAAGGCCGGACTCAGTGGCTTTACCGCAATGGACATTGCCTTCTCTCCCTCTTTGCCCCCAGCCTAAAGTCCGACAGCCGGCATTGGCAAATAACCGGATAGTTTCCGCCGCCGCGAAACCGGGCTAGCGTCCGGTGGTAAGCCCGCGAAATGCCGGGCGGCGGGAGGAAACACAATGATGCTTTCGATCGATCGTTCCGTCAGCGTGAATCGCAACAAAGAACCGCGGGGGGGGCTGAAACGATGATCCCGGCCCTCGATATCGACCCGTTCTGCCAGGATTTTTTCGATGATCCGTACCCCGCCCATGCCGCGATGCGCGATGCCGCGCCGGTGGTGTATCTGCCGCGTTACGACATCCACGCCGTCGCCCGGTATGACGACGTGCGCGGCATGCTGACGGATTGGGGCAGCTACAGCAGCGCGCGCGGTGTCGGCATTTCCGATTTCGCCAAGGAAAAGCCGTGGCGGCTGCCAAGCCTGCTGCTGGAAACCGACCCGCCGCTGCACGACCGGACCCGCAAGCTGATGGACAAGGTGTTGTCGCCAGCCGCCGTGCGGGCATTGCGGGAGTCATTCGCCGCCGCTGCCGACAGCCTGATCGACGATCTGCTGGTCCGGGGCACATTCGATGCCGTGCCCGACCTCGCGGAGGCCTATCCGCTGACCGTATTCCCCGATGCGGTTGGGATGCCTGCCGGAAACCGACGGTTTCTGTTGCCCTATGGCAACATGGTGTTCAACAGCTTCGGCCCCCGCAACCAATTCTTCCAGGCGGCGGTGGCGGATGCGGAGCCGGTGCTGGAATGGGTGCAGGCCCAATCCAAGCGGGAGGCACTGACCGGATCCGGCTTCGGCGCGGCGATCCACGCCGCCGCCGATACCGGCGAATTCACCACGGCGGAGGCCGAGGTCCTGGTGCGCTCCCTGCTGACCGCCGGAGTAGATACAACCGTCAACGGATTATGCGCCGCCGTCTATTGTCTCGCCCGGTTTCCCGCCGCCTTGGCACAGTTGCGCGCGGACCCCTCGCTCGGCAGGGCGGCGTTCGAGGAGGCGGTGCGGCTGGAAAGCCCGGTACAGACATTTTTCCGCACCACCACGCGGGACGTAACGATCGGCGATGAAACGCTGCCGGAAGGAACCAAGGTGCTGATGTTCCTGGGCGCGGCCAATCGCGATCCGCGCCGCTGGGACCGTCCCGATGACTTCGATATGGCGCGCCGCAACGCCGGACATGTGGGGTTCGGTACCGGCATTCACGGCTGCGTCGGCGCCGTGCTGGCGCGCCTGGAAGGCGAACTCGTGCTAAGTGCCATCGCCCGAAAAGTGGAGTCCATCGAGATCGTTGGGGAACCGAAGCGGCGCTACAACAACACGTTGCGCGGAATGGCCAGCCTACCGGTGCGGATGACGGCGGCGGCCGCGACTTGAAACTTCCCGGACCCCGGGTAACGCTGCCGCAACGCAGCATCCAACGGACCCAAATATCGTCCCGCGGGCCGGCACGATCGTCGATGGAACGGGCGCGAAAAGCTACACCGGCGACGTGGCGATCTGGTCACCCCCGGCTGGATCGATAGTCATACCCATTACGACGGCCAGGCGACGTGGGATCCGGTGCTGGCGCCATCCTCCTGGCACGGTTCTGATGGGCAATTGCGACGTCGGCTTAGCGCCCGTCCGCAAGGCCCGGGCGGGTGGTGCAGCGCTCACCGCACAGGTTGCCGGCCACCCCGTTTTCGTCGCCCTGAATAATATTACTGCAAAAGAACGATATGTCAATCTGCGCGATCTGGCGGCACGGAGGGAAATCCTGTCGCAGCCAGCTTCCGAGGACCTTCTGGCCATCCTGCCGCCGCCGCAACGGCCGATCGCCAGGCACCGATCGCCAGGCGCCGGGGCCGGCAATATGTGCTGGGTGACCCGCCCGACCCTGAGCCCGACCAGAGCCGCGGCGTCGAGGCGATGGCCGCCAGGACCAACCGGACCCCGGACGAGTTCTGCTACGACCACCTGACCGGCGACAGGATGCTGTTCTATCCGGTTACCAACTACGTCCACGACATGATTAAGGACCCCGACACGATCCCGGGCCGGGCGATGGTGGCGCGCATCGCGGGCTGATCTGCGACTCCTCGTTGCCGTGCTACATGCTGAGTCACCGGGTCCGCGACCGCCATCGCGGCCCGCGCTTCCCGCTGGAATTCGTGGTCAAGCGCCTGACCAGCCAGACGGCGGACTTCTTCGGTTTCAACGATCGCGGGCGTTTGGCGGTCGGCAAGATGGCCGGCGTCAACGTGGTCGATCTGTCCGCGTTGCGGCTGCGCCATCCCGAATTGCGGCACGACCTGCCGGCCGGCGGCAAGCGCCTGGTGCAGCGTTGGGACGGCTAAGAGGCGACCATTGCGTCTGGCATGCCGACCTTCGAACGAGGCCAGGACACAGGTGCCCGGCCGGGCAAGCTGGTGCGGTCGAACGGCCGGTCCCGCTCGCCCGCGCCGAGCGGAAAGCTGAGAGTTCGCGGGTGTCGCTTATCGCGAAGACAGGCTGACGGACACCCCGGCATAAGCCGGCAACCGGATTGGCGATCGTCACCGTAAGGTTCTGCCGGCTGGCCGGGGGCTGCGCTGCGATTTGCAGCGCCAAACTGGCCAAGGTGTTGGCCTCCACCGCTTGCTGGTCATAATTCGCCCCGCCCAAAGCCCGCAGCGCGGTCGCATGTTCGTTCCACCAGACCGCCTCGTTCAGCAGCGGCTGATCGACCGTGTTCAGCCACTGGACATCCAGGTTGAAATTGTCGGTCACGAACGAGGTCGCCTGCATCTGCTGCACGGCAGTTGCATACAGGAAATCGGCCAGCCGGGCGGTGGAGGCGAACTGGATCTGCGTCCCATCCGCCAGTCGCAGCCCGAGGTTGACCCCATTAGCCGTCGTTTCCAGCACCGGAAGCTCGGCCAGCAGGTTGGTGATACCGGTATCGGCGAGTTCGGTCTGCTGGCCGCTGCCAGGATCGACCGAGACCAGTTCGATCGGCGCGCCATAGCTGGTGGACATCGCGTCGGCGAAGGCGTTGAACTCTGCCTGCGACGGACCAGCGGCGCCGATGGCGGCGTAGGTGCCGGCCATGTCGGATCGCGCCTCGGCCGAGTTGGCGACGGCGGACATCACGCCGGCCAACCCGCCGCCGTTCGCCAGCACGATCTGCGCCGAAATCAAATCGGACGAGGCCGCGCCGCGGTCCAGCACCGCATTATCGATCGCGTCGATGCTGGCGATCGTCTGGGCGTCCAGGACCGGATAGTTCTGCGTCGTGCCGCCGATGATTGTTTCGCTGTTGCCGGACCCCTGTATTGTCAGGCTGCCGGCGCCGGTGTTGTTGACGTCGATCGTCCCGTTGGACACCTGGGCGATGTCGTTGGCGCCGGTGAACCCGACAGAATTGCCGGAATATGCGCTGTTGACGGTGTCACCGCTGCCCTCGACCGCTACGCTGGTCGCGCCGTTGTCGAGGTAGATCAGGCCGTTGTTGATCTGCGCCGTGTCGGCATTGCCGGCGAAACCGATGACGTTGCCCGAATAGGCGCTGTTGACCACGTCGCTGTTGCCGAAGACGGTCACGCTCGCGCTGCTGTTGTCCATATATATTATGTCGCTGTTCCCGATCAGGCCCTCTCCCGTGCCGGTGAACCCCGTGACATCGCCCGCAACCGCGCCGACGGTATCGTTGTTGCCGGCTACCGTGACGCTTGTCCCGGCCGCGGTTTCGTAAACCACGTCGTTGTTCCCGATCAGGGTCTCACCGGTGCCGGAGAAACCCGTGGTGTCCCCTGCAACCGCGCTGACGGTGTCGTTATTGCCAGCCACCGTGACGCTCGCCCCGGCCGCGGTTTCGTAGACCACGTCGTTGTTCCCGATCAGAGTCTCATCGGTGCCGGAGAATCCGGCGGTGTCCCCCGCAACCGCGGTGACCGTGTCGTTGTTGCCGCCGATGCTGACGCTATTGCCAGCTTGCACAATGTTAACAACGTCATTTTGACCGGATGCGCCAAGGCTGTCGTTTGTACCTTGTATCGTGACGGTCACGCCGCTTCCAAGGGTTACCGTATCGTTCGATCCAGTGATGATATATGACACGCCATCGACAAGATGGAGCGTGGTTCCGCTGGCGCTTATGGTTATACTGCCGGACACTGTAAAATCTCCCCCTCCATTAATTCATCGGTCTGCCGGATTGGCCCGCGAAGGAATCCGGTGCATCTAAGATTCGATCCTCATATTTTGGCTGTTATTGTTCGTCGGAATGACCGTGTCGTTACGATATATTTTGCAATGGCTTCGGTCAACCGGGTTTCATGGTTAAAAAATGCATTTAAGTTCCAATCAAGAAACGTAGGCTGTCGGCGCCATTGCGCACTTCATGATTAAATTAACCTTAACATTACCTCGGAATCAGCTACACGCCGCGCCGCTGTTGGACGGACGCGGTTGGTTCTTCGATCGTCATTATGCCAGGCGCCGACGCCCGCATCCGGCAGCTTGCCCTCGGCGGCACGGCGCGCCCTTACTTATCCGATCCAATCCGGGCGATGGAGGACGGGTCGAGCGGTTCCATGCCGGGCCGGCCGCCAGACGGCAGAGCGAGATCGAGGGCCATTCAGCGCGCGGTTCTTGACGGGAGTGACGCAAACCCTCGAACCGCCCCGCGGCAGCATCCGGCCGCTGCCGCGAAAGCTGCGAAATTCCAACCTTTGGCTCTCGGATGGCCTCTAAACCGGGGTATACCCCGACTCATTGAAAATCCGCGTTGGCCTCTTGCCAACTCTGCCTGAGGCGATTCTGCTGCCTCCATGATCCGCCCCGGCTTTCTTGACAGCGAATCCCGACGCGACCTGATTGAGTTGGCGCGCGATGGCTCGATCGCGCATCGCTTGGCGCGGCGGGCGAACGC
>JAJZEV010000303.1:0-5084 GCA_021805665.1 Pseudomonadota bacterium
CGGCCTCGAACGCCGCGATCCGGTCGGATGATGCCAGCGTCAGGGCGATATCGTCCAATCCCTCCAGCAGTTTTTTCTTCTGGAACGGCGCGATCTGGAATTTGGCGATGAAGCCGCCCGGGCCAGTAACGGTCTGGGTTTCCAGATCCACGGAAACCCGGGTGCTGTTGCCGCGCGCGATCGCCTCGCGCAGCGCGGTTACCTCGGCTTCCGGCAGCACGACTGGCAACAGCCCCTGCTTGAAGCTGTTGTTGTAGAAAATGTCGCCGAAACTCGATGCGATTACGACGCGGAAACCGTGATCGTACAAGGCCCAGACGGCATGTTCGCGCGACGACCCGCAACCGAAGTTCCGGTCCGCGACCAGCACCTTCGCCCCGGCATAGCGCGGCTGGTTCAGCACGAAGTCCGGCTTTTCCTTGCCATCCTCGGCAAACCGCAGATCGTTGAACAGCCATTGGCCGTACCCATCCGACCTGGGGTGCCACAGATACCTGGCCGGAACGATCTGGTCGGTATCGACGTTGGGCGAGGCAACCGGCAACCCGACCGCATCGATCCGTTTGAACGGTTCCATCTCACGCCCTCTCCATCATCTCGCGCACATCGGCGAAGTGCCCGGCAATCGCGGCTGCGGCAGCCATCGCGGGGCTGACCAAGTGGGTTCGCGCCCCCCGCCCCTGGCGGCCGGCGAAGTTCCGGTTCGATGTAGAGGCGCACCGCTCCCCCGCCCCGACCAGATCGCCGTTCATGCCGACGCACATCGAGCATCCGGCGTGGCGCCACTCGATCCCCGCGTCCAGGAAAATCCGGTCCAGCCCTTCGGCCTCGGCCTGCGCTTTGACCAGACCGGAGCCGGGAACCACCATTGCCCAAGTCTTGGCCTTGCGGCCTTTCACCACGGCGGCGGCGGCGCGCGCAGGTCCTCGATCCGGCTGTTGGTGCAAGAACCGATGAACACCCTGTCCACCGGGATGTCGGTGAAGCGTGTGCCGGCCGTCAGCCCCATGTAATCCAGTGCCGCCTGCATCGAGGCCCGGCGTTCCTCGTCCGCCTCGGCGGCGGGGTCGGGGACGCTGCCGGTGATCGGTCCGGCGCTTTCCGGGCTGGTGCCCCAGGTCAGCATCGGGGCGATCGCGCTGCCATCGACCGTTACGTCGGTATCGAACACCGCCCCCTCGTCCGACGGCAAGGTGCGCCAGAACGCCAAAGCCTGATCCCATGCCTCGCCTTTCGGCGCAAAGGGCCGGCCCTTCAGATACGTGTAAGTAACGTCATCCGGCGCGACCATGCCCGCACGGGCGCCCGCCTCGATCGACATGTTGCACAGCGTCAGGCGACCCTCCATCGACAACGCCCGGATCGCCGGCCCGGCGTATTCGATGACATGACCGGTTCCTCCGGCGGCGCCGATCTGGGCGATGATGGCGATGATGACGTCCTTCGCCGTCACCCCCGCGCCAAGCCGTCCGGTCACGTTCACCCGCATCGATCGCGGCTTGGCCTGCCACAGGGTCTGGGTCGCCAACACATGCGCTACTTCCGACGACCCGATTCCGAACGCCAGCGCGCCCAGCGCGCCGTGGGTCGCGGTATGGCTGTCGCCGCACACCATCAACAGTCCGGGCTGGGTAATCCCCTGCTCCGGCCCGATCACATGGATGATGCCCTGGCGAACGTCGTCCAGCCCGAACTCGGTAAAGCCGAAATCCCGAGCGTTTTTGTCGAGGGCGGCAACCATGTCGCGCCGTCCGCCCTCGGCGATCGTCGCCATGTCGCGGGTTGTGGTGGGCACGTAATGGTCGGGCGTGCCGAATGTCCGGTCGGGCCGCCGCAGCGGCAGACCGCGGCCATGTCGCGGGTTGTGGTGGGCACGTAATGGTCGGGCGTGCCGAATGTCCGGTCGGGCCGCCGCAGCGGCAGACCGCGTTCGCGCAACGTGCGGAAGCCCGCGGCCGAACCATCATGGATCAGGTGGCGGGCGACGTGCAGCAATACCGCGCCGTCCTCACGTTCGAGAATGACGTGGCGCTGCCAGATTTTCTCGAACAGGGTCCGGGGCGCGTTCATTCGGCTGCCTTCGCCAGGGGCACGCGGAATTGCGTCCGCCGAGCGTCCCATTCGTCGGCACCGAAACGGTTGAACACCTGGCGCACCGACAATCCCGCGCCCGGAGTCGGATGGCGGTGGGTCTCCTTCAGCGCCTGCAACGCTTCGTCGCATACGCCGATGACGTTCTTGAACAGCAGGCCGGGGAAGATCGCCAGCTTGTAGCCCCAGGCCTGAGCGTCGGCCATGTCCACAAGCGGGGTTTTGCCGCCCCACACCACGTTCAGCATGCACGGGCCACGCACCAGTTTCGGAACCGATCTGATTTCCTCGACGGTTTGCGGCGCTTCCAGGAAGGCCATGTCGGCCCCGGCCGCCAGCGCCTCATTACACCGCGCCACCGCTTCTTCCATACCCACCACCGCTCGGCTGTCCGTCCGGGCGATCACCATGAAATCGGGGTCTGTCCTGGCAGCGGCGGCGGCGCGGATCTTGGCGATGAAATCGTCCCGGGGGATGACCTCCTTGTCGTCCAGATGGCCGCATTTCTTCGGGAACACCTGGTCTTCGATATGCAGGCCGGCGACGCCCCGGCGTTCGTATTCCTGCACGGTGCGGAAAGCGTTGAGTTCGTTGCCATAGCCGGTATCGGCATCGGCGATCACCGGCAGGCCGGACGACCGGGCGATCCGGCCGGCGTTGTCGGCCATTTCGGTCATGGTCACCAGGCCGAAGTCTGGGTAGCCCAACGAAGCGGCAGTGCCGGCGCCGGTCATATAGGCAACCGAGAATCCGGCTTGGGCAATCAGTTTGGCGGTGATGCCGTCATAGGCGCCGGGGGCAATGACGATCTGTTCGCCGCGCAACAGGGCACGTAACTGGCTGGTCGGTGTCATGGCTGGTCCTCCGTTTCGTGTCGTTGGGCGGAGGCTAGATCAGGTTGGCGGGGATTGGAAACCGGTGCCGCTGCGACAGCCCCGACCCGAAAGAACAACGCTGTCGGCGTTTGTGTTTAGCGGTGCAGCCGGAAAATGGGGTCTGAGAGAACCCGGGAACAGCCCCCCTCAGCGGGTGCCGTAGAACCGGTCGCCCGCATCCCCCAGCCCCGGGCGGATGTAACCGTTCTCATCCAACTGCCGGTCGATCGCCCCGGTGAACACCGGAACATCGGGATGCGCCGCGGTAAACGCCGCGATCCCTTCCGGCGCGGCCAGCAAGCAAACGAACTTCATTGCCGTCACGCCGGCCTGCTTCAACCGGGTGGCGGCGGCAACCGCCGAATATCCGGTCGCAAGCATCGGATCCACCAGAATGACCAGCCGCCCCGCCACGTCCCCGGGTAGCTTCAGATAATACTCCACCGGCCGTAGCGTTGCGTGATCGCGATACAGCCCGATGTGACCGACCCGGGCCGAAGGAACCAGATCGAGCATACCGTCCAGAATGCCGTTCCCGGCCCGCAAAATCGACACGATGCATAGTTTCTTACCGGCCAGATGCTCCGCCTGCATGGTTTCCAGCGGAGTTTCGACCGCTAGCGGTTCCAGCTTCAGATCGCGGGTGACTTCGTATGCCATCAGCAGGCTGATTTCGCGCGCAACCTGGCGGAACAGCGCCGTGGTGGTGTTTTTGTCGCGCAACAAGCTCATTTTGTGCCGCAACAGCGGATGATCCAGTACCGTTACGCCGGCCATGTCACGCCCCCCGTTTAGCGGCCAACAGCCGCACGATCCCCAGGGAAACCAGGATAACGACGAAAGAGAAACCCGTCGTCAACGTCCCAAGCGCATACAGAACGGGCGTCGTAACGCTGGTGGTCATACCGAAAATTTCCAACGGCAGGGTGTTGTCGCTGCCGGCGGTCAGCAACGTACGCGCGAACTCGTCGTACGACAACGTGAACCCGAACAGCGCGATTCCGATCACGCTGGGCAGAATGATCGGCAGCACGACATGGCGAAACGACTGCCACGGCGTCGCACCCAAATCCCTCGCCGCCTCCTCCCACGCCCGGTTGAACCGGTTGAAAACAGCGAACATGATCAGCAAACCGAACGGCAAAGTCCAGGTCAGTTGCGCGCCGAATGCGGAGCTGTACCAGTCGGGATCCAGCCCAAGCTGATTGAACAGCAACCCGACACCCAGGCTGACCAGGATCGACGGAATGATCAGACTGGCAACGGTCAGCGTGAACAACGGCCCCGCACCCCGGAAGTTCCGCCGGAACGCCATCCCGGCCGCCAGCGAAACCACGACGGTGGTCACCATGACCATGGTCGCCAGCGCGAAGGAGCGGGTTAGCGAACCGCCGAAATCGCCCACCGCCTGGGTTTGGAACAACCGGACGAACCAGTGCAGCGAAACCCCGTTCATCGGGAACGTCAGGCCGCCGTCCGGCCCCTGAAACGACAGCACCAGGATGGTCAGCGTCGGCCCGTACAGAAACAGAATGAACAGCCCCAGCACGCCCAGCAGCAGATAGCGGCGAAATGTCGCGGTCATCACAGCTCTTTCCGGATATCGACAATGCGCAGGATGGCCGCGATCATCATCAGCACGATGGCCAAAAGCACGACCGCGTTGGCACAGGCGGCCGGATATTGCAGCAGGGATATCTGATTGGAGATCATCAGTCCCACCGACGCGCTCTGCCCGCCGCTCATGAGCCTGACCGTGACGAAATCGCCCATCACCATGGTCACGACAAAGATCGACCCGATCGCGATGCCCGACTTAGACAGCGGCAGCACCACGGTGGTTATTGTCCGCCACCACCCGGCGCCGTTGTCCAGTGCCGCCTCCAGCAGGCGTCGGTCGATCCGCATCATGGTGTTGAAAATCGGCGTCACCATGAACAGTGCGTACAGATGGGTATAAGCCAGCACGACCGCGAAGTCCGAAAAGAGCAGGAATTCCAGCGGCTGGTGGATCACCCCCAGTTTCAGCAAGGCCCCGTTCAGCAAGCCCTCCCGCCCCAGAAACGGAATCCAGGAGATCATACGGATAATGTTAGATGTCAGGAATGGCACGGTGCA
>JAJZEV010000303.1:5591-17719 GCA_021805665.1 Pseudomonadota bacterium
GCGGCGGCACGTTTCGCCAGCACCGCGTCGCTCCCGCCCTCGGGAAAACGCGCCAAAAGATGCATCCCGCCGGCTGCCAGTTCCACGCTGACGCGCGGCCCGAATGCCACTTCCAGTGCCGCCGCCAATGCCTTGCGCCGTTCGCCGTACAATATCCGCATACGCCTGATATGCCTGGAAAAATGGCCTTTGTTCATGAACTCGGCGGCGACTTGCTGCTCCAGTGCCGGCTGCCCCATGGACAGCAGGCTGGACGCACGCGCGAACGCGATCGCCAGTTCCGGCGGCACCACCAGATAGCCAAGCCGCAGCGCCGGAAACAGCACCTTACTGAACGTCCCGGCGTACAGCACGCGCTGCCCGCGATCGAGGCTTTTCAAAGACGGCAGCGGGCGGCCCACGTAGCGGAACTCGCTGTCGTAATCGTCCTCCAGGATCCACGAGCCCACGTCGCCAGCCCAGGCCAGAAGCTCCATCCGGCGCGGCAAGGTCAGCGCCACGCCGGTTGGGCATTGATGGGTCGGTGTCACCACCGCCAGCCTGGCCTTTGGCGCGGTCGTCATTCCGGACGAAACCCGCAAACCCTCGCGATCCACCCGGATCGGCACGACGCGCACGCCCGCCGACTCCAGCGCCTGACGGGTCATGTAATAGCCAGGGTCTTCCATCCACACCGGGTCGCCGGGCCGCAGCAGGACATGCCGCACCAGCGACAAGGCGCCCTGATATCCGGCCGTGATCAGCACCTGCCCGGCGGAGCAGCGGATACCGCGGGCGACGCCCAGATAGGCGGCAACCGCCTCGCGCAGGGCCGGCACGCCGGTCGGATCGCCCCCCGCCAGATCCGTTGCCTGCGCGGATCTGGCCGCCTGCACCGTTAATGCCGACCACAACTTTCGGGGGAAGGCGTCTAACGCCGGCAGGCCCATCTGGAACGGTAGCGGGCCGGATCGCTTCGGTGCGCGTGCGTCGGCGAACATATCGGGGGTATGGGCAACCGCCTCGATCCGGGAACCGGCGGCACCGGATGCCCGCGTTCCGCCCGCGCCATGCGTCACCACCGCGCCCTCGCCGGCCAGCAGCGCATAGGCTGCGTCCACCGTTCCGCGCGCGACCCCAAGTTGCATCGCCAGCGCGCGGGCCGACGGCAACCGGGCACCCGCCGCGATACCGCCGCTGGCGATGGCCGAACGAACCCGCACCGCGATCTGCAAGAACAGCGGGTCGGTTTCGGTCGGGTCGAGGGTGAGGTTCAGTGTCATGGACCAGTCGAAATGCCCGTTCTTGGCCCTTAACGCTATGCCACTTCAGGTGCCCATTAGGCGAGCCCAGAAATACAGGAATTTGCCATGCCCCACCGAAAAAGGCCGACACTGCGCGACATCGCCCCCGACGCCTATCGCGCCGTATCGGGCGTCGAGGCCTATATCGGTCATTGCGGGCTGGAAAAGTCCTTGATCGAACTGGTCAAAATGCGCGCCTCCCAGATCAACGCCTGCGCCTTCTGCCTCGACATGCACAGCCGGCACGCACGGGCCGGTGGCGAAACGGAACAGCGGCTGTATCTGTTGGATGCCTGGCGGGAGGCCCCCTTCTATACCGAACGGGAGCGCGCCGCCCTGGCCTGGACCGAACATCTGACCCGCCTGCCGGCAGCACAGCCGCCTGACGCCGCCCGCGACACCCTGACCGGCAGCTTTTCCCCGGCCGAGATCGCCAACCTTACGGTGCTGATCGGTCTGATAAATCTTTGGAACCGCATCGCCGTCGGCGGCGGCTATCATCTGGAGGCCGCATGACCATCGACATCCTCCCTGCCGTCACGGCAGAAGACCTGCGGGCCTGCTTTCCGGTCATGCGCGAACTGCGCCCGCATCTGGCCAGTCCCGAGGAGTTGGTCGAGCGGGTCCAGCGCCAGTTCGATCAGGGTTATCGCCTGCTCACCGCCCGGGCCGGTGGCGCGGTCGTCGGCGCCGCCGGCTATCGTATGCAGGAGAATTTGATACGCGGTCGGTTCTGTTATGTGGATGACCTGGTTGTCGCGGCGCCCCATCGTCGCGGCGGCCTTGGCGCTGGGTTGCTGGGTGCCGTGGCGGCCCTGGCGCGGGCCGGGGGCATCGATCGCCTTGTGCTCGACACCGCACTGGACAACCTGTTCGGCCAGCGATTCTACTTTCGCTACGGCATGCTGCCCGCCGCCCTGCGCTTCAGCAAGGTTTTGGACTGACCCATGAAGGAAATTCTGTATATTTCGTGCAGTCCAAAAGGCGCCGAAGCCATCAGCGACCGTTTCGCCCGGCAGGTTCTGCGCCGGCTGCGCGACCGGCATCCCGCCGCGAAAATCGGTCATCGCGACCTGGCCCTGACTCCGCCGCCCTTCGTCGATGCAGCCTTCTGTGCCGCGATTGCGAACCCCGCCGAAGACGCCGCCGCGTTCGCGGCCTCCGATGGCCTGATCGAGGAACTCGAACGCGCCGATGCCTTGGTCATCGCCACGCCGATGCACAATTACACCGTTCCAGCCGTACTGAAGGCCTGGATCGATCAGGTGGTGCGCATTCGCCGCGCCGTACTGAAGGCCTGGATCGATCAGGTGGTGCGCATTCGCCGCACCTTCGCCAGCACGCCGGCCGGTAAGGTGGGCACCCTGAAAGACCGCCCGGTATTCATCGTTGTTGCCTCGGGTGGCTGGTTCACCGGCCCGTCGCCGGCCGGGACGCCGGCCCAGCCCGACTTTCTGACGCCGTATTTACGGGCAGTACTGAACACCATCGGCCTGACTACGGTTCACCTCCTGACCCTGGAAGGCGTAACCCGTGGGCCGGATGCGCTGACCGCCGCCTGGACAAGCGCCACGCAATCCCTGGAACAGATCGTCCTGCCAGCGGCGTGACGCCCCGATTCGCGACGCGCGAGCGGATCGGGGCGTCAGGTCGTCAGGCGGCGATGAACTCATTCCACTTCTGGATCATGTAGCGATCCTCGTTCATCACCGAATTCCAGCATGCGATCCGGCTCATCCGTTCGGTGAACGACCCGCCGTCGCGCACGGCACCGGCCTTTTCCATCACCTTGCCTTCCGGGCTCAGGATATCGGATGCGGCCGGCTTGCCTTCCATCCAATAGCCCCACTCATCCGGCGACATATGCTCCTTCGCCGTTTCCAGCACCGCGCTGTAGTAGCCCTGGCGGTTCAGATATGCCCCGACCCAGCCGGACAAATACCAGTTGATGTATTCGTAGGCCGCGTCCAGTTCCAACCCGCTCAGATGCCTGGCCAGCCCCAGGCCGCCGGCCCAGGCGCGATAGCCCTCGGCGAGCGGCTGATATTTGCACTGGATCCCCTTCGACCGCACCGCCGCCACTGCCGGCGACCACATCGACTGGATAATCACCTCGCCCGAGGCCATCAGATTCACGCTCTCATCGAAGCTCTTCCAGAACGCGCGGAACTGGCCGGCTTTCTTTGCCTCGATCAGAAACGCGATGGTCTTGTCGATTTCGGGCTTCGTCATGTTGCCCTTGTCGCCGTATTTGATGGTACCGAGCGACTCCATGACCATCGCGGCGTCCATGATGCCGATCGACGGGATGTTCAGGATCGATGCCTTCCCCTTGAACGCGGGATCGACCAGGTCTTTCCAGTTGTTGATCGGCCGTCCGACCAGATCCGGGCGGATGCCCAGCGTGTCGGCGTTGTAAATGGTGGGGATCAGCGTCATCCAACCGGTCGCCCCCTTGGCAAAGCTCTTCCCGTTCGGGCCATCGACATACCCCACGGAATACGGCGTAGTGCCTTGCCCGACAGGGCTGGTCGGGGTCAGCCTGCCCTTGGTGAAGATCGGTACGATCTTGTCGTAGTTCTTGATCTTCCTGGCATCCATCGGCTGCATCACGCCAGTGGGAAACACCTTCTTGATCGAGAAATACTCGATATCCGCGATGTCATAGGATTTCGGCTGGGTAACAGCCTTCTGCGTCACCGCGTCGGTATCCAATGCGGTCATTTGCAGGGTGAAACCCAGGTCGGACTTCACCTTCTCGGCTACCGCGTTCAGGTTCGATACGCCGGTGCCGAACTGCCGCAAGGTGATGTTCTTGATGTTCTGCGCCCAGATCGTGGGGAACCCGGTGATCGCGCCGCTGCCAGCCGCTACCCCCGCGGTGGCCAGAAGGGATCGACGGCCGAATCGACGTGACGTAGCCATGATGCTGAATGCTCCCGTTGTTGCCCGCTGGCCCTTGCACGGTTTATGCCAACGGAAACAGCACGTGGATCGGTCGGATTTGACCAATAAGCATGCAGTCGCCGATCGATTTGCATCTCGCGATGGCAACCAACCCGCAGCCATGGTGTATGCTGCCCGGGACAGCGACAAGGACCGTCATGCCCGAGACCCTGCGTGTCCAGATTGGCATCGCCACGGATCCCGGCACCCGGCAGCGGAACGAGGACTTCGCCGCCTGCCTTCTCCCCGAACCCAGCCGCACCGATGTCGTGGCCGCGGTTGC
This sequence comes from Pseudomonadota bacterium, assembly GCA_021805665.1. Taxonomy (GTDB): domain Bacteria; phylum Pseudomonadota; class Alphaproteobacteria; order Acetobacterales; family Acetobacteraceae; genus Rhodopila. The sequence goes on from JAJZEV010000303.1 coordinate 10,104, forward strand.
CGACGGTGTGGGTGGCGCGAAAGGTGGCCGGGTCGCCGCCGAAACCGCGGTGCGCCTGTTCCTGGACGCGATGGCGGAACAGAATCCCTTGCGGGGCGTCAAGGCCAACGCCGTCACGGCGCTGGAAGCCATCAACCGCTGGCTGCACGCCCAAGGTCAGGCCGATACCTCGCTGTCCGGCATGGCCTGTACATTGACCGCGCTTATTTTGACCGGACGGCAGATGCATGTCGTGCATATCGGCGACTCCCGGCTCTACCGCCTGCGCGACGGCGTGCTGACCCGGCTGACCACCGACCATGTTCCCAGCCGCTCCGCCATGCGCAACATGCTGACCCGCGCGCTGGGGGCCCAAGCGGATATCCGCATCGACTACGATCAGGAACCCGCCCGCACCCACGACCGGTATCTGCTGTGCTCCGACGGCGTGCATGGCGGCCTGTCCGATAGCACGATCCGCGAGGAACTTGACCGCCGCGATGCGCCGGAGGAAACCGCCCGGGCACTGGTGGAACTAGCCGTTCAGGCGCGCATCGGCGACAATGCCACCGCCCTTGTCGTTGACGCGATCTCATTGCCGGAGGCGGATCGATTCGATCTGGAATCGGCAGCAAACGCGTTGCCCATCGTCCCCGCACCGAAATCCGGGGCCGTCATCGACGGCTACACGCTGGGGAAAATCCTGGCCGACAGCCGCTACAGTCGCGTATTCGAAGCCACCGGGAACGGGCGCGCCGCAGTCCTGAAATTCCCCAAACCGGCGGTCGGGGCCGAACCGGTGCTGCGGCTTGCCTTCCTGCGCGAAGCCTGGATCGCCGCCCGCGTCCGCAGCCCCTGGATAGCCGAAGTCATCGAAGACCCAAGGTCGGTTCTGTACACCGCCATGCCGTTTTACGAGGGCGAAACGCTGGAACAACGGCTGCAACGCCGCCCGCGCGTTTCCCGCATCGAAGGCATCGGCATCGCCGCGAAGCTGGCCAAGGCGGTGGCGGCGCTCCATCGGGCTGGGGTGATCCACCGCGATATCAAGCCGGAAAACGTGATCCTGCAACCGAACGGCGGCCTGAAATTGCTGGACCTTGGCGTCGCCCGCCTGCCGAACATCCCGGATTTCCCCGCCGCCACGGTTCCCGGGACGCCCAGCTATATGGCGCCCGAACTGATCGAGGGGCAGGCGGGGGACGAACGATCCGACATCTTTGCACTGGGTGTGACGCTGTTCCGGATGTTCACCGCCGCCTATCCGTATGGCGAGGTCGAAGCGTTCTCCCGCCCCCGATTCAATCGCCCGCCCGCATCCATTGCCGCCCTGCGGCCCGATCTGCCGGCATGGTTGGATCAGGTGCTGCTGCGCCTGATCGCGGTGCGGCCGGAGGACAGGTTCGACGATGCCCTGGAATGCATCTTCGCGCTGGAACACGGCGAACTGCACGCCGCACCCGGAAAACCGCGCCGGTCCCCGCTGCTGGAGCGGGATCCGCTGCGGTTCTGGCAGACTGTTTCAGCGATTTTGGCGCTGCTTGTGTTGTTGCTGGCGGTCAGTCGAACGCCATGAACAACGCCTCGGCGACCAAAGCGGGCTTCTCACTGCCTTCGATTTCAACGGTGCTCTCGAATGTCATCCGGACGCCGCCCTTGACGTCCTCCACGGCTTTCAGCACCTGGGTCAGCCGCACCCGCGATCCGGCCGGCACCATGGAGGTGAAGCGAACCTTGTTCGTCCCATAGTTGATAGCCCGCGAGGTCTGGCGGATGCGATACACCGTATCCCCTAACCGTGGCAGCAGCGACAGCGTCAGATAGCCATGCGCGATGGTCGTGCCGCCGGGCATTTCCCGCTTTGCCCGTTCCACATCGACATGGATCCACTGATGGTCACCGGTCGCCGCGGCGAATGCGTCGATCATCGGCTGATCGACCAGCACCCATTCGCTGGTGCCGACTTTTTGCCCGATATGGGCCTTCATATCCGCGGGATGTTCAACGACCAGCATGACTCGTTCCTTAGTGAGGCTACCTACAATACCGCATCCCGATCCGGCCGGCACCCTGGAGGGGCGATTTCATACCGCTCATGCCAGCGGTATCTCTCGCAAAGCCGAAGTTGGGCAGATTAAATTATGATACAATAGGGTATTTTAGACACGTTCCGGAAGCGGATATCGCCACCCGCGCCTGACTGCGCCCGCGCTAGGGGGAGCCTTTGCTGCCCGCGTTTTTCTGGCGCATCAGCCGCACTTCGCAGAACGTCGCGAAGGCAATTCCGGCCACGACGCACAAAAGCAACGGCTGCTGATGGATGATATCGAGAATGGACATTTGACGCACTCCTGTCTAAAAGACGGTCGATAAAGACAAATCAGCAGTCACGCGTCCGATATTACCGGTGACCGCTTATCTTCGGAGACAATGTCGGCTTCCAAGACGGAACCCGAAATTCCCGAGAACGTTTGGTTACAAAACACTATCACCGCCCCCGGCGAATTGAAATAGGAAAATCCAATTGGGGCGTGTCAATATATGTATATTATACAGAATAAAGACCGCATTTTGCTCTAATGAGACGTGATAACCGTCCCGCATCGGCCGCCCGGCCATTGCCTCCCATCGCCAAATCCCCGAATCTCGCGTCAACCAACCACAGGGGAACGCCAGTTCATGCCGGATACCTACGACTTCATCGTCACCGGCGCCGGATCGGCCGGGTGCGCCGTCGCCCGACGCCTCGCCGAGGCCGGGCAATACCGCGTCCTCCTCCTCGAAGCCGGCCCGCCCGACAAAAACCCCTGGATCCACATCCCGCTCGGTTATGCCAAGACTTACGTCGATCCCTCGGTCAACTGGATGTTCGAAACCGAACCGCAGCCGCAAATGCATAACCGCCGGCTGTATCTGCCGCGCGGCAAAACCCTCGGCGGCTCCAGCTCCATCAACGGCATGGTTTACATCCGCGGCAACCATGCCGATTACGACGAATGGCGCCAGCGCGGCTGCACCGGCTGGGACTGGGACTCCGTCCTGCCCTACTTCAAGAAAGCCGAAAATCAGGCGCGCGGCGCCGACGCCTGGCACGGCAGCGGCGGCCCGCTTCATGTCAGCGACCAGTCGGAAAAAGGTGAGTTGTCCAGGGCAGTGCTGGAAGCCTGCCAGCAGGCCGGCATCCCCGCGAACCCCGACTTCAACGGGGCAAACCAGGAGGGTTGCGGCTACTACCAGACCACCACCAGCAACAAGCGCCGCTGGAGCGCCGCCAAGGCCTACCTGTCCAATCCTCCGCCGAACCTGACTATCCAGACCAACGCCCACGCGACCAGGATTGTCATCCAGGACGGCCGCGCGACCGGGGTCGAATACCGGACGGCGGCGGGTCCGCGGGTAAGCGAAGCAAGATACGAGGTCATCGTCTCCGGCGGCGCCTATGGCTCTCCGCAGCTTTTGCAGTTGTCAGGCCTGGGGCCGGCGCAGCACCTGCAAGACATGGGCATCGGGGTCGTCCGCGACATGCCGGCCGTTGGGTCCAACCTGCACGACCATTTCAATACCACGGCAAGCTGGCGGTGCAGCAAAGCGATCACCCTGAACGATCTGAACAACAGCAAACTGCGTCAGGCCGCCGCCGGCATCCGCTATGCCCTGTTCCGCAATGGCCCCATGGCCAGCAACGGCGTCACCGCCGGAGTTTTCACCCGATCCGACCCCCGGTTGGAACGGCCCGACATCCAGGTCAACCTGTTCGAATGGAGCACCAAGGAACGCAACCGCGATGGCGTGATTCCGCATCCATTCCCCGGCTTCAGCATGACCCCGGTTCACCTGCGCCCCGACGGCCGCGGCACCGTCCGCCTGACCAGCCCGGACCCGTTCGCGTGGCCCGCGGTGCTGTTCGATTACCTGAAGACCGATTACGATATCCAGGCTGCGCTGGCCGGCCTGCGGCTGGTGCGCAAAATCGCCGAACAACCCGCGCTGAAACCCTACGTGGTGTCGGAAATCTTCCCCGGTGTGGACATCCGCGACGACAACGCCCTGCTGGACTATGTTCGACGCACCGGCGTGTCCAACCAGCACCCCACCAGTTCCTGCGCGATGGGTGCCGGGCCGAATTCCGCGGTCGACCCGCGCCTGCGGGTGCATGGCATCGGCGGTCTGCGGGTGGCCGACGCGTCGATCATGCCGGTGGTGGTCGGGGGCAATACCAATGCCCCCACTATCATGATCGGTGAAAAGGCCGCCGCGATGATCCTGGAGGACATCCGAACCGCGACAGCGGCGTAATGGCCGGATGCCGGCCACTCACCTTGGCGTTACATCGACCGCCTGCGCCATTGCCCGTTCCGTTTCAGGTCCGGACTCCGGGGCGGCCATCGGGATCGGGCGTTCTGCCATCTGGCGGAATCCCTCGATTGCCCGGCGCAACGCGACCGATCGCTTACTTTCCGGCTCAAGAACGAACAGCACCAGCGACCGTCCTGTTATCTCGTAAGTTTCACCTGTCTGGAATGATTCCCGCGTTACGTCATCGGGAATATTGGTATCCAGCAGACACTGCCACTTCTGTCCCCCCACGACCTCCGGCAGGGTGAATGCGACCACGTCATGATAGGCGTTCAGCACCAGCAACGCGGTGGCGTCCATCGCCGGCCGCCTGATCCCGCTGGCCTGCGCCCGCCCGTCCAGCAACATGCCGAAACACCGGGCATTGGCGTCGGCCCAATGCAAGTCCTCGATATCGGTGCCCGCCGGCGACAGCCAGCGAACATCGCGCACATCCAGCTCCGCGTTGTATTCGCCGGTCAGGAACCGCGTGCGCCGCAGGATCGGGAAAGACTGCCGTAGCACGATGACCTTGCGAACGAATTCGGCCAGTTCGACTTCCTTCTCGCCGAAATTCCAGTTGACCCAGCCGATTTCGCCATCCTGGCAATAGGCGTTATTGTTGCCGCCTTGCGTGCGCCCGAATTCATCGCCCGCCAGCACCATTGGCGTGCCTTGCGATAACAGCAAAGTCGCCAGCATGTTCCGCCGCTGCCGCTCCCGCAGGGCATTGATCTCCGGATCGTCGGTCGGTCCCTCCACGCCGCAGTTCCAGGAATTATTGTCGGAGCTGCCGTCGCGCCCGTCCTCGCCGTTCGCCTCGTTATGCTTCTCGTTGTACGAAACCAGATCGTTCAAGGTAAAACCGTCGTGCGCCGTAATGAAATTGACACTGGCCCAAGCCTTGCGGCCGCGCTGGGCGAAGGATTCGGCCGACGCCGCCATGCGGGTCGCCATTTCCGCCTGCTTTCCGGGATCGCCCTTCCAATAGGCCCTGACCGTATCGCGGAACTTGTCGTTCCATTCCGCCCAGCCGGGGGGAAACCGGCCAACCTGATAGCCGCCCGGACCGATATCCCACGGCTCCGCGATCAGCTTGACGGTGGACAGCACCGGATCTTGCAAACAACTTTGTAAAAACCCGTGCGCTTCATTGAACCCATCGGATTCACGCGCCAGTATCGTCCCGAGGTCGAAGCGGAACCCGTCGATGTGCATTTCCGTCGCCCAGTAGCGCAGGCTGTCGGTCACCATCTGCACGCACCTGGCATGGCTCATGTTCAGCGTGTTACCGGTGCCGGTATCGTTGATGTAATAGCGTTGTTTATCTGGAATCAGCCGGTAATAGGAATGGTTGTCGATGCCGCGGAACGACAACGTCGGCCCGTTTTCGTTGCCCTCCGCGGTATGATTGTAAACCACGTCCAGGATCACTTCCAGCCCGGCGTCGTGCAGTCTTGCGACCATTTCCTTGAACTCGGCGAATACGAAGTCCGGCACGGCGGAGTATCGCGGATCGGGGGCAAAGAAACCGATGGTGTTATAACCCCAGTAGTTGGTCAGTCCCCGTTCCAGCAGATGACTGTCGTTGACGAAGGCATGAATCGGCAGCAGTTCGACAGAGGTAACGCCCAATGTCTTGATGTAATCGACGACTTCCTTGCGTCCCAGCCCGGCGAAAGTGCCGCGCAAATGCTCCGGCACCGCCGGATGCAGCTTGGTGTAGCCCCGCACATGGGTTTCGTAGATGATCGTCCGGTCCCACGGCACCGAAGGCGCCCGCTCCCGCCCCCAGGTGAATGCGGGATCGATCACCCGGGATTTCGGCACGAACGGGGCGCTGTCGCGCTCGTCGAACGTGGTATCCTCCTTGCCCATGATGTAGCCGAAAATTGCCGGGTCCCACCGCAGTGTCCCGATATGCGCCTTGGCATAAGGGTCCAGGCACAGTTTGTTGGGGTTGAAGCGGTGGCCCGAATCCGGCTCATAAGGGCCATGAACCCGGTACCCGTAAGTCGTGCCCGGCCGGGTATCCGGCAAATATCCATGCCAGACCTCGTTGGTATATTCCGGCAGTTCGATCCGCTCCAGCTCCCGCTGCCCGGTGTCATCGAACAGGCACAGTTCGACCTTGGTTGCGTTGGCGGAAAACAACGCGAAATTGACCCCCAGCCCGTCCCATGTCGCGCCGAGTTGATGGGAGGAACCTTCGCTGACGCGGGATTTGTTAAAGGCAGGCGGCATCGTGACCTCGTGGTTCCGGGATGGACAACAAAAAAAGGGGGCGTCGTGCCCCCCTTTCAATCGCGGACGGCTTATGCCGTCAGCCGCCCGAGCACGTAGCCGATGGCCAGCGCGACCAGCGATGCCACGACGGGCTGGGCCTTTACCACATCGCTGAACTGGGCAGCCGCCTGCTGAGCCTGGCCGGATGCCTGATTATAAAGGCCCTCGGATCGGGTCTTGTTATCGCCGGTAACGCTACCGACAGCCTCTTGCACCCGGCCGCCAAACTCACGGGCCGTGCCTTCAACGCGATCGTCCATTTTCGCCTCCTCGGTAACCGGTGAAATTGGATAACGCGCGGGATGCGTTCGGGTTCCGAAGCACATAACGGGATGCGAGCCTGGCGGAAGCCGCATAGGATAGCGCATGCAAACCATCGAACCTGATCTCGGCGGCCTGGCCGAAGACATTGCCGTGGACGGATATGCCGTCCGCCCGCTGCTGCGGCCCGCTTCGTGCGCGGCAATGATTGCGTTGTACGAAGACGAGTCCCGCTTCCGGAAGCGTATCGTCATGGAACAGCGCGCCTATGGCCGCGGAGAGTACAAATACTTCGCGTATCCCTTGCCCGATCCGATCGCCGCCTTGCGCGCGGCGCTGTATCCCGCTCTCGCGGAGGTGGCGAACCAGTGGCGGCGAACCTTGCGACAGGAAGGAACCTTCCCTGACACGCTGGATGCCTATCTGGCGCAATGCCATGCCGCCGGCCAGACCCGGCCGACGCCACTGCTGCTGCGCTACGGGCCGGGCGGCTTCAACTGCCTGCATCAGGATCTCTATGGGGACATGGTGTTTCCGCTGCAGGCAGCCATCCTGCTGAATGCCCCCGATGCCGACTTCACCGGCGGCGAGTTCATCATGGTAGAGCAACGTCCACGCGCCCAGTCGCGCGGGATGGTGGTTCCGCTGCGCCAGGGGGAGGCGGTCATTTTCCCGGTTCACCATCGCCCCGCGGCCGGCGCACGCGGCGCCTACCGCCTGACCATGCGACACGGTGTCAGCCGTGTTCGTTCCGG
>JAJZEV010000303.1:18099-23582 GCA_021805665.1 Pseudomonadota bacterium
GTCCTTCAGGCCGCCCGCGCATCCTGCTGGATCATGTCGGAGGCTTTCTCCGCGATCATGATCGTAGGCGCGTTGGTGTTGCCGGCCACGATCACCGGCATGATGGACGCATCCACCACCCGCAGCCCGGCCATCCCGTGAACCCGCAGGCGGGAGTCCACCACCGCCGCCGGACCGCTGCCCATCCCGCACGTTCCCACCGGATGCAGGTTCGACACGCCCCGCCGGCGCACATCCTCGGCGATTTCCTCATCGGTTCGGGTGACCACTCCGGGCGCGGTCTCTTCCACCATCAGCCGTTGCAGGGCGTGCTGCCGAGCGATGGACCGGGCGATACGGACGCCGGCGATCATGACACGCATGTCGTTCTCCGACCGCAGGAAGTTGAACTTGATTTCGGGCGGCGCGAACGGATCGTTCGCTTTCAGCCGCACGGTTCCGCGCCCCTCCGGCGCCAGATGCACCGGGCTGATCGATATCCCCGGGAACGGATGAGAAACGATCCCGTCCGCGGTGCGGTCGATCGTGCTCCAGGCGGAGATGTTGAACTGCAAATCCGGCCGTTCCAGACGTTTGTCGCTACGCACCAGCGCGCCAACATACATACCGTTGCCCGACATCGGGCCAGACCGCAGGAACACATATTGCGCCCCCGCCAGCAACCGGTGCGGCAGACTGTATTGCAGCGCGTTCAACGACAGATTCCGGGAAATCCGGTACGTGCAATACGTGTTGAAATGGTCCTGCAGGTTGGACCCGACGCCCGGCAGATCGTGAACCACCTCCACGCCCATCTCGGTCAGATGCTGTGCCGGCCCGACGCCCGACAGTTGCAGCAACTGCGGGGATCCGTAAGCGCCGCCCGAAACGATCGTCTCCCGCCCCGCCAGCGCGGTTTCCAGACCGCGCGGCGTGCGGAACTCCACCCCGACGGCCTTTTTCCCCTCGAACAGCACCCGGGTGGCATGCGCGTTGGTCACGATCGTCAGATTGGGCCTGGACTTCGCGATCTTCAGATACGCCGCCGCCGTGCTCCAGCGGCGTTTGTCCTTGGTGGTAGTCTGATAGTATCCGCAGCCCTCTTGCTTCGCGCCGTTGAAGTCGGGGTTATAGGGAATGCCCGCCTGCTGGCAGGCTTCCAGCAGCGCCTTGGCGATTTCCCACTCGTACGGCTGGTTAGATACCCGCAACGGCCCGCCCGAACCGTGATACGCGTCGGCACCGCGTTCGTTATCTTCGGCCTTGCGAAAGTAGGGCAGCACGGAATCGTAGTCCCAGCCGTCGTTGCCCAACTGCCGCCACTGGTCGTAATCCGCCGCGTTGCCGCGCATGTAGATCATGCCGTTGATCGAGCTGGTACCACCGAGGACCTTCCCGCGCGGCTGATACATCGTCCGCCCGTTCAACTCCTTTTCCGGTTCGGATTCGAATTTCCAGTTCACTTTGGGATCGACGAACGTCTTGGCATACCCCATCGGCGTGTGGATCCAGAAGCTGGTGTCCTTGCCGCCCGCTTCCAGCAGCAGCACCTTGAACCGGCCCGATTCCGTCAGCCTCGCCGCCAGCACGCAGCCCGCCGACCCGGCCCCGGTGACGATATAGTCGTAACTTTCCGGCATATTTCGCTCCCCGCGCATTTGCCGTGCAGGATCGCGCGCGGCGTCAAGGATGGCAATGCGGACAGCCCGCCGCGACGCCGCGCCGGTTCGCTCCAGCGTCCCTAATCCAGCACCTTCAGCATCTGCACGATGCCGCCCATGCAGACCTCGTCCCAGTCCTCCTCGTCGTATCCGACGGACTGATAAAACCCCGCGGCTTCCGGCGTTGCGTAAACCACCGCCTTCTTACACCCCAGTCCCCGCACGAACTGTTCCGCATGCTCCAGCATCGCCCGGCCATGTCCGCCGCCCTGGAACGGTGGGTCGATCGCCACCAGCCGCAGAGCCGCGGCCTGATTGGAAAGCTCGTCCACCTGGATGGCGCCGATCGGCCGCTCACCCAGGAACAGCACCAGCGGATGGCAATCCGGCGATCCGGGCTCATCCGGGGTGGGCAAGTGGAACACCCGCCGGCGTATCCCGTGATACGCCTGCCAATCATGATCGCAGTGCGGCGAATCCAGGCGATAACACCCTTCGCCCTTTGGTCGATCGGCTGGCATTCTGCCTGTCCCGTTTCATCCTCCCGGCCAGGATAGGGCGCCCCCGGCGGAAAAGCGAGCGTGGCCTGTCGTACGAAATCGCACAGGGTCCTGGCGCCGAATCCAAGCATCTGGGACAATACCGTATTCACCGGCAGGAGTTTGCGCGCATGGCGATCGTCATTACCGTCGCACAGCAGAAGGGGGGCACCGGCAAAACCACGCTCGCGGCCAACCTGGCCACCGCCCTGGCCCCATCGCGCAAAACCGCACTGCTCGACATCGACCCCCAGCACAGCCTGACCCGTTGGCACGCACTGCGCCCCGGTACGGCCGCGAAATTAACCTTTTCCGACGTGTCCGGCTGGCGCGTAACCGGCGAACTGGACCGGCTGAAGTCCGCCCATGAATTCGTCATCATCGACAGCCCGCCCCAGATCGACACCGACGCCCGCCTGGCAATCCGCGGTGCCAACCTGGTGCTGATCCCCGTGCAACCAAGCCCGCCCGATATCTGGGCGGCCGAAGGTACGCTGAAACTGGCCGCCAACGAAAAGCGCCGGGCCGCCATCGTACTCAACCGCGTCCCGTCGTCGGGCAAACTGCGCGAGACCATGACCGCCCGGATGCAGCAGGACGGCAAACCGCTGCTGACCGCCACCATCGGCAACCGCACCGGCTTTGCCTCCGCCTTCGCCGAGGGACTCGGGGTCACCGAAACCGCCCCTCGATCAATCGCCGCGAATGAGTTACGTGCCTTGCTGACCGAGTTACTGGAGATGATCGGATGACGCTTTACGCGGGCCTGAAAGCGCTTCACCTGCTGTGCGCGGTGCTGTGGGTGGGCGGTATGTTCTTCGCCTATGCCGTGCTGCGCCCCGGAATGGCGGCGATCGATCCGCCCCAGCGCATGCTGCTGCACACGCGGGTGTTCAAACGGTTTTTCCTGGTGATCTGGCACGCCATGCCCATCGCCATTCTCACCGGATTCGCCATGATCGGCCTGCACTGGGACATGGCGACCGCGCCGTGGCAGATCAATGCGATGATGGCCTTGGGCCTGTTGATGGGCGCCGTCTTCCTGGCGATTTTCTTTGGCCCCTACCGCCAGTTCCGCCGCACCACCGACCGCAACCGGATGGTCTCCACATTGGACAGTATCCGCAAGCTGATCGGGGTGAACCTCATCCTGGGGCTGGCGACAATTATCGTGGCGGGGCTGCTGTAGGAGGGTACAGCCGCCGAATCAGAATGGGCATCGACAAGCCCTGGACCAGGATGGTGAACACCACCACCGCGTAACAGACCGCCAGCAGCGACCCGCGATAGGGCGAAGGCTCCAGCGTCAGGGCCAGCGCGACCGATATCCCGCCGCGCAGCCCGCCCCAGGTCAGGACCGCGACCCCGCGTATTTTCGGCAGGCTGCGCAGATGGACCAGGGTGGTTGGCACCGCAACACTGATCAGCCGGATTACCAAGGCCAGACCGATCCCCGCGGCGGCGGCGGCAAGCAGCCGCGCGCTGATCTCCACCGACAGCAGCGCAAACCCCATCAGCAGGAACAGGACCGCGTTCAGCAGTTCATCCATCAGATCCCAGAAAAGGACGACTTCCCGCCGAGATCGGTCGGTCATCGCATATCGGGTCGATCGATGCCCGGTCAGCAGCCCCGCGACCACAACGGCCAGCGGGCCCGACACATGAAGCGCCGCCGCGAGGCTGTAGGTAACCGTCACCAAAGCCAGCGTCATGGTCAGTTCCAACGCCGGGTCATCCACCAGCCGCAGCGATCTGTAGGCGATATACCCGGTGACGAAACCCAGAACGATCCCACCCCCGGCCTCGGTCAGCAGTTCCATCCCGATCGTGCCGGGCGTGGAGACGTGCCCGTTCGCCCAGTCCAGCATCACGGTGAAGATCACCACCGCAACGCCGTCGTTGAACAGGCTCTCGCCGTTCACGACCGCCAGAAGACCCGGCGGCAAGCCGGCATTTTTCAGCAACCCGCCGACCGCGATCGGATCGGTTGGGGCCAACAACGCACCCAGGGCCAGGCACCACGGCAGCGGCACGGTGCCGCCGAAGACATACCAAATCCCAACCCCGTACAAGCCGGTCGCCAGCACCACGCCAATCGTCGCCAACGCCAGGACCGTCCATTTCTGCGCTCGGAGACTGTCCATATCGACATGCAAACTGCCAGCAAACAGCATGAACGCCAGCAGCCCGTCCAGAAACACATGCGGCATGCCGGTGGATGCGACCAGGTCGCCCCAGGCCTGCCGCAACTCGACGGCATCGACCCACCGGTCGATCAGGATGATGACGATGGACAGCACCAGCGAGCCGGCCAACAGCCCTATCGTACGCGGCAAATGCAGATAGCGGTGATTGACCACCCCCAGGAACGCGATCAGCAACAACACGCCGGAGACGAATTCGAATGAGGACATTATCGAAATCTCGCACGCGTTGCGCGCTTTGGGTATCTCTCCCACAGTAAGGATATCGATAGGGGGGAAACCGATGGAAGTACGTCTTGACGGCCGGACCGCGATCATTACCGGAGCCAGCAAGGGGCTGGGTCTGGCCATGGCGAAGGAGTTCGCCGCGTCTGGCGCCAACGTCGCCATCCTGGCACGCAGCGCCGACACGCTGGAGCAGGCCAAAGCCTTCGCATCCGAAGGCGCCTCCGGCAAGGTCGCCACGTTCCAGTGCGACGTGTCGAAGGCCGATGACATAACGAAGACATTCGCCGACGTGATCGGCACGTTCGGGCAGGTGGACGTCCTGATCAACAACGCCGGCATCTCGCGGGCGATGCCGTCCGACCAGATCACCGACCAAATCTGGCAGGACGACCTGGACCTGAAGCTGTTCGCCGCGATCCGGCTGAGCCGGCTGTGCTGGCCGGGGATGAAAGAGCGCAAATGGGGCCGCATCATCAACGTTCTGAACAGCGGCGCCAAAGCCCCGCGCGCCAACGGGGCACCGACAGCGGTGTCGCGCGCCGCCGGCATGGCGCTGATGAAAGTCCTCGCGGGGGAGGGCGCGCCGCACGGCATTCTGGTCAATGGGCTGCTGGTGGGTCTGATCGATTCCGACCAGCACCGCCGCCGGCACGCTCAGGCGGGGTCCAACGTGTCCTATGACGAATTCGCCGCGAAAATGGGCGCCAACGTGCCGCTGGGGCGCATCGGCAAGGCAGAGGAGTTCGCCGCCATGGCCTGCTTCCTGTGCAGCGACCATGCCGGCTTCACCACCGGCACCGCGATCAACATGGACGGCGGGGCAACCCCGGTCGTCTAACGCGGTTCCGTCAGGAACGCCGCCACCGGCACCA
>JAJZEV010000345.1 GCA_021805665.1 Pseudomonadota bacterium
CTGTCTGGCGCTGCCCGGCGCGGCCGCCGGTGTTCAAGTGATCGCCCTGGATCTGGAGAAGATCGCGGTCAGCGCCGGCGCGGCCTGCAGTTCCGGCAAGGTGCAGACCAGTCATGTGTTGCAAGCGATGGGCCTGGGCGCGCTGGCCGGGCAGGCGATCCGTGTGTCGCTGCCCTGGAACGCCGCCGCCGCCGATATCGACGCCTTCGCCGCCGCCTATGCCCGGGTCGCGGAGCGGCTGTCGGCGGGACTGCCATCCGAAAAGCGCGGCCCGACATTTCGCTGACCGCCCCGATACCCTATCTGTTGCGGATGACCGATATGCCGCCCAGCCCGAACCGGCCCGTTTATCTGGACAACCAGGCAACCACGCGCTGCGACCCGCGCGTGGTTCAGGCGATGCTGCCCTGGTTCTCGGAAGATTACGGCAATCCGCACAGCGTCGAACACGCGATGGGCCGGACGGCCGAGGTGGCCGTGGAAGCCGCGCGAGCGCGGGTTGCTGCTCTGCTGGGGGCGGAGCCGCGGGAGATCGTCCTCACCTCCGGCGCCACCGAGGCGAACAACATCGCCATCAAGGGTGCCGCCCGCTTCGCCGCCAGCATGGGCGATCCAAGACGCCGCATCGTTACCGTGGCGACCGAACATAAATGCGTTCTGGAGTCTGTCGCCGACCTCGCCGCCGAAGGGTTCGAACCGGTTGTGCTGCCGGTTGCCCCGGATGGGTTGCTGGATCCGGAGGTGCTGCGCCAGGCACTGACTGTCCCCACGCTGCTGGTCAGCGTCATGGCGGTAAACAACGAAACCGGCGTGATCCAGGATATCGCCGGCCTTGCCGCGATCGCCAAGGAGGCCGGGGCGCTGTTTCACACCGACATCGCGCAGGCCACGGGGAAAATTCCGCTGGATCTGACGGGGTGGAAGGTCGATCTGGCCTCGGTCAGCGGTCACAAGATCTATGGTCCCAAGGGCGTCGGCGCGCTGTTCGTCCGCCGCCGCCCGCGCGTGCGGCTGTTGCCGCTGTTCTCCGGCGGGGGGCAGGAGAGGGGGCTGCGATCGGGCACACTGGCGACCCCGCTGATCGTTGGGCTGGGGGAGGCGTGCCGGCTGGCCGCCGCCGAAATGGCAGCAGATACCGATCGCATCGCCGTCCTGCGCGACGATCTGCTGAAACGCCTGCGGGCCGGCATTCCGGGTATCGGCATCAACGCCAGCATGCGGGCGCGTATCGCCGGCAATCTGAACGTGACGTTCCCCGCCGCCACCGCGTTCGACCTGATGGCCGCGCTGCCCGATCTGTGCGTGTCCACCGGGTCCGCCTGCTCCTCCGCGGAGGTGGAGCCGTCCTATGTGCTGCGCGCATTGGGGCTTTCCGACCAGCAGGCCTCGCGGACCTTGCGTATCGGGATTGGACGCTTTACCTCCGCCGCCGATATCGACTACGCCGCCGCGGCATTGTCCGCTGCCCATGCGGCCTGCTCCGCAGCCACCGAAACCAAGGCCTGAATTCGTATGCCCAAAATGACTTTCATCGAGCGCAACGGCGCGGCGCGCGAGGTTGACGCGCCGCTTGGCCTGTCGGTGCTGGAAATCGCCCACAAGCACGGTGTCGATATCGAAGGCGCGTGCGAGGGCTCGCTGGCCTGTTCCACCTGCCACGTCATCGTCGATGCCGGCTGGTTCAAGAAGCTGGCAAGCCCGACCGAGGACGAGGAGGATATGCTGGACCTGGCGTTCGGACTGACCCAGACCTCCCGCCTGGGCTGCCAGATCGTGATGACCGATGCGCTCGACGGGCTGGTGGTGAAGCTGCCGGCCGGCACGCGAAACGCGCAGGGATAGTCATGCGGGTCGTGGTCGCCATGTCCGGCGGGGTGGACAGCAGCGTGGTTGCCGGCCTGCTGCACGAAGCCGGGCACGAGGTGATCGGCGTCACCTTGCAACTGTACGACCACGGTGCCGCCTCCGGCCGCAAGGGCGCGTGCTGCGCCGGCCAGGACATCCACGATGCCCGCCGTGTAGCGGATCGTCTGGGCATCGCGCACTACACGATCGACGCGGAGGAGCGCTTCGCCAAAGCAGTGATCGCCTCGTTCGCCGACAGCTATGCCAACGGCGAAACGCCGGTGCCTTGTATCAGTTGCAACCAGACGGTGAAGTTCGCCGACTTGTCGGTGCTGGCCCGCGATCTGGGTGCCGAACGGCTGGCCACCGGCCATTATGTGCAGCGCGTCGATGGCCCCGACGGGGCGGAACTGCATCGCGCGGTCGATCCGGCCCGGGATCAAAGCTGGTTTCTGTACGCGACGACGCGGGAGCAACTGGATCTGTGCCTGTTCCCGCTGGGCGGGATGCAGGACAAGCGGGCGGTGCGCGACATCGCCCAGCGCCTGGGGCTGGGCGTGGCGGACAAGCCGGACAGCCAGGACATTTGTTTCGTGCCCTCGGGCAACTATACCGACACGATCGCCAAATACCGCCCCGACGCGCTGGCGGCCGGGGAGATCGTGACCGCCGACGGGCAGGTTGTCGGCACGCATGACGGGATCGCCCGTTATACGCCCGGCCAGGGCAAGCGCCTGGGAAATGCCGCGATGGTCGATGGCCAGCGGCAGGTCGTGCTGACCACCGAACCCGGGCGGCGGCGCGTGGTCGTGGGACCGCGTGGGACGGCGATGCGTTCGCTGCGTCTGCGCGACGTGAACTGGCTGGTTCCCGAACCGCCGCATGAAGTGGACTGTGCGGTCAAGCTGCGCGCCCGGGACGAACCCGGGCCGGCGACGGTGCGCACCGAAAATGGCTCCGTCATCGTGACGCTGGACCAGCCCGCGCTGCCGGCGCCCGGCCAGGCCTGCGTGTTCTATGCGGGGGACCGCATTCTGGGCGGCGGCATTATCGCGCGTCCGGACCCGTCCGCCCTGTCCTGAAACGGCCGGGGCCGGCGCAACCCTTTGCGCTTGACCCCATACCCGGAACAAGCGCACACCCCGCCTCGCCAGACAGCCGGACGACCGCTGCCGGCGGGGCAATCCCGCTGGTGGAGGAAAGTCCGGGCTCCACGGGAACACGGTGCCGGCTAACGGCCGGCGGGGGCGACCCCAGGGACAGTGCCACAGAAAACAAACCGCCCGAGCAAGACCGGTTCGCCGGTCCCTTGGGCAAGGGCGAAACGGTGCGGTAAGAGCGCACCGCGTCCCTGGCAACAGGGGCGGCACGGTAAACCCCACCGGGAGCAAGACCGAATAGGAGAGGCTGCGATGTCACGATACCGTGATAATCGCTGGGACGTTCCTGTCCCGCCGCTCGGGTTGGTCGCGTGAGGCGCGTTGCAAGACGCGTCCCAGAGGAATGGTCGTCCCGTCCCGCAAGGGGCGGACAGAACCCGGCTTACAGGCTGTCTGGCAGTTTTCCCCCGATTGGAATCGACCCCGGTCGCCACGCCCCCGGCCGCTTCCGGGCGGTGTGCGGCGTTGTCCGAAAATACTCCACAAAGTTGTCCACAAGAACAAATCGCGAATATTAACGTTCGACAGAAACCCCTTGAGGTGACTCGGATGGTGGCCGGTAAGTATCTGACGAAGCCGGGAAAGTTTCGGTGGAATCCTCCAGTAGAGTGGCCAAGGTCTTTGACTTCCCATCCCCTCCCATGCTATCCCAATGACACCCATGATGGACCATCGTCCACAGGGGCGCCTGACTGGATGCGGCGAGTAACCCGCTTCAATGCCACCCATCGCCGCCGCGTCGATGCCTTGACTGCCCATGCACGTTACCCCCGGTTCGAAAGGCCAACGGGTCCGAATGACCCTTTTTATCGGCACACATCACAGCAAGCGGGACGCCAAGGGGCGTGTGTCGATCCCTGCGCAATTTCGTTCTGTTCTCAAACAGACAAGTCATGCGGGCGCTGCCGCCCCGCTGGCTGCGATGTATCTGCGGCCGTCGCATCAGAACCCCTGCATCGAGGGCTGGACCCAGAAAGGCTTCGAAGCCCTCAGCGAGCCGATGGCCGCGGGCTACAGCCAGTTCAGTCCGGAATACGAAGATTTCGTCATGGCGCTGTTCGGTGATGCGCATCCGCTGGAAACCGATACCGAGGGCAGGATCATGATTCCCGCCCCGTTGCTGGCCCATGCCGGCGTGGCGCAGGAACTGATGTTCATCGGCACGCGCAATACATTTCAGATATGGGAACCCGCGGCCGGGGCCCGCCGTCTGGCGGAGGCTCGCGAGCGTGCCAAGGCCGCCGGCTTCACCCTGCGGACCGTGGTGCCGGCATGACCGGTCACATTCCCGTGATGCTGGGCGAGGTGCTGGACGCTTTGGCCCCGGTTGACGGCGGCATTTACCTGGATGGTACGTTCGGCGGCGGCGGTTATGCGGCGGCGATCCTGGAACAGGCCCGATGCACGCTGTATGCGATCGATCGCGATCCGGACGCGATCCAGCGCGGCGCGGCCTTGGCCACCCGCTTTCCCGGCCGGTTGCATCTGCTGCATGGCACGTTCGGCGATATGGCCGCCCTGCTGGCCGGTGCGGGTGTCACCGAACTGAACGGTGTCGTGCTCGATCTGGGTGTGTCGTCGTTCCAGATCGACGATGCCGAACGCGGTTTTTCGTTCCGTCACGACGGCCCGCTTGACATGCGGATGGGCAAGCAGGGAACCAGTGCCGCCGACCTGGTGAACTCCCTGCCGGAACGCGACCTTGCCGACGTGCTGTATGAACTGGGCGAGGAGCGCGCGTCCCGCCGCGTCGCCCATGCCATCGTCGCGGCCCGGGCGGAAGCGCCGATCGAAACCACGGGCCGTCTGGCGGAGATCGTCCGGTCGGTCCTGCCGCCCGACAAATCGGGCAACCATCCGGCCACGCGCAGCTTTCAGGCGCTGCGGATCAAGGTCAACGACGAGTTGCGGCAGATCGAGGATGCGCTGGATCAGGCGGCCGGTCTGCTGGCGCCCGGCGGCCGGCTGGTGGTGGTTTCCTTCCACAGCCTGGAAGATCGCATCGTCAAGCGTTTCATGACCGGGGCCGCCGGCCGTGCGGGGTCACCGTCCCGTCACAATCCGGCCGGACTGATGACGCGCGCGACGCCCAATTTCAGCATGATCGCCGCCAGGGCGCTGCGTCCGGGCGACGACGAGACCAATCGTAATCCGCGTTCCCGCAGCGCCCGTCTGCGCGCACTGGAACGTATCGGCAGGGGCCGCGACACATGATCCGACCGCTCACCGTCCTGACATTCCTGCTGGCATGCGGGTCTGGCCTGTACCTGTATCAGTCCAAGCACGAGGTGCAGGTGCTGGACCGGACGATCGAAAAGACCGTCCGCGATACCACGGCCCTGCGGGAGCAAAGCCGCTTGCTGTCGGCGGAATGGACCATGCTGAACGATCCGGAGCGGCTGCGGCAGTTCAGCGATACCTATCTGAACATGAAGTCGATCAATCCGGCCCAGTTCACCAGCCTGGCCGATCTGAACGGCAAGCTGCCGCAGATCCGGATCGCCGCCCCGGAACCGGCGGCGCCATTGCTGGACGCCCCGGTGCCGGATGCCGGCGATGCCCAGCCGGTGGCGGCCGCGGAACCGCGGCAGCCCGACCCGGCGGACGGGGAAGCCGCCCCGGCGATCGCGGCCGCGCTGCCCGTGCCCCCGGTTCCGGCGTTGCAGGCCCCCGCCGCCAAGGCGCCCGTGGTTGCCGCGGTGCCGCATCAGCCCGACCTCAAGCTCGCGGCTGTCCGTGCGGCGGTAACCGAGGCACCGCCGCGTCCGGCCGCGGCTGCCGAAGCGCATCCGGCGGATCAGCGTGCCGCTTCGGCGCAGCACCAGACCCTGTCGCCGATTCAAGTGTCGGCCCGGGCGCCAGCTCAGTCTCAAGTCCAGCCTCAGGTTCAAGCCCGGGCGCCGGCACAATCCGGGGCGCCGCGCCCGATCGTTCTGGCTGCTCCGCGTCCGTCGCCGGCCGGTGCGCCCGCGAACCGGCCAACCGGCAGTCAGGTGGCTGGCAATCAAGCGGAGGTCAACCAGACTGGCGGCAACCAGCCCGCGTCAACCTACCAGAGGCAACCCGCCCCGCAGCCGTATGGCGGGTCTTTGCTGGGTATGGCGCGCGGTGGATCGATGCCGCCGGCGCCGCGGCCGACTCCGGTGAACGCGACGTACAATACGAACTGAGCTGGCATCATGAGCGATCCGAACGATCCCGTTCCGCCGCCTGATTCTCCGCCGCTGAACAGCGGACGGTATGGACGCCCCGCGCCGCGCCGGGGCGCC
>JAJZEV010000243.1 GCA_021805665.1 Pseudomonadota bacterium
CAACCGCGTTCGCCGTGCAATTCACCCTGGAAAGCCGCGAAAGGTTGCGTAGGATGCGCCATCGCCTTCAGGAGTTCCGCATGCCTTTCGCCACCACAGACGACGGTGTCCGCCTCTACTACGAAGAAACAGGCTCCGGCACGCCCGTGATCTTCGTGCATGAATACGCTGGCGATCACCGCGCATGGGAAGCCCAGATGCGCCATTTCGGCCAGCGCTATCGCGCGATAACGTATGGCGCGCGAGGCTATCCGCCGTCCGACGTGCCCGACGATGTGTCGAAATACTCCCAGGCGCGCGCCGCCGACGATATCGCCGCGGTGCTGGATCATCTGAAGATCGACAAGGCGCACATCGTCGGCCTGTCGATGGGCGGGTTCGCTACGCTGCATTTCGGCTTCCGTCATGCCGCCCGGGCACTGTCGCTGACGGTGGCCGGCTGCGGCTATGGGGCCGAAAAAGGCCAGCGCGACAAATTCCGCTCCGAGGTCGTCGCCGTCGCGGCCTTCCTGGACGAAAACGGTATCGAGGCCTTCGCCGCGAAATACGCCTATGGCCCAACCCGCGTGCAGTTCGAAAATAAGGACCCCCGCGGTTTCGCCGAATTCAAGCAGCAACTATCGGAACATTCCGTCATCGGCGCCCGCAACACCCAGTTGGGCGTGCAGGGGGAACGGCCGTCATTGTATGACCTGGTGGGCCAGATGGCGGCGCTGACCGTGCCCACCCTGATCCTGACCGGCGACGAGGACTGGCCCTGCCTGCAACCGGCGCTGCTGATGAAGCAGACCATCCCGTCCTCGGCGCTGTCGGTGATGCCGAACTGCGGCCATACCATCAACCTGGAGGACCCCGACCAGTTCAACCGTCTGGTTGGCGAGTTCATCGTTCAGGTCGATGCCGGCCGCTGGCCGACGCGCGATCCACGGACGATGGTAACCTCGATCACCGGTATGAAATGACCCGCCGGTTCCGACGATGGCGTGATTGGACCTCGCGCCCGGATCACCGGTAAGGTAATCGGCGATGCGCAGTTGTGTGCCTTTGCTGTTGGTTCTCACGCTTTCTGGATGTGGGTCCGTTCTGACCGCTTCGACCGCGGACGTGGCGGGTATCGCTGGTGCCGGTGTCGCCGGGGCGGTCACCAAAAGCGGCGCGGCGGCCACGGGAATCGGTCTTGGTATCGCCGCCGGGGCGAACGCCGGATTGCAGTATGTGGAGCGCGACGCACACTCCACCGAACAGGACAGGATCGCCGCCGCCGCGGGTGCGCTGGACCCGGACGTCGTCGGCCATTGGGACAACACGCACGCCGTCCCGATCGAACCGAATGAACACGGCGATGTCGTCGTCACGCGGCTGATCGGGTCCGACGCGTTCAGTTGCAAGGAAATCGTATTTTCGGTCGATACGGTCGAGAAGGAGCAGCCGCACAAGGCATTCTACACCGCAACGGTCTGCCTGGACGGCACCACCTGGAAATGGGCCTCCGCCGAACCGGCCACCGATCGGTGGGGCAATTTGCAGTGAGGGCGCTGCCCCTGGCGGCGCTGGTTTTGCTGGCCGGCTGCACCTCCTCGGTGCGGATCGCCGCCGTTGTCAGCGGCGGCGTCGCGGGTGCATCGACCGGCAGCCCCGCCGTCGGCTTCCTGGTCGGTGTCGCAACGGATACCGCGGCCAACTACGTGGTTCGGGTCGTCGGCCGAACCCGTCAGGGCGCGGAACAGGATGCCATCGCCGCGGCAGTCGGCGAGCTGCCGGTCGGCACCTCGGCGGACTGGACGATCGAGCACACCATCCCGATCGGCGACGAGCATGGCCGGTTTCAGGTGGTGCGCGTCATCGACTCGCCGCTGGCCGTCTGCAAGGAAATCGCCTTCTCGGTCGAGGACAACGACGATACGTCCTGGTACACCGCCAACATCTGCAAGCAGACCGACGCCTGGAAATGGGCCTCGGCCGAACCGGCAGTCGCGCGCTGGGGCTTCTTGCAGTAGAGCAACCCCAACAGTCGTCAGCAGGGGACCCGGGATGTCGCAGCCAACCGAAACCATCACCGCCGGAGGGGCGATTCTGGCTCGGCTGAAGGCCGTCGGCGTGGACTATATCTTCGCGAACTCCGGCACCGACTTCCCACCCATCATCGAAGGCCTGGCCGAGGCCGGGGCCAAGGATATCGACCTGCCCAAGGCGATCGTGATCCCGCACGAACACGCCGCGATGGGCATGGCGCACGGCTACTACCTGGCGACGGGCCGCGCTCAGGCGGTCATGGCACATACCAATGTCGGCCTCGCCAACTGCGCGATCGGCGCCATCAACATGGCCACCGAACATGTCCCGGTGCTGCTGTTCTCCGGTCGCACCCCGACGCTGGAGCAAGGGCGGCCCGGTGCCCGCACCGTTCCCATCGGCTGGGGCCAGGAAATGCGCGATCAGACCGCGCTGGTCCGGGAAGCGGTGAAATGGGACTACGAGCTGCGCTTCCCCGAACAGGCGCTGGAGGTGGTGGATCGAGCCTATGCCATCGCCACGTCCACGCCGCGCGGCCCGGTCTATGTCAGCCTGCCGCGCGAGGTGCTGTGCGGCCAGTGTCCGTCCAGTGCGCTGAACCAACCAAGCCGCATGGCCCCGGTCGGCTTCGCCCCCGCCCCGGCGGCCCTGGCCCAAGCCGCCGCGTTGCTGGCAGCCGCCCGCCACCCGGTGATCGTGGCGCAACGCGGCGCCGGGTCAGCCGAGGCCTTTGCCGCCCTGGCGGAACTGGCCGAGGCTTGGGGCATCCCGGTGGTGCAGTACTGGGCGATTCAACTGGCGATCGCCACGGATCATCCGATGTGTGCCGGATCGAATCCGGAGCCGTGGCTCAGCGAGGCCGACGTCGTGCTGGTGCTGGACAGCCTGGCCCCCTGGTCGCCGGAAATCCACAAGCTGGCGGCCGGCTGCAAGGTGATCCAGGCCGGGCCGGACCCGCTGTACAGCCGGTTTCCGGTCCGCAACTTCCAGGCCGATGTCTCGCTGGCCGGGGAACTGACCGATATTGTCCTCGGCCTGTCCAACGCGATGCGCGCCTATCGCCCCGACCGTGAGCGGCGGGACGCTGTCGTGGCCAGGACGGCTGCGATCCGGATCGCGACGCTGCGCGCGGCCGAACAGGGCGGCTCCGGCGAGCGGATGACCAAGGACTGGGTCAGTCTGTGCCTGTCGCGCGCCATCGAGGGCATGGACGCAACCGTGCTGTCCGAACTGGGCTGCCCGTTGGATTCGCTGACCCTGCGCACGGCCAGCGGTTGGTATCAGGAACCGCATTCCGGCGGTCTGGGGTGGTCGTTTCCTAGCGCGCTGGGGATGCAGCTTGCGCGTCCGGACGGGGTGATCGTCGCTACCATGGGGGATGGATCGTACATGTTCTCCAATCCCGTGGCCTGCCATCAGATCGCCGAGGCCCTGGGATTGCCGGTGCTGATACTGGTGCTGAACAACCGGGAATGGGGTGCCGTGCGCAAATCGGTGCTGGGCACGTACCCGGACGGATATGCATCGCGGATGAACCAGATGCCGCTGGTGTCCCTGGAGCCGTCACCGGACTTCACCAAGGTCGCCGAGGCCAGCCGGGCATGGACCGCGAAAGTGGAGGCACCGGGGGAACTGGCAGGGGTGCTGGCGGCGGCCTTGGAGCATGTCCGGACGAAGCGGACCCAGGCGCTGGTGGAGATCGGTGTGGCGCCTTGAAGCTAGGGCGGGGTGCAAGGGGTCCTGTGTCCGCCGAAGAGATCGCAAGGAGGCGTCGTGCTACCCTTGCTTTTAAGTACGTAATCGAGTACTGAAGACAATGCGCACAACATCCTACAGCGAGTTCCGGCGGAACCTGACCGCAACCTTAGACAGCGTCACCGACGACCATACGCCGATCATTATCACGCGGGATCGGGGCAAGCCGGCGGCTGTGCTGATGTCGCTGGAGGATTTCGCCTCGCTGGAAGAAACCCGTTATTTGCTGCGAAGTCCGGTCAACGCCGGGCGGTTGATGGAAGCAGTCGCCGATTTGGACAAGGGCGGCGGAACCGCGCACGAGCTGCTTGAGTGAGGCTGGTCTTCCATGAGCGTGCCTGGACGGATTACCTGCACTGGCAAGCCACCGACCGGATCCTGCTGGACCGCGTGAACCTATTGATCAAGGAATGTTCCCGCACTCCATTCGCGGGAATCGGCAAACCGGAACCCCTGCGGGGGGCGCTGGCCGGATGGTGGTCGCGGCGGATCAACAAAGAACATCGGTTGGTGTACCGGCCGACCGAGGACGGCCTTTTGATCGCGCAATGCCGGTACCACTACTAACTGCCGGTCCTCAATCCGCGTAGGCAATCCCCCACGCTTTCGCCCCGTCTTTCGGCGGCTCGCACCAGATCGGCACCGCATTCCGGGTCCGCACGTTCGGCTCATGCCCCATTGCCCCGCGAATCGCCCGGAACAGCGCACCGTGCGCCACCACCAGCACCTCCGGCGGGCGGGTAATGCACCGGTTGATCGCTGCCACCGCGCGGGTGGTCAGGGCCGGAAAGCTCTCCGCGCCATCGGGCGTCAGCAGTCCGTCCACCCAGGGTTGGAACCACTCGCCCATGGGTTTGCCTTCCATCACGCCGAAGGCAACCTCCCGCAGGCCGTCGTCGAACTGCACCGGCAGACCCAGTTCCGCCGCCGCGATCTCCGCCGTGACCCGGGCCCGGCCCAGCGGCGAGGCGATGACGTGCCTGATGTTGCCCTTGCCGCGCAGCATCAGGGCGGCCGAGCGGGCCTGCGCCAGCCCGGTTTCGTTCAGCGGGATATCGACGTTTCCCTGTGACAGATTCTGCACGTTCCAGTCGGTTTCGCCATGACGCAGGAACCAGAACGCGACGGGGTGGATTGTGTGGGCGGGGGAAACATTCATCGGATCAGGCCAGGCCTTCCTGTTGCATAACACGTTGAACGGCGGGCCGGGCCAGCATCCGATCCAGATGCGCGGCGCAGTTCGCCGGCAGCGTCATGGCGAAGTGCTTCGACCAAAACTCAACGTAGAAGATGGCGGAATCGGCGAGGGAGAATTTGCCGACGGCGTAGTCCCTGCCCTCCAGCGCCGCGTCGATCAGGGCAAAGCCGCGTTCGACGATGTCCCGGCCGCGGGCTTTCACCGCGTCCTCGTCCGCTGGATTGGGCGTGAAGGCGCCCGGGCGGAACAGCCGGCCGAAGCCCTGCATGTGCATGGTGGCGATTACGTAGTCCATGAGTTCGATCGCCCGGGCCGCGGCATCGATATCGTCCGGCAGCAGGTCGGCGAACGGGTTGGTCCTGGCCAGCCAATAGGCGATGGCCGGATATTCGGTCACGATGGAGCCGCCGTCCTTCGCCAGGGTCGGGACCTTGGACTTGGGGTTCACTGCGGTGAACGCCGGCTTGAAATGCTCGCCCTGCTGCAGGTTCACCCGCTCGGTTTCATAGGGTTTGCCGATCTCCTCCAGCAGGACATGGATGCCGATCGAGCAGGCGCCGGGCGCGTAGTAGAGCTTCATCGCGAGTCTCCTGTTGTGAACCCCGGGCGGCCGATCCTTGGGGCGGCGCGGTGAGTGTAGCAGGGGGCGCCGCTGGCGCGAAGGCGTGACGGAACGCCCAACCAAACCTTCATTATATCTCCATCGGTGCGGGGCGCCTTCTTGTCTGCAACAGCAGCAGCCCAGCGGACCATGCTGCCGAAACCAGCAACGCAACCAGGAGGGCTGCCGGTGTCCCCCACAGTGGAATCGCCAGATGCAGTGCCAGCAGCATCGCCCCGAACCCCAGCATCGCACGCAGCGCATTGGCCGCAAGCAGGGACGACGCCACACCGCCGATCCGGGGCCGAACAATGACGATCAGGCTGATCAGGCTGATCGGGAACACAGCGGCGATCCCCGTGGCGGTGGGCCCCAGTACCGAGCTGACCGCGACTACCAGGGAGACGAACCCGGCGACCGCGACCGCGCGGACCAGAAGATCGAACCGCCGCCGCGGTGCGGGCGGTATCACCGTGGCTTCGGGGCTTCGGATCGTCTTCAGCAGCACGAAGCCGGCGCCATAGACCACCAGGTTCAGGACCAGCGCCGAGACCGGGGTCCAGGCAACCTCATGGATCGTCGCGCTCGTGCCCAGCCATGCCAGGACAGCGATGCCCAGGCCGCGCCAGGGCGGCAATCTACCGGCAGCGACGCCATACACGACCAGAAACAACC
>JAJZEV010000040.1 GCA_021805665.1 Pseudomonadota bacterium
CGCGGGCATCCCGGGGCGGGATGGTGCCTGTCGCTGGGCGGATCGCACGCGTACGTCGTCGGATCGCACTGGCCCGAACGGGCGCAGCGCGAACTGTTCGGTTCGGATGGCCACTTCATCGCCCCGCACCGGCCGGCGGCGATGGGGACGCTGCGGCCAGTCGATGGCGGGTATTTACTGAACGGACGATGGAATTACTGCTCCGGCATCCCCTATGCCACGCATCTGTTGTGCGGCGCGACCATCGAGGGGTCTTCGGCCGCCCGTCAGGTGGTGGTGCCGCGGTCGGAGTTCGAGATCGTCGATGACTGGGGCGGCGATCGCACGCTGGGAATGCGGGCCAGCGGATCGAACAGCGCGCTGGTGCGCGACGCCTTCATCCCCGAACACATGGCCATCCAACTGGACTGGCTCGCCGCTCGGCCGGACGGAATGGAGGACGGCACCCCGGGCACGAGGCTGCACGGCAATCCGATGTATCTGGGGCGGATGATGGGGCCGTATCATTGCTCTTTAGTGTCGGTCGTGGTCGGGGCGGCATGGGCCGCGCTGGACGAATTCGAAACGATGATGCCGCGGAACCGGTCATTGGCGGACCCCGCTTTGTTGTGGGCCGATCACCCGGATTATCTGCGGCCGTTCGGGCTGGCACTGTCGATGACCGAGGCGGCGGAAACCGTGCTGTATGGCGTGGCCGATAAATACGCCGAATTTTGCCAGCGATGGGCACGGGATCGCACCCCGATCAGCGTGGAGGATAACCTGCGGCTGTGGGCACTGGCGCAGCAGGCGGGAGGGCTTGGGCGGCAGGCGGTGGAGCTGCTGTTTCAGAATTCCCTTTCTGCACCTACGAAGAAAGGCAGCCGGCTCGCGCGGTATTTCGGCGATGTGGCGATGTACGGGTCGCATGTCTCCTCGTTGCAGAACAATCAGGCGACATTCGTGGCGCGGGCGCATTTCGGGCGGCCGACCGGGTTTCGGGGCCTCTGATGGTCTAATGTTTATGTTGTCCTAATACAATAATATGCGCATATTGACAACGCACGCGGTGCGGTTTGTAGTCTGTTCCGACGAAAGGGAGGAAACCGCGTCGCATGCCGAAGTTGACCGACTACACGACCTACGCGGATGCGCAGGCCATGTTCTCCACGGCTGCCATGTGGGACCTGTTCGATGGCGATCGCGCGACTCTGAACATCGGCCACGAATGCGTTGACCGGTACGCAACGGACGGGCGGGTGGCGCTGCGCGTGGCGCATGCGGATGGATCGGACGAAACTATTACGTTTTCCGGTTTGTCGGTGTGGTCCTCTCGGTTCGCGCACTGGCTTGCGAATGAGGGTGTCGCCCCCGGCGATCGGGTTGCCATAATGCTTGAACCGTCTTTGGCGTTTTATGCGGCGCTGTTCGGGACGATGAAGCGCGGGGCGATCGCGGTGCCGCTGTTCACCCTGTTCGGGGCGGATGGGGTGCGGCTGCGGACGCGGGATTGCTCGCCGGTTCTGCTGCTGACCACGCCCGAAAAGAAAATGGAACTGGATGGCACGCGGGTTCTTGCCGTGGATGATGCATTCATGGCGGGATTGGCAGCGTTTCCTGATCGTTATGAGGTGCGGACCGCATCCACCGACCTGGCGATATTCCAGTACACATCCGGTACGACGCGGGAAATGCCGGATGCGATCAGGCACACCCATCGTGCCGTTGTCGTGGTGATGAACGCGGCTCTGTATGGAACCGGTTTACGGCCGGGGGACAGGTTCTTCTGTCCGTCATCGCCGGCCTGGGGACACGGGCTTTGGCATGGGACGCTGGCGCCGCTGGCGCTGGGGATCGAAACCGGCGCCTATGCCGGGCGGTTCGACGCGGAACGGTTGCTGAAGGCGCTACGGGATTTCGGATCGACGAATTTGTCCGCCGCGGCGACGCATTACCGGATGATGCGTAATACCGGGCACGTCAGGGATTATCGCACCTCGTTACGGAAACTGTCTTTTACCGGCGAACCGATCGATCAGGAAACCTCGGCCTATATTCAGCAGGCGTTCGGCGTGCCCCTGTGCAGCATGTACGGAACGACGGAGGTCGGGGTAGTGCTGGCGAATTATCCCGGCGCACCGGATTTCGTGGTCAAGGAAGGCTCCTTGGGCAAGCCGGTGCCGGGCGTGGCGGTGGAAGTGCAGAGGCCGGACGGCACCCCATGCGCGGCGGGCGAACTGGGGGAGATCAAGGTGCGCCGGCACGATGCCTGGTTCCCGACCAAGGATCGCGGGCGCGTCGATGCGGACGGGTATTTCTACCACGCCGGACGGGCCGACGATGTGATCATCTCGGCTGGCTGGACCATGAGCGCGGTGGAAATCGAGGACGCGCTGCTGGCGCATCCGGGGGTTCATGCCGCGGCGGTGATCGGCGTGCCCGACGCGCTGCGCGGACTGGTGGTGAAGGCGTTCATCGTCGCGGCACCCGGGCCGGTGCCGGAGGTCGCGGATATTCAGGCGTTCGTGCGCAACCGGTTGAGCCAGCACGAATATCCCAGGGTCGTCGTTTTCGTTCCGGACCTGCCGCGTACGCCGGCGGGGAAAATCAATCGCAAGGTCCTGCGGGACCAGGAAAGGCAAATGGCAAAATCATGAACGTGGAAACCAGGCGGCACTTCGCCAAGATTACCGATCAGGCGCTGGATGCGTTGCGTGCGCGCAAGAACGTGCATATCGAGAACACGCTGGAACCGTGGTGCCATGAGGCGACGCGCGACAACATCCGCCACTACGCGCACGGGATCGGCGACGACAACCCGCTGTGGTGCGATCCGGCCTATGCGGCGAAGTCCCGTTTCGGTGGCATCGTGGCGCTGCCTAGCTTCTTGTTCGCGACCAGCCGGATTGTGTCGGGATATGTGGGCGGAATTCCGGGCGTGCATGCGATGTGGGCGGGGGCGGACTGGACGTGGCACAAGCCGGTCTATCGCAACCAGGAAATCCGCACCGAGGCATGGCTGAAGGATCTGATCGAACACGATACCAAGTTCGCCGGGCGGGCGATTCAGCAGATCTACCATGTGAATTTCTTCAATCCCGAGGGCGATCTGATTGCCGAGGCGGATAGCTGGTGCTTCCGCACCGACCGCGATCAGGCGCGGGAAGAAGGAACGAAGTACCGGGAACTGCGGGCAAAGCCGCCTCGTGTCTATACCGAGGACGATTTGCAGAAGCTCTACCGGCATTATGAGACCGAGGAAGTACGCGGATCGCGGCCGCGGTACTGGGAGGATGTCTCGGTTGGCGAGGCGTTGCCGACAATGGCAAAGGGGCCGATGACGGTGACCGGCTTCATCGCCTATGCGCAGGGCTGGGGCGGGTTGTATATCCGGGCGAACAAGCTGGCGTGGCGGCAGGTCAGCCAGCATCCGGGGCTGGGAATTCCAAACCGGTTCGGGATCCCCGATTGCCCGGAGCGCGTGCATTGGGAGCCGGAATTCGCCCTGATGGTCGGCGCGCCGGGTGCGTACGATTACGGTCCCGAACGGTGTTCGTGGCTGACCCACCACATGACGAACTGGATGGGCGACGACGGATTCCTGCGCAAGGCGTCGTGCAAAATCCGCCGGCATAATCCCGAGGGCGACCTGCTGTTCATCGGCGGCAAGGTGGTGCGGAAGTTCCAGGAGGACGGGCGCTTCCTGGTGGAGATCGAGCAGTCCGCCCACAACCAGGACGGCGAGTTGTCCGTGCTGGGGACAGGGGTGGTGGAACTCCCGAACCGGGGCTGAGCCGACGGGTCAGGGGGCCTGGAAAAAGCCGGACGAGGGAGATGCTGATTGGATCTCCCTCAGCGGTTCCCCCAATGCGTGGAGGCAGGTCTTTATTTCAATGCCCGTCAGGCTTGCCCTGCCATGACGATCAAAGGCAGGTGGCGTCGGTGACGCGATTCGTATATTTCGAAGCGATGCCTCAGTAGGATTGCTCATGTCTGACACCGATGCCCCCACCGAACCGGCGATCGACCCGCGCCTGCTGGAGGTCTTGGTCTGTCCGGTAACCAAAGGCCCGTTGGAATACGATCGGGCAGCGGGGGAACTGGTCAGCCGCAAAGCCGGCCTGGCCTATCCCATTCGCGACGGAATCCCCATCATGCTTCCCGAAGAGGCCCGGAATCTGGAGGAATAATGGCCCTCCCGACAGAAATCCGCCTGGATCGCGCAGCCCGTGTGCTCCATGTCTCGTTCGACGATGGAACCCAATTCGCATTACCCGCCGAATACCTGCGCGTGGAAAGCCCGAGTGCGGAGGTTCAGGGTCACAACCCCGGCCAGAAGCAAACGGTCGCAGGCCGGCGCCATGTTGGCATCACCGGTATCGAGGCAGTCGGCAACTACGCGGTGCGGCTGGTTTTCGACGATCTGCACGATTCCGGCATCTACTCCTGGGACTACCTGCGTGAACTGGGGCAGCGGCAGGACCAGAATTGGTCAGCCTATCTCGACGCGCTGGCTTCACGGGGACTGTCCCGCGAACCCCGGTAAGGAATTGCACGCTTCGATGGACGGAAGGCCGCGGGAGATCGTCATGCCGCCACGCCGCCGCGGGCTAAGCGACGCCGATCAGGCGTTGTGGGCCGATTACGCCAGCAAACTCGCGCCCTTGCGCGGGCGTAAGCCCGGCCTGCCACCCAAGCCTGCAAAACCGGAAAGCAGCCCGCCACCCGCGCCGCCACCGGCCACCAAGGCAGCCCCGCCGGCACCTCGGCCACGCAAAATTTCCACCGCGCTGAGTGTTGGCGATCAGCCCGGCGGCATCGACAGTGCCACCTGGCAGCGTTTTCGCAGCGGCAAACTGGTGGCGATGCGAACCCTGGACCTGCACGGTATGACCGCCCAACTGGCGTTCCACACGCTGCTGTCCTTTATCCGCACCGCCCATGCCGAACAGGTCCGCTGTGTCGAGGTCGTCACCGGGCGCGGCAGCGGCGCGACTGGCGGGGTGATTCGGCGCGAGTTTCCGCACTGGCTGAACCTGCCCGAAATCCGGCCGATGATCCTGGGGGCGGCGCATCCGCATGCGCTGAACCCCGGTTCCGTCCGGTTGATCCTGCGGCGAATCCGGTGACCCCGTTCGGTGCTCGGTTGCGCGCGTTGCGGGCCGATCGCGGTGTGACCCTGAAGCATTTGGCCGAGGCGCTGCAGGTATCCGCCGCTTATCTGTCGGCGCTGGAGCACGGCAAGCGCGGCGCCCCCAGCGCCGGGCTGGTGCATCAGGTGAACGAGTATTTCGGGCTGATCTGGGATGATGCGGACGATCTGTCGCGCCTGGCGAGACTGTCGAATCCGCGCGTCACTGTGAACACGGCGGGGCTGACCCCGGAACAGACGGCCCTGGCAAATCGGCTGGCGCAGGTGATTGGCCGGCTTCCGCCGGAAACCGTGGCGTCGTTGCATGCGGTGCTGGACACCACGACGCCACAGGCAAAGCCGCGATTGCGGCGGGCCGCGCCGTCCCGATCCGGGGAACGGCGATCGGATTAAGCCGCCAGGGGTTGAACCCGAGCCTCGATCTCGGCGCCGAAGCGGGCCTGGGTCGTGGCGAGGTCATAGGCGGTTTGCAGTCCCAGCCAGAACTGCGGGCTGGTGCGGAAGCAGCGTGCCAAACGCAGCGCCAGGTCCGACGTCATCGGCCCTTGATCCTCGATCACCGGGGCGATCTGGCTCGCCGGCACGCCCAAAGCCTGGGCAAGACCAGTTGCATCGAGCCGCATCGGCTCCATGTATTCCTCGCGTAACACCCGACCCGGGTGCATTCTGCGGCTCATGCGTGCCATGGGAGAACCTGTGGGGTTTTCTATGGTCGTGAGCATGACCCCGACTCATGGCAGCAAAATGGCAAGATTAGCTTAATTGTAAGGTAATCGAATTTTTGCGTCAGGTTGCAATTCGGTTCATCCGCCGGCCGGCCGGCGCCGCAGCAGATACCGCTGCCGGCCTTCCAGGACCAGTTCGCGCCGCTGGTTGTGCATCGTGCTTCTAAATCCCACAACGCCGGTGGTCCGGTTGGGCGTCAGTTCGTCGATTTCCAGCAGCGGGTACATCGTGTCGCCCGCGAATACCGGCTTCAGAAACTTGCTTGACTGCTCGATGAAGCCGACCAGCGAATCCTCGGTCATGAAAGGGAACAGGCCCGCACCCGGCGCGGTCTGCACCAGCGATTGCAGTCCATGCGCCAGGAGCCCG